>JABDBU010000011.1 GCA_013288455.1 Gammaproteobacteria bacterium | reverse complement strand
TAGAATTGATTGAATGTAGAGAAAATTATATCCATCTCGAATCCAGAGTGATCTCTGTTGTGTCATTAAGGTTTGACCGCTCGTCGTAAGAAAGGCTTTGTGGCTTTCTGCGAGTCTGGCAGCGCGTGGTGCTACACCTTCACCGATGGCGATGATCATTAAAACGATAGGCAATGTGGATTTAAATAAGTTCCACGCAATTTGGTAAAGAGAGACACCGCTGGCATTCAGTACTGTTAACTCACTGTGTCTAGCCAATACACTTAAACCAAGAATGCTCCCCAATAGAACAGCGATAGGAGAAAAATTGTAAAACTGAGAAGGTGATGTAAGTAACACATAATAAAAAGCATTCAGTAAGGTGTAATGGCCATAGCCAACATCGCGCGTTTCAGCAATAAGTTTGATGAGGGTAAAGAGAGCTAGCAACACACCTAATACTGACAATGTTGCAGCAATGACCGTTTTACCAAGATAACGTTCTATTATTTTCATCGTATTTGTTTGATAAATTGGATCAATCTGTGTGTAACAAGATTCCAACCCAATGTACGACACCACGCCAGTAGTATAATAATCAGTAACATACCATGTATCCACCACAGACCTAATTGGTAGGAAATGTCTTTATTTTCTATCCAATTGCGTCCAATGAGCAATAAATTGAAGTAAATGATGTAAATGACAATGGCAGGCAATAAATGAAGATATTTGCCTTGGCGTGGGTTCACCCGACTCAAAGGTATGGCCAGCATAGCTAGTAATAATGTAGAAATAGGTGCAGATATTCGCCATTGCAATTCAGAAAAATAACTAGGCTTATTGGGTTTAGTAGCTCGCCATAAAGCGGAGCTAGGTAGGGACTCTTGTGGGTTGTTAACAGTTCCAATATGGGAATCGACGCGAATTCCGTAATTAGCGAATTGTGTAATATAATACTCTTTTCCGCCTGGAATGCCTTGATAGCGTTTACCATTTACAGCGACAAAAAAGGTCTCTCGTGTTTTTGCATTGATCATTTGGTAGCCACTATTTGCACTGAGTATTGTCCATGGTGTTATCGCTACTGGTTTTTCGTATGGATTAGTTTGTGCCATGAAAATATTTTTGACAGATTTATGATCTCCAGAGATACTTTCTACATAAATAATTCGACGTCCGGCGTTAGTTTCTTGAAAACTACCAGGTTGTGCAGTTTGTAATTCTATGGCAGTTCCGGTTTGGGCGAGTAATGTGTTGCGATAATTCAGTAATTTTGGATTTACCCATAGATTCAGGGCAGCAATTACTAAGCTGAGCGAGAAGATTAGCGGTAGAGTCAACCGCGTTAATTGTCCCAAACTGCATCCACAGGCATTCAACGTGGTCATTTCATAATCAGCGTAAAGACGACCGTAAAAGAACAAGAGAGAGAGAAATAGCCCGAAAGGGAGCAAAATGGCTAAAAATCGCGGTGATTCAAGAATAATTAATTCACATAGGATATTAACAGCAAATTTGCCGCCTGCAATTTGGTTTAGATAGCGTACAAACTCATTACTTATCAAAATAGCAAATAAAAGACTCGTAATGAGAGACAGGTTGGTGAGTACTTCGCGAGTTAAATAGCGGAAAAGGATCATTTGGCAACATTGACCTACCGAGCTAGAAATTATTCCACAAAGGCCGTTTTGAATCCAGTTAGCATTGTACAAAAAAGCGATTATTACCCGTGTGTACAGTCTAGAAAATCGGCACAATTTGGATAGACTAGGCTTTTCGTTTTTTATTACAATACATCAGAGGAAAACGCATCATGCAATATATGCTTACATCCACGGTAGCTGCTCAAGAGGTCTCTGACTGTCTTATTGTCGGTATTATTGGCAATATGGAGCTTAGTCGCGCTGCAGAGGCATTGGATCAAGCAAGCCAAGGCTACATTCGTCACCAGTTAGCTCAAGGAGACTTGGTTGGGGAGTTAGGCAAGAGCGTGCTGCTTTACTCTGTTCCCGGCATTACGGCAAAGCGGGTTTTACTTGTTTACTGTGGAGAAGAAAAAAATATTAAGTTGCCAGTATTTCGTAAGATAGTAAGTTGTGTAGCTGCCAGAATTAAATTAATGCAACTGAATCGTGTATGTGATTACTTGTGCTATGAAAGTGCCTGTGGCTCGGATTTTTATGCCAGAATTCGGCAAACTGTTGAATTAACTGAAGATTTTTTCTATACCTTTGACCAATTTAAAACTCAAAAGGCAGATAAGCCGTATTATGCTGCTCCCAAGGAGTTCGCTTTTTTTCATTTGCTTGATCCCACTGAAATATTGCAGGCGGAAACAGTTATTGATCAAGCCGTAGCAATTACGGCTGGGATACATTTAGCAAAGGATCTTGCCAATTTACCAGCCAATTTTTGTACACCCATCTATATGGCAGAACAGGCTGAGCGTTTAGGAAAGGAAGAAGGTTTAGTTGTAACCGTGCTGGAAAAGGAGGAAATCCAGAGAGAGGGTATGGGTGCTTTGTTAGCAGTAGCTCAGGGTTCAGAGCAACCACTTCGATTTATTATTTTGCAATATCATGGTGCTGCAAAAGAACAACGGCCAGTTCTGTTGGTTGGTAAAGGCGTAACGTTTGATCTAGGTGGTGCCTGTATAAAGCCAGCGGCAGGTATGGAAGAAATGAAGTTTGATATGGCCGGAGCTGCTTGTGTACTCGGTGTGCTAAAAGCAGTTACGATACTCAGGTTGCCTATTAATATTGTCGGTATTATGCCGTTAACTGAGAATTTACTAAGTGGTAGTGCTGTTAAACCCGGTGATGTCATAAAAAGTCTTTCTGGACAGACGATTGAAGTAATTAATACAGATGCGGAAGGTCGTTTGATCCTGGCAGATGCTTTAAGCTATGGCGAGCGTTTTGATCCGGAGCTTGTGATTGATATGGCAACCTTAACACATGCCATTATTGTGGCGTTGGGATCTGTTACTACGGGATTGATGGGTAATGATGCAGTATTGATCCAGGAAATAGAAACGGCGGGCAAAGACAGTTACGATAGAGTATGGCCCTTACCTTTGTGGGATGATTACCAAGAACAAATTGACAGTAATGTAGCAGATATGTCCAATATTGGTGTAGGCGGAGGAAAAAGTATCACAGCCGCTTGTTTTTTGTCTCGATTTACGAAGAAATTTCGTTGGGCACATCTCGATATTGCTGGTACTGCCTGGAAGACTGGGAAAGATAAAATGGCTACTGGTAGGCCAGTATCATTGTTGGTCCAGTTTTTATTAAATCGCTGTCAAGGTAGAACTGGCTATGAACAGTTAAAAGTGAAGAGTGGTTAGAAAAAGGTTTCGTCGTTGATATGTAGATACCACAATAGGAATATTGAAATAGGGTAATGTTCCTAGTCCTATCATTGTGGCCAAAGCCAATGTCTTTAATTTCATGTTGTTGCCTAAAAAAATGCTGCTATAATTTAGTCACAAAAGTGTATTGTACTAGAGGACTTTATACAAAAGAACAATATAGGTACCACAGAATCCTAACAGAATCCTAGAAGGGCTAACAATGAAACTATTTTATACACCGGGAGCTTGCTCATTGTCTCCCCACATCGTATTGTGTGAAACAGGTCTAAAGTTTACCTTAGAAAAGGTAGATTTAGTGCAAAAAAAGACAGAATCCGGCGAGGATTATCTTATAATCAACCCGAAAGGGAAGGTACCTGCGCTATTATTAAATGATGGAAACTTACTAACTGAAGGGGTTGTAATAGTACAATATCTGGCGGATCAGGTGCCGAACAGCGGCTTGATCCCGCCTGTTACTAGTTTCTTACGCTATCGTACCCTTGAGTGGCTTAGCTACCTCTCCACTGAGTTACATAAAAGCTTCGGTCCATTGTTCAAACCGACAACGCCAGACGAGTATAAGCCGATTGTACGTGGGTATGTGGAAAAACAATTTAATTTTCTAGATTCAGTTTTGAAAGATAGCCAGTACCTTCAAGGAAATAAATTTAGTGTAGCCGATGCTTATTTTTTCACAATTTTACGTTGGGGATTCGCTATGCAGTTTGATATTAGACAGAAGCAATACTTAGCGAGTTACTTTGACCGAGTTGCAAAGCGTCCAGCCGTAGAGGCTGCATTAGTTGCAGAAGGGCTTAGCAGCTAAACCCGCGCATTCAAGTAATAAGTGCAACGGCCTTTAATTTTCAGGTGATAACCTAGTATACTGCCCAGCATTTCTACCGGATATACGTAAGCTTTGGTATCTAACTAATCGTATTGCACGAAAGGTTTTGGCGCATACAATAGCTGTGTTCATTAATAAACAAAACGGTAATTCGCCTCTTCAGTTTGAGTTATTATTGAAGCCATGATAAGTTGAGAAGGGCGTTATTATAAATAAAAAATATGAACTGGCAATGGATACGTGGCAGAGCAGAAAAGGGATTTAGCTTGATAGAGGTCATGCTGGGTTCTTTGATTTTGAGCCTTGGTCTATTGGGTTTTGTACAAGCGCAGCTGCTGTCCTTGCGCATGAGTGAGCAGGCCTATTTTGTCAATTTAGCCGACCTAAAGATAAGTGAGTTAACAGAGCGTTTGAAAAGCTGTAGTAATGAATCCCCCTGTATTCAAGATCAATTAAATTTTTGGCAAGCAGAGATAAAAAAAAATTTTCCAGAGGGCGAGGAGCAATTAACTCGTCAAGGTCATGATTATCAAAGTGAAATTCGTTGGATTTCTTTTTGGCAACGACCTAAGCAAACACGGTTCTTTCGTTTATTGTTTCGACCATGACGGGGCAGGAAAAAGGGTATACTTTTTTAGAATTACTTATCGCGCTGGCATTGGCGTTGTTTCTCAGTGGCGGGATGGTAGAAGTTTTTATTCAGTGTAAAAAAACATATTACCTGATACAGCAATTGCATGCGATGCAAACCAATGCCAGGATTGCCTTTAGCTGGCTGAGTCATGATATTCGCATGGCAGGTTTTATCGGTTGTGTGCGTTTAGTTGATTTTGTTCCGCTGAACAGCCGGCTCACTCCGGATACCCGGATAGTGGTTTGGCATGAAGGTCATGGTACTACAGAGCAAGTTGCTTTACCCTCATTACCACGCGCTAAACTTCATAGCGATGTAGTGCTTATTCAGGCGTTAAACCCTAATACTATTTCTGTGCAATTTGCTAAAGGTAAACATATTGCTTTAGTATCACGATCGTTGTTTCACCAAAATGATAAATTATTGATCAGTGATTGCCGACATGCAGAAGCTTTTCAATGGAGTCATATCGATTTAAGGCACTCCTATCAAGCAGATAGTGAAGTCGGTTTTTTTGATAAAATCATCTACTATGTTGGAGATACAGGACGTCGAACAGAGGCATGGAGGCCTGTCTATGCACTATATCGTCGCAATTTAAATACTTCCATACACAACCCTATTGAATTAGTTGAGGGCATAGAAAAAATGTCAGTTCGCCTCGGTATCAAGAGCGGGACAAACGGCAGCTTAATCTATGTGCTGCCAGACCAGGTAAAGCGTGGACTGGAGGTGCGTAGTCTTGAAATTAATCTATTGCTAAATGACAGGACATCATTGTCGCGTGAGACATCATTGTCGCGTGAATGGAAGTACATCATAGCGTTGCGGGAACGAGAGTGAGCACGTGGCAAGCAGCTAAGCAAGATGGATTTATATTAGTTACTGTGTTGTTGTTTCTTCTGTTGGTTGGTTTAATAGTGCTTGCTCTGCTAGATAGCACCCATTTAGCGTTACGAATGAGTCAAAATTATTCCCTGGCTTCTCAACAATTTCAAGCCGCCGAAGCGGGCTTAAAAATAGCGGAAGAGCGATTGGCTAGCGCATCGATACACGACAGACTTCACGGTGCACTCAATTACGCTGGATATCAAGTAATTTATGATATACGTCGTTTTAGCTTAGCGTTTTGTATTGATCATCACATAGCGTATTACTACCATGTAACAGCGCGGGCGAATCAACCTCAGGGACGAGCCGTCGTCTTGCAAACGACATATGCAAAAAAATTAAATGAAAAATGTCAAGGAAAAGAAAAAATCCTAGTCAAGGAAGGACGTAGCTCATGGCGAGAATTAAATTCGATTAAAAATTAATCCCAAGCCCTAAGAGAAAAAGATCACTATCTCGATTATAAGTCGTGAAGACACGGTGCCAGGTTATTCTACTTGTTAGCCATGGTTTGTACAATAAGTAACTTGCGGAAGCAGAGATTAGCCCGTTGCTTACAGTACGTTGATTACCTGTTGGTACTCGTTCTCGTGCAATGTAAGGGCCGACACCCATAGAGAGACTGAGTCGATCTGAAAAAAAATTTTTTCTTGCCCAAATTTCTACAGCTAACCCGTCACGATTGCTTAATGTAGTAGCTCCTTCATGCAATAAACTGACACTCCAGTCCACAATACGAGGAAAGTGATGTCTATAATCAATATTAGTTGGCACAGCGTGTTGCGTTTCACCAAAACCTGCGTCGACGAGTGATTTGCCGCTATTAATAGTTAGCTCGTTGCTTTTTTCATCTAATGGACGTGGTGTCGGTTGATTAAGATCGAGAGAATAACCAACCCCTGAGATCAGCGCCGTCGTATGAAAACTATCCAAGGCTTGCACATGGCTAATACCAAGAAACAATACCACTGGAGAGTAGTCATAGGTCGTCATTAAATCTAATTTCAACCCAAGGCCGTGGCGATTGTAGTAGGTTTTAGTTCCTGGAAAAAAAACTGTGTCAAAATAGGCATAAGGGCCTGCTGCGGCTGCAAATGACCAATTTGGAAAAAATGGCTCAGCGTGTAAGACGGCTTGTAGACTGACACCATCGCGGAAATGCATCGGCAAGTGTCCTTCGTTAGCATAGTTGAAAGACCAGCCAAATGGTGACGCTGAACGATAAACATAAGAACACCCCCATGCCCATGATTTGTAAGCATCGATACTGCTCTTGCTTGTGATGGGGCCAACATAATAAGCTAGGTAAGGTGGTAGCGCTGCAGCTTTTGTTATAAATGAAGTCATAAAAATAGCTGAAAAGATAATTAAATGAACCGTACATTTTTTCATGTTACCTTGTACCTCATTCTATATTCTTTTGCTGTTGAAGGCACTTACATACGCTTGCACAATATAGCACAATCTTTTTTCAAAGTGAGGTATTAACGTGCTCCTTCGAGGAACAGTGAACATGCTAGAGACCTTAGCATTTCCCAGGATTGGATGTCATCCATTGGGGCTGTACCCCATTGTGAATGATTCTGTACAATTAGCTCAATTATTACCATTAGAGATAAAATTAATTCAACTTCGCATAAAAAACACGCAAGGTCCTGACTTAGAAAAGCAGATCCAGCAAAGCATTCAGTTGGCGAGTCGTTTTGCTACAAAGTTGTTTATTAACGATTATTGGGAGCTAGCAATTCGCTATGGGGCGTATGGGGTTCACTTAGGTCAAGCAGATCTCAAGAATGCACCAATACATAAATTACATCAACTAGGCTTAAAGCTAGGTATCAGTGCTTATTCTGATGCTGAGCTAGTGCGAGCCTGCGCATTAAAACCTTCCTACATTGCTTATGGACCTATTTTCCCAACAACGAGTAAACAAATGACTGCTTCGGCCCAGGGGATCGATAAACTACGGCAAGTTCGAGAGTGGGTAAAAGATCCGCTAATTGCTATTGGTGGAATTAGCTTAGAACAATTACCTCAGGTTTTACGCTGTAACGTTGACGGTGTAGCTGTGATCTCAGCGATCAACCAGGCTATTGATCCACAGAAAGCAGCTGAGAAGCTTATGGATGTGATACAACATCACTATGCGCCAGTTAGCTAAAATTGCACTCACTTTCCTTTCCGCTCAGTCTAAAAAGATAAGAAGTTCTTAGCAAGCGCATCCAGTGTATCCCATCAACATATCCTTATATCAAAAAAAAGCCCCACTTTACGCGGGGCTTTTGTGTATTCTGTGGGCAACGACCACTACAGAGAGCTTTACATCATACCATCATCCATACCGCCCATACCGCCCATACCGCCCATACCGCCCATACCACCCATACCGCCCATGCCACCACCTTGTTCTTCTTTTTTAGGAAGTTCAGCAATCATGCATTCGGTTGTGATCATAAGACCGGCAATAGAGGCTGCGTTCTGTAATGCAGTACGAGTTACCTTAGTTGGATCCAAGATACCCATTTGCATCATGTCACCATATTCACCGGTAGCTGCGTTGTAGCCATAATTACCCGTTCCAGCTTTAACCTTTTCGACAATAGCAGCAGGCTCAAAACCTGCGTTGCTCACGATTTGTTTCAGTGGTTCCGCCAACACTTTACGGATGATATTGATACCCATTGTTTGATCGGCATCTGCACCTTCTAAGTTTTCTAGAACCTTGAGCATACGAATCAATGCAACGCCACCGCCAGGAACAACGCCTTCTTCAACGGCTGCACGCGTGGCATGTAGAGCATCCTCTACACGAGCCTTCTTTTCCTTCATTTCTGTTTCAGTCGTTGCACCGACTTTAATGACGGCGACACCGCCTGATAATTTCGCAAGGCGCTCTTGAAGCTTTTCGCGGTCATAATCGGAGGTAGTCATTTCGATTTGCTTGTTGATCTCAGCGATGCGGCCTGAAATCCTATCTTTTTCACCCTGACCACCAATGATTGTTGTCGTATCCTTCGTGATGATAACGCGCTTTGCAGAACCTAGATCATCTAAAGTAGCTTTTTCAAGACTCAATCCCACTTTCTCTGCAATAACATTTGCTTTGGTTACAATAGCAATATCTTGCAGTAAGTCGTCACGACGGTCTCCAAACCCAGGCGCTTTAACGGCGACAACTTTCAATACTCCACGCATGTTGTTGACCACAAGTGTTGGTAGCGCTTCACCATCAACATCCTCTGCAATAATCATTAAAGGACGATTTGCTTTAGCAACGGCTTCGAGGATAATCAGCATTTCACGTACATTGGAAATTTTCCTATCCGACAACAAGATATAAGGATTCTCCAACTCACAGCTCATGTTTTGTTGGTTGTTGACAAAGTATGGCGATAAATAACCGCGATCAAACTGCATACCTTCGACCGTATCAAGCTCATCATTTCTACCCGTGCCATCTTCTATCGTGACAACACCTGTTTTACCTACTCTTTCCATTGCATTGGCAATGATAGTACCGATCTCGATATCGTTATTTGCTGAAACAGCACCAACTTGGGTAATGGAGATCTTGTTTTGACAAGGGATGGAAATAGCTTGGAGTCCCTCTACTACCTTGCCGACGCCAATATCAAAACCTCGTTTGATCCCCATAGGATTCATACCAGCAGCAATGGCCTTTATAGCATCCCTGTAGAGAGATCGCATCATTATGATGGAAGTGGAGGTACCATCACCAGCATCGGTGGAGGTCTTGGTCGCAGACTCTTTACCCATCTGTACGGCCATGTTTGCAAATGGTTCTCGCAGCTCGATCTCTTTGGCAACAGATACACCGTCCTTAGTAATAACAGGGGCGCCAAAGGCTTTGGTAAGGGCTACATGTCTGCCTCTAGGGCCCATGGTTACCCCAACTGCTTCAGCCAACGTATCTACACCTTTCATCATGAAAGCACGGGCAGTTGACCCGAATTGTAAAATCTTTACGGACATATTATTGATTCCTCTCGATAAAGTACGGTTAAAAGTTAAAATTAATTATCGTTTATCCAATTATTGCCATGATGTCTTCTTCACGCATGACAATATAATCCTTGCTATCAAGTTTCACCTCGGTACCAGCATATTTACCAAACAGCACTTCATCACCTACCTTAACTGACATGGGATGAATTTCGCCCGATTCAATGCGTTTTCCAGCGCCAACCGCTATAACGGTGCCTTTTGCAGGTTTTTCCTTCGCTGTATCAGGAAAAACGATACCACCTTTTGATTTTTCTTCTTCAAGGCTACGCTCTACAAGCACACGGTCCTGTAACAGGCGTACCGTTGAAAGTAAAGATTTTTCTAATGTTGCAACACTCATGCAGAATTCTCCTTAGATTTGCTATCGTAATGAGATACAAACGATCAGCTCCCTATTCAGGAAGCCAATCATAATGATGCTTGGTAAAGAGTGTCAAGACTAACTACCAATCCTCCCATATATGGGGAGCAAGCAACGAAAATTCAAGTCATTCCATAGTAAAACTGAGCCATCCTTGAGGTATAAAGATAGGGGTGCGCCCCTTTTTTGCAGCGGCCAACAGCCCTCGCCCCCTCAAAGGCTGGCATAACCCAATGAAACCGCGGCGTGGAAGAAGGAGAGACATGAGGGAGCACTCGATGAGCGCTGGTTAGTGCGACGTAGTGATGTGATTAAAGCTGCTGCGTAAGTAACACAATAGACCCAAACCAGGTAAGCAAGCAGCCAACGATAGAACGAAGAATGTTGGCCAACTAAAGTACGTGACGATAAGGCCAGCAACGGGACCAACAAAAACACGACCGACACTAGCCAGTGCTGAAAATAACGCAAACTGAGTCGCTGTATAACGATGATTACATAAACTCATGATGAAAGCGAGAAAGGCGATACTACCCATTGCATTGCAAAAATTGTCCACAAAAACAGTAAATACCAGCAGATCGTAACGATGGCCAGCCAAAGCTAATTGTAGCAATGCTAGAATAGCGCCAGTTTGCAAAATACCAAAGTACAGTAGGCCTCGAAATAAATTGAGACGAGTCATTAAAGCGCCGCCAGCTAACAGCCCCAGCATTGTTGCGATAAAACCGACACCTTTGTTGACGAAAGCCACAGTGCTTAAAGAAAAACCTAACCCACGGATCAAAAAAGGTGTTGTCAAAGAAACGCTGAGCGCATCACCTAGTTTGTACAGGAGAATAAACAGTAGAAGTAGCCATGCAGATTTTCGATTAAGAAATTCTTTGAAAGGATCGATAATCGCTGCGCGCAGCGTATTAGGCGCTTGAGATTCCACTTGTGGTTCTTTAGCAAACCAGGTTGCTATAAGTCCGATACTCATTAAGCCTGCCATCAGCAGATAGGTATTGTGCCAACCTATATATTCAGCTGATAGTAGTGCGAGTGCGCCTGAAACTAACATAGCCGTCCTATATCCCCAGCTCGTCAAGGTAGAACCAAGTCCGCGTTCATGGGATTGTAAAATATCAGTTCGATAGGCATCAACAGCAGTGTCCTGGGATGCTGAAAAGAAAGCAACGAGGAAAGCAATGATCACTAAAAGGGAAGGATTAGTATTGGGATTAGTCACTGTCATCCCAGCGATGCTGAATAACAATGCTAGTTGCGTGATCATCAACCAGCCACGGCGTCGTCCTAACAGTGGAGGTACACAACGATCCAGTAAGGGGGCCCACAAAAATTTATAAATATAGGGTTGTCCAATTAACCCTAAACTACCGATAGCCAGCAAACTGATACCATCAACAGCAAACCAAGCTTGCAAAGTGCTTCCAGTTAAAGCCAGCGGTAGTCCAGAAGAAAATCCTAGCAACAAAACAATAAAAAGATTTCGATGATTGAGCTTACTGACAGACATGTAAATTTCTCGAAAAAAAATGTCTGGATTTTAATTTTATTAATTACTTATTGCGTCTGTCACAACGCTTCCCGATCAGCAACCGTCAATGTTTGATGCACATCCAATCAGCCAGCATAGTCAGGATCATCAATAACGCGTGAACGACCACCTACGCCATATTGTACCAGAACGTGTTGGCCACGGCTGAAAGCAGGGACAGGTCCTTGAACAATGGAAATCAGGGACTTCGTGTGGAGTTTAACAACATATTCAATTCCAGTTTGGCTAGTAAGTCGCTTCTGTGCTTGGTTACCCACTATACCTCCGAGCAAAGCACCACCGATTCCTGCAGCCAAACTTCCACGTCCTTGACCAATTTCTGAACCTGCAATCGCACCCAACGCGCCTCCTGCAACAGAGCCAACACCAATATCTGTGCTAGTATCCGAGACGGTAACAAAACGGCGGCCGACTACTACTCCTTTGATGACGCGTTGCACCTGTCCGGCGTTCTCTGTTGAATACACATCAGGAGATAAAGTAGACGTACAGCCGATCAGTAACGATAGGCCAAATGTGAATAATATAAAACAGACGAACAACCGCATAAGGCAACTACTCCGAACGAGGTCGCGAGCTAGCCATGAAAGGACATAGCGGTAAAATATAATAGCTATATCGTTTTTAGTCAACACGCGATCAGCGGATTTGATGTGTGCAATAATAATGCTTTCTGCGTTGTGACAATTTTTAATTTCATTGATGCATTTTTAAGTGAGCGGCATGGCATTGTTAATATTGCGGGGAAGTAGAAAAAATAACTCGCGACTTCGAAGGCGTTTTCCATCAAGCACATACTGTAAAGCAAGGCGAAATAGGCGTTTTGCATCTAACAACTGGGGTTTTTCAGTCCACTGTTCGCGGTGAATCGCCAGTAATGATGCACCAGAAAAAACAGATACCTGGGAGATTGTTGTAGTCGTTAAACAAGCAATTAATCCTTTACTAGGAGTAAATTGATAGTATTGATCAGGCAAAATAGGTTGCTGTGTTTGACTATCACGATCGAGGTGTAAAGCGTAACCAAGCTCTGCTAAAAGTCGCTTCTCAAATAAGCGTAACGCTGGACTGGGGTTTTTAGGTAGCATTGTCAATGCGATCTGATAAGCGTAAAAAAGTGTTGGGTGTGGGTCGTAACGGTAAAGAAGACGCATAAGTAGCTCGTTTAGATAAAGCCCACAGAGCAAGATATTGCCGGTTAACTGGATTGAAAAAAAGTCCCTCGGCTCCGCGCTTACTAGATTTAAGAGGTCTGTTTTTCCGCGCCATGAAATCAGTAAAGGAACAAAAGCTTGTAATAAACCCCGAAAACGTGAGTGCTTACTACGAATTCCACGCGCTGCTTTTGCAATAAGCGTGATACGACCTTGTAATGGGGTAAACGCATCAATCAATACACTGGTATCTCGGTAAGGACGAATGTGTAAGATATAAGCAGGTTGTAATTGCGCTGTGTTTGACATATACCCATTGTACTTGAAGTTTCGAATTCGCAACTTCAAGTACTTTTTTTAACTGGCATCCCTAAGAATTACGGCAGTTTGCCTGTGAAAAAAAAATGGCTTCGTGCTTTTTTAAGAGATAACAGCTTCCACTTTCTGTGGGGATCCGGTAGCATTGATCCCCTTGGGTGCATTTCGACAGCCTGCTAAAGTACACTGAGTGAACATTCACCGGGAAATTTGAAAAATCCCATTAAAGATCCTAGTGTAGAAAATAGTGGTTGTCTATCGTTTTTTCATGTGTTGTCGAATTAGGAGCAACTTCATTGGCTGAAATTATCGTTATAACATCAGGAAAAGGCGGTGTTGGAAAAACTACCAGCAGTGCTGCTATTGCAGCTGGTTTGGCATCTCGTGGTTTTAGGACGGTCGTTATCGATTTTGATATTGGCCTACGTAATCTTGATTTGATCATGGGATGTGAGCGACGAGTGGTTTTTGATTTTGTCAATGTTATTCGCGGTGAAGCGAATATTAAGCAAGCTTTGATTAAGGATAAGCGGCTTGACAGCCTTTACGTATTACCAGCTTCGCAGACACGTGACAAAGATGCGCTGACTAAAGAAGGTGTAGAAAAGGTTTTGGAAGAGCTCAAGGGAGATTTTGATTATGTTCTATGTGATTCGCCTGCGGGTATAGAGCGTGGAGCTACCTTAGCGATGTACTTTGCCGATAGAGCGATCGTTGTGAGCAACCCAGAAATTTCATCGGTTCGTGATTCTGATAGAATGTTAGGTATTCTCGATAGTAAGTCAAGGCGTGCTGAGTTAGGTCTTTCGCCCATGAAGCAGCATTTATTGCTGACACGTTATTCATTGGCGCGTGTGGAAAAAGGCGATATGCTGAGTATAGATGATGTGCTGGATGTACTTTCCATTCCTCTGTTAAGCGTTATTCCGGAGTCGCAAGCGGTTTTGCGTGCATCGAATTCAGGAGTGCCCGTCACATTAAATGGAGAAAGCGATGCACATCTAGCTTACGTAGATGCTGTTTCCCGTTTACTTGGTGAAGAAGTGCCATTCAAATTTGTTAAACCAGAAAAGAAAGGTTTGTTGCGCCGTCTTTTTGGTCGTGCGGAAGTAGCGACATGAGCTTACTAAATTATTTTCGAGGCCGGCAAAAAAACACCGCTTCCATTGCAAAGGAACGGTTGCAGGTGATCGTTTTACATAAGCGTAACGCAGGGCATGATACCGATTTTCTACTGAATTTACAGCGTGAATTGATCGAAGTCATTGCTAAGTACGTCGCCGTCGATCAAGACCAAGTTAAAGTTGAATTGGAGCGTGCGGGAAATTACTCTACATTGGAGTTAAATATCACATTACCGAACACCCTTACAGAATAAGCTTGGATTTTTTAGATCGAGCATCACAATAACTAATAGCGGTAAAAGTCGGATTTATAAGGACCTGCAATATTTACATCGATATATGCTGCCTGCTCAGCAGTTAGTGTCGTCAGCTTTGCACCTATTTTATCTAAATGCAAACGCGCTACCTGTTCGTCAAGTGCTTTTGGCAAATGATAAACCTTTCCTCTTTCATAACGATCAGAAAATTTCCATAATTCTATTTGTGCTAAAACCTGGTTAGTAAATGAATTAGACATTACAAAACTGGAATGCCCCGTTGCACAGCCCAAATTAACTAGGCGTCCCTCAGCCAGAAGGAGCAAGCGCTTCTTATTTGAAAAAATCACCTGATCTACCTGAGCTTTCACATTAATCCATTGATACTTCCGTAATCCTGCGACATCGATCTCAGAATCAAAGTGCCCAATGTTGCAAACGATAGCAAGATCTTTCATTTGCAGCATATGTGAAAGTGTAATAACCTTTTTATTGCCTGTCGCTGTAATAAAAATATCGCCTTGACTTGCCGCTTCCTCCATCGTTATGACACGATAACCCTCCATCGCCGCTTGTAAAGCACAGATAGGATCAATTTCGGTAACCCAGACGCTTGCACCATATGATCGCAAACTCTGTGCACAACCCTTCCCTACATCACCGTAACCGCAGACGACGGCGATCTTTCCAGCAATCATGACGTCTGTTCCGCGCTTAAGCGCATCAATTAACGACTCGCGACATCCATAAAGATTATCAAATTTAGACTTCGTGACTGAGTCATTGACGTTGATTGCAGGAATTAAAAGCGACCGATTTTTTTGCATTTGATAAAGTCTGTGTACTCCCGTGGTTGTTTCCTCCGAAACTCCTTTAATTATCTCTAATTGCTCTTGATATTTCTCACCGTGCATCAACAGGGTGAGATCTCCACCATCGTCCAACAGTAAATTAGGCTTCCAACCGTCGGGTCCAACTAAGGTTTGTTCAATACACCACCAAAATTCCCTTTCGGTTTCTCCCTTCCAGGCGAACACTGGAACTCCTCTTTTCACTATTGCAGCCGCTGCATGATCTTGCGTGGAAAAAATATTGCAGGAAGACCAACGCACCTCGGCACCTAATTCAAGCAAGGTTTCAATCAAAACGGCGGTTTGAATCGTCATGTGTAAACAACCTGCAATACGAGCACCTGTTAGCGGTTTTTCTTGATGGTATTGCTTGCGCAATGCCATCAATCCTGGCATCTCTGTTTCAGCAATAGCAATTTCTTTTCTACCCCATTCTGCTAGATTTAAATCAGCGATTTTATACTCAACCATCCTATTCTTAGTTGCTTCTATTATCATGTACGCACCGCCTCTTTTAATACTGAACACAATAATTCCTTTTTATCGGTTTTTTCCCAAGGAAAATCTCTATCTTCACGACCAAAATGGCCATATGTTGCTGTTGATTTATAAATAGGCCTTAATAAATCGAGCATCTCAATAATACCCTGCGGTCTGAGATCAAAATGCTGGCGAATAAGCTCAGCAATAGCCTTGTCAGACAATTTTCCAGTACCAAATGTATTAATCGTAATTGAGGTTGGTTCCGCTATGCCAATAGCATAGGAGATTTGTATTTCACAACGATCAGCCAAACCTGCAGACACGATATTTTTCGCAACATATCGTGCCGCATAAGCTGCAGAACGATCGACTTTGCTGGGATCTTTACCAGAAAAACAGCCACCACCATGTCTAGCCATACCGCCGTAAGTATCAACGATGATTTTACGTCCAGTCAATCCCGTATCTCCCAGTGGCCCACCAATGACAAAACGACCCGTTGGATTAATAAAATATTTCGTAGCTTCGGTTAGCCATTCCGCTGGAAATACGGGCTGAATCAGCTCCTTAATCAGCGCTGCTTTCAGTTTTTCGTAAGAAATATTGGGATCGTGTTGTGTCGATATCACAATAGCTTCTACGGCAACTGGCTTGCCTGCCTCATATCGCAGTGTTACCTGGCTCTTTGCATCGGGGCGCAGCCAAGGTAAAAATTCATTTTTTCGCAATTCTGCCTGCCTCCTCATCAGCAGATGCGCGTAAGTGATAGGTGCCGGCATACATACCGCCGTTTCATTGCTAGCATATCCAAACATTAGACCTTGATCACCAGCGCCTTGATCGGCTTTATTAAACTTTTCAACGCCTTGAGCAATATCGGGCGATTGCTTCCCTATTGCCGACATTACTGCACAAGATTCCCAGTCAAATCCCATGGAAGAACTGTTATATCCAATCTCTTTAACGGTCTCTCTGACGATCTGCTCTACATCAACCCAGGCCGTGGTTGTTATTTCACCCGCAACTAGCACCACCCCTGTTTTTACTAAGGTTTCGCAAGCAACGCGCGCATGTTTATCTTGGGTCAGAATCGCATCCAGGATTGCATCAGAAATCTGATCTGCCACTTTATCAGGGTGACCTTCCGATACCGATTCTGAGGTAAAAGTTGAGTAATTATCCATGTTATTCTCAATAATAAATAAAGTAAGCCAAAAATAAGGGTGTCAATAATAGCGAATGTAACATGAAATTGCGAATTTTATTATCAATTTTTTTGATAAAAATTCATTTATTCATTAATCATTCATCATCTACTTCAAAAAAAAACAGAGTTGTGCCACCCCTTTCTTTTTTACACAACTATTTCAACTATTTTTATCTATTCGTCAAGAATTGAAGCACGTATTTCTTGGCAAACCTGGTGCATGGTATAAACATTGTGAATACATCCAAGCTGATTATAGAGAGATGACCCTTGTTTGAATAAAAAATGCAGGTAAGCACGGCTGAAATGCTGGCAAGTATAACATAAACATCCTTGCAAAATAGGTCTGTTGTCTCTTGCATAAATTGATTTTTTTATTAAAAGCCGGCCATTTTTTTCCTCACTGAAAAACTGAAGTTTATTTACAGTTTTGCCAACTTTTCCATGATATAGTGCACCGTGTCGTGCATTTCGAGTCGGGGCAACACAATCAAATAAATCGATACCTTTTTCAACTACGTTAATCAGATCTTGAGGATTGAGACCCACGCCCATGGTGTATCGTACTTTATGAGTCGGAAGCAAGGGTCGCACCCAATCGATTACTTCACAGGTCTTCTCCATATTAAAACCAATGATCTCCCCGCCAATGGCAATTCCATCTACATTCGCCTCTACTATAAATTGAGTACTTTTTTCCCGCAGATCTTGAAAATTACCACCTTGGATAATGCCAAATAAGGCCTGGCTATAACCATAACAAGAATCAGGCGATCTTTGGTGTATTTCTTGCGATTCCAATAACCAGCGATGTGTGCGTTCCATCGCGAATGAAGCTTCCTCCCTTCCCCCTCGCTCTGCAGTACACTCATCAAATGCCATAATAATATCGGCGCCGATAATCTTTTGGGCTTCTATAGCGCTTTTAGGCGTTAGATGAATGTATTCTCCAGTTACTAAATTCTTAAAATACGCTCCATCCTCAGTGATTTTACAAATTTTCGCATTTTTAGATAAACTAAATAGTTGAAAACCTCCGCTATCGCTTAGCATAGGTCCAGTCCAGCTCATTAAACGATGCATTCCACCCGCCGATCTGATCACTTCCATGCCAGGATTAATTAACATGTGATACGTATTGCCACCTAAAATAATTTGTGAACCTGCACGAATGAGGTCATCCGGTGTCATGTGATTAACAAAAGCCCTTGTTCCAACCGGCATAAAACTCGGAGTAGTGATATTTCCGTGCGGTGTTACAATTTCCATCACTCTTGCACAGGTATTTTTGCTATATTTAACAAGTCGTGTTGTAAATTTCTTAAACATACATTACATACTCTTGTTTTCATGGAATTTTTATAAATTGACTTTTTATTTCAATTCATCGTTATGATGCCAGAAGCATGGCTCATTTATCTCGTGTAAACTTCACTGATCACTGCCATCACGTCTCGTCTTGAGGCAAAATTTCTAAGGGCACCATTCAGCTAATTTGGAATTTTTTTCTGAATTGCGCTTAAAATTCCGCGCAAAATCTTCAATTCTTTTTCATCCAATTCGATTCTACTAAATAAACGACGTAAACGATCCATAATCTGTAAACTACGAGAATTTTGTAAAAATGCAACGTGCATTAATGTGCTTTGTAAATGTTTATAAAAATGTTCCAGCTGTTCCACACTGGCCAACTTTCGTTGTTTTACAAGAGCTGTTTTTTTATCTGTTTCTTTTTGCTCTAAAAAAGCCATACGTAGCTCATAACAAACGATTTGAACGGCTGCTCCAAGATTGAGTGAATTGTAGTTTTTGTTAGCTGGGATATGAATTTGAAAATGACAGCGCTGTAGTTCTTGGTTCGTTAATCCACACCGTTCACGTCCGAACACAATAGCCACCTTCTGTGGTAGCACCTCAGTTATCTTTGCTGCTGCAGCGCGCGGCGTTAGGGAAACCCAGTTGAGCTCACGTATACGTGTACTGGTACCAAAGACTAATGTACAATCCCACAGTGCTTCCTCCAAACTATTCACAACAACTGCCTCTGCCAAAACATCTAAAGCATTACTTGCTCTTACCGAAGCACGACGACAAGGAAATGCTTTTGTGGTCACTAAATAGAGGTGTTTAAGACCCATTGTCTTCATAGCACGGGCGCTAGCACCGATATTACCGGGATCGCTTGGATTCACTAGGACGATACGAACCTTGGCGAGCAATTCAGCAAACAGCATTTCTCAAATTATTGATTAAAACTGACCTATGGTATCATGCTCCTCCTGCAATGACAGGATGAAATTTTCATTCCTATACCCTTATTATAGTTATCGTCAACAATATGCATCCTTTTTTAACCATTGCAAACCGTGCAGCGCGGCAAGCGGGAAAGATCATTCTAGATGGTCTAGAACGCCTAGATCGGGTTCGTAAACGCCAAAAAAATGAAAATCGCGGTGTAGTAACAGAGATCGATGTACATGCAGAAAATGTGATCATCGATACCATCAGAGACGCTTATCCGCAGCATGGTATTCTTGCTGAAGAAAGCGGACTAATAGAAGGCAACGGTTACACCTGGATCATCGATCCATTGGACGGGACCTGTAATTTTATTCATGATTTTCCACATTTTGCAGTATCAATCGCTGTAAAAAATCAAGCAAAGAACCGCATCGAGTATGCCCTGATATACGATCCTCTTCGTCAAGAAGTCTTTTCTGCAGAACGTGGTTGCGGTGCTTATTTAAATGCCAGCCAACGGTTTCCGCGACGTTTACGAGTTAGTAATCGCTTCAGTATCGAGGAATCACTGTTGAGCATCTCTATTCCTTCCCGTGAATTACTCAATACGTGGGTCCCTCCTCTCGATAAGGAAGCGTTGCGGACCATGATGGCACAGGCCAGCGGCGTTCGGCGTACGGGCTCAGCTGTTCTGGATCTTGCATATGTCGCAGCCGGTCGTTTGGATGCTGCACTGGAGCTGCATCTTGAAGCTTGGGATATCGCTGCTGGAGCTTTACTTGTACAGGAAGCCGGCGGAATAAACTGTGATCTGCAGGGTGGAGAAAGATACTTTGAAACAGGCCACATTATCGCTGCCAGTCCTAAGCTTTGTCCTATTTTGTTAAGAACAGTTCAATCGAAGAGATAGATTCATCGTAGTTTCATGCTACAAAGCCATCCAGTGGCAAGCATTTTCTAAGGCCTAGGGTCTACTTCCTTTGCTGCTTTTAAAAAATTACTCCTATCGAGCCCCAGAGCAACGGCCAATGCGCCTGCTACGTAGATAGACGAATAGGTGCCTATAATGATTCCTATCACTAAAGCCAGTGCAAAACTGTGGATCATTTCTCCACCAAAAATATAAAGAGAAAGTACTACGAACAACGTAGTTGCCGATGTCATGATTGTCCTTGATAGCGTTTGATTAATGGAAAGGTTAACTACTTCTGCAGCAGATTTTTTACGTAACTTGCGGAAATTTTCACGAATTCTATCAAAAATAACAATAGTATCATTCAGCGAATAACCGATTACAGCCAATATAGCTGCCAGCGCCGTAAGATTAAATTCAATGTGAAATAAAGAAAAAATACCTAGAATTAAAATAGGATCATGAATCAAAGCTACCGCTGCGCCTATTGCAAATCGATATTCAAAACGCAGGGCCACGTAAATCATAATACCTAACAACGCAATGAACACCGCCAAAGCCCCTTGCGTTGTTAACTCGTGCCCTACCTGCGGACCTATATATTCTACTTGTTTTAGCTGCGCCCCTGGTAATGCTTTAAGAATTTTCGCATCTAAATCACGTTGACCAATTTGCTGTACAGCAAAACTGATCAGCAAATCACGCGAGGTCCCATAACTTTGTACCAGTATATCCTTCAATCCAGCTTGTTGTAATTGCTGACGTAATTGAGATAATGCAACCGAATGATTAAACGAGATTTGTAACTGGCTACCACCCGTAAAATCCAATCCCCAGCGTAAGCCATTTGTCAGTAGAGAAATCGCAGAAATTAACAATAGTAGCAGAGACAAAGACATAGCCCAGCGTTTCAGCCCTAAAAAATCGATGTGCGTTTGTTTTTTAAAAAATTCCATAATAGCAACGATTCTTTAGCACTACATGCCAATAGGTAAGTGTTTAAGTGTTCGTCCACCGTACCAAGCGTTCACCATGGCTCGGGTTAACATGACCCCCGTTAACATGGAAGTTAGCAAGCCCAATGTCAGAGTAATGGCAAAACCCTTGATGGCACCCGTACCAATTCCGAATAAAACGAGGGCCGCAATCAAGGTTGTTACATTGGCATCTACAATGGTTGCAAGCGCACGATCATAACCTGCATGAATACTCGCTTGAACTGATACACCATTTCGCAGCTCCTCTCGAATGCGTTCGAATATTAAGACATTAGCGTCGACAGCCATTCCCACTGTCAATACGATGCCCGCCATTCCAGGCAAGGTTAATGTCATCCCCAATAAAGACAATAGAGCAACCAACAAAACGACGTTTATCGCCAAGGCAACATCAGCAATTAAGCCAAATACCCTATAGTAGATCGCCATAAAAACCACGGCTAAAATAAATCCAACGAGGATGGAGAGGGATCCTTTACGAATATTCTCTGCCCCTAATTGCGGACCAATGGTGCGTTGTTCCACTACATAAATGGGTGCTGGCAATGCACCGGCCCGCAGTAACAAAGATAGATTTAGTGATTCCTGAACATTACTTAAGCCCGTTACTTGAAAGTTAGGCGGTAATGCAGTTTGAATGATTGCGATGTTAATCACTCGTTCAACTTGATGAGGAATGTATATTGCTTTTCCATGCACCATTTTTGTCGTTGCCTTGGTTTCTATATAAACAATAGCCAATGGTTTACCTATATTATCTCCGGTAACGCGATGAAAATAGCTTTCCCCACCACCACCTAAACGAATGTTTACTGTAGAACGGCCAGATTCATCAAAATTGGTCGAAGCATCGGTGATCGAATTTCCTGTAAGTATGACTTGTTTACTCAATAATACAGGTCTTCCTTGATAGTGATACAATGCTAAATTAGCTGGGATGATATGCGAAGACTCAGCTACATATGGGTTGTGTATCACATCAACCAGGCGAAATGCAATGGTTGCAGTTCCACCTAAGATTTGCTGTGCACGAGCAATGTCTTGCACTCCGGGTAAATCCACTACAATTCGATTTCTACCTTGTTGCTGAACGATCGGCTCAGCAATACCAAGCTCGTTGATTCGGTTGCGTAAGGTATTGATCGTTTGGTTGATTGCCGATTGCTGCAACAGCATGAGCCCCTGCTCTGTATGCTGTAAAATAAGTTGGTAAGATTGGCTATCGACTACCTGCGCCACCTTGAATGCAAATTCAGGAAATTGACGAGCTAGCAAGTGCTGGGCCTCATCTAGACTACGTTTGTCACAAAACAAGAAGCGTAGCTGGTTACCCTCCTCCGTAGGTATTAACTTCGTGTAATGCACATTCGCTTGTTGCAAATCTTCCTTGATACTTTTAACAAGCCCCTGCATATATTGGGCGACAACGCTCCGTAGATCCACTTCCAAGGAAAAATGCACACCTCCCCGCAGATCCAGCCCTAGCTTCATGGGGATTGCACCTATCATTTTCATCCATTCCGGCTCAGACGAAAGCAGATTAACGGCAACCGTATAATCATTACCTAATGCTGACGACAGTATATCCTTTGCCTTAAATTGAATATCGGTATTTGGGAATCGTAAAATGATAGTTTGCTTGTCGTTTGTTTGACCTATAGAATAAAGCTGTTCTGTCTTCATTATCTGCTGCACTTTAGTGTTCAAAGCAGCCATATCGGCACCAGCTGCAGCAACAGGGGAGATCTGT
Source organism: Gammaproteobacteria bacterium (assembly GCA_013288455.1). Lineage (GTDB taxonomy): Bacteria > Pseudomonadota > Gammaproteobacteria > Diplorickettsiales > Diplorickettsiaceae > JABDBU01. Next base: position 1,469 of record JABDBU010000011.1, on the reverse strand, counting down.
ACTACAGGTTGTTCAGAAAAAAGATTGGGGACAGCATAAACAAAGCCTAATATAGTTAAAAAAATTAGTAAGCAATTTTTCCACAGAGGATACCTATTCAGCATAATTTAATGATCAGGCTTACAGTGTTCCTTTTGGTAATATGCTGGAAACAGCAGCTTTTTGTATCTTAATTTCTACATTTTCAGCAATTTGGACCGTAATAAAAGCATCTTTGAGTACAGTAATTTTTCCGACAATTCCACCTGTTGTGACAACTTCGTCACCAATCCCTAAATTACCCATCAACTGACGATGTTCTTTTGCTCGTTTTGCTTGTGGACGCCATAATAATAAATAAAAAATGACAACAAAACCGACTAAAATGAGAATTTGTGACAATCCACCTCCCTGAGACACTGTAGAAGTAGTCGCTGCTGATTCAGCCAATGCATCATTTATAAAAAAACTCATAAACATCCCTCAATGAAATCAACTTAAGGTGGGCGTGTAATTTACATGGTTCACTGATTCTTCGCAAATCTCGCACCAAAATCCTGTCAGCAGCACGCTAATTATCCGAGTTCAGCATACCGCTTCGCTTGCAGTCACCGTCTTTACAATTTATAGGCTAAAAAGGTTAGTGCAAAAACATTTAAAATTGTTTTAAAACAATGGTGTGTCGGTAATTGTTGTACGAGAGACTACAAGCGTTTGCGTGCATGCTGGCTTTAAAAGCGATCAGTATTGAGGTAGGGGGGGATATTTTGATGAAAAAATTCGACTAAGCGCCTCGAACTTGGCGGAGAGAGAGGGATTCGAACCCTCGATGGAGTTATACGCCCCATACTCCCTTAGCAGGGGAGCGCCTTCAGCCTCTCGGCCACCTCTCCGACTCTTTTGCGACAAGGCCGGTGAGTATACCACTCGCACTAGTTTTGCAAAATAGAATACTGTTCACTAAGCATTTGCTTCGTCTTCGTCATCAGCATCTTTGTCGAAATGTGACGGTTGTTCATGCTTTTGTTGCTCTTGCTGGATGCGTTCATAGACTTCTTCACGATGAACAGAAACTTCTTTAGGTGCATTAATTCCTAGCCTTACTTGATGGCCTTTGATACCAAGTACTGTAATTGTTATCCTTTTTCCATCAAGAAAAAGTGATTCTTGGATACGCCGTGTCAAAATTAACATCTTTATGATTCTCCTTTGGTTGACTTATAATCGACCCATATGCACCTACCCCATTACGTTCTTAATTTATTGACCGAAATAAGGCACCAGCCTACATACAGACATTCGCGTCCAAGCCTACTCACAAAACCTTAAAAAAAACTTAAGGGCACCTCTAAAAAAAGCATTCCCCCAGGGCAAACGCATTATAAATTAGAATGAAGTACAGCCATTAAATAGTGATAGTCCATCAAGGCTTTCAAGCGTTTACGTCGGATACTAGCCTTTAAAGAGCATTCTTTTTTTAATAAAGTTAA
>JABDBU010000010.1 GCA_013288455.1 Gammaproteobacteria bacterium | reverse complement strand
GGTCCTCTTTCTATAGAGGTAATTCCTATGGCACGCAGCTATGTCGCTAGAGAAATTGTAAAACTAAACGGCTTCTCTGTGTATCGTGAAAATGTTGTTACTGATAACGGTAATGTTATTTTGGATACACAGGGTTGGGATTTTACTGACCCTGTGTATTTGGAGCAGTTGCTCAATAATATCCCAGGAGTCATTTGCAACGGCTTGTTCGCGCAACGTCCAGCAGATGAATTATTGCTTGCAACAGCAGTTGGGATTGAAACAAGAACAAAGACCGGGGGAGCTAGCCGTCGTCGGTAGTAGCTCTATTTGCGTTGGCTGCCACTAGGCGTTGTAAATAATGCTGCCAGTTAGCTGTGTGATGGACAGCTAAGTTATAGAGTGTTTCCCAGCTATATATTCCAGTATTGTGGCCATCGTCAAATACGAGCCGCACCGCGTAATGACCAACTGCTTCTATATTGATGATATTGACGTTTTTTTTGCCTGAAACTAATTTTCTCTCTGATTGACCGTGTCCACTGACGTCCGCTGAAGGCGAGAAGACACGTAGATACTCACAGGACAAAACGAAGCGCTCTCCGTTGTCAAACTGCACTTCTAGTACTTTTGTTTTCTGTAGCAGTTTTATGTTAAGAGGGCATGGAGTGGTCATTGCTTATAAAATAAAATGACTGAGATCTTCATCAGTGGCTAAGTCTGCAAGATGTTGATTCACATAATCAACATCGATCACTATTGACGTACCTTGATTATCAGTTGCTGCAAAGGATATCTCTGCAAGCAAACGTTCCATGACAGTATACAAGCGACGTGCACCTATGTTCTCAGTTCTTTCATTGACATCAAAGGCAATCTGAGCAATGCATTTAATAGCAGTGGGAGTAAAATTCAACGTTACTCCTTCCGTATTTAGTAAGGCTTGGTATTGAGTAACTAGCGACACCTCTGGCTCCATTAGGATGCGTTCAAAATCTTCCGCCGTTAACGCCTTTAATTCAACACGAATGGGTAGGCGTCCTTGCAATTCAGGAATTAGATCGGAGGGCTTTGTCAAACAAAAGGCGCCTGTTGCGATCACAAGGATAAAATCAGTCTTTAACGGACCATATTTAGTGGAAATAGTACAACCCTCGATCAGCGGTAAAAGATCACGCTGCACACCTTCACATGAAATATCAGCACCACTTACTTCACTGCGACGGCATACTTTATCGATTTCGTCGATAAAAATGATCCCGTACTGTTCTACCCACTCTATTGCTTTACGCTTTAGCTCTTCTTCATTCAATAATTTGCTTGCTTCTTCTTTTTGTAGGGCAGCAAGTGCATCCTTCACTTTCATCCGATGTGTGCGTGTACGGGAAGTTCCGACATTTTGTAGCATGTATTGCAATTGGTTAGTCATTTCTTCCATACCAGGCGGACCCATAATTTCTACACCCATTGGCAAAGCAGAGAGTTCTATGTCAATTTCTTTATCGTGCAAGAGACCTGCTCTCAGTTGCTTTCGAAAAACATCACGGGCTATGGATTTTTCCTTTTTCTTTAGCTCATCCGCTTCTCCTCCAGTGTTACCACGTACAGAAGGAACAAAATAATCAATAACCTTGTTTTCTGCTGCCAGTAAAACTTGCGGTTCCAGTCGACGAATCTCCATTTCACGCAACTGCTTGAAGCTAGAATCAAGCAAGTCCTTAGGAATAGAGTCTACATTTTTGCCATAGTAGCCTATCTGCGTAAATTTCGTCGCTTCTTCTTTAATAAAAGGGCAAGCGGTAATTTTAGCGGCACGGCGTGCGATTTCTGTTTTACCTACACCAGAGGGACCGATCATGAGGATATTTTTTGGTGTTACTTCATTTCTCAATTTTATATCGAGCATCATACGGCGCTTGCGATCGCGTAGAGCGATTGCAATAGCTCGCTTTGCATCATGTTGTCCGATAATGTAGCGATCGAGTTCTTGCACGATCTGTTTGGGCAAGAGATCCATTTCAGCAGGTACGGAAGATGTTAACGAAGCACCTTCCGAACCAACTTCAGTGTTCCTTATACTCTCTTCAGGGAAATTAACGTCCGTGTCTACCGATTCGGAAGCTTCATTTGTTTTGTCGCTAGATTTACTCACTAGCTCAATTAAATTAGTTTTAATCATGTAAAAATAGAAAAAAGACCATATTTTTATTCCTGAACAGCCGTAGAATTAATTTCTTCAATGGTATGCTGATGATTAGTAAAGACACAAACGTCCCCTGCAATACTTAAACTTTTTTCAACAATATGGCGAGCACTTAATGTCGTATTTTGTAACAAAGCCAATGCAGCGGATTGGGCATAAGCACCACCAGAACCGATAGCAACAGAACGATGCTCAGGCTCAATAACATCACCGTTACCACTTAACACAAATGATTTTTCTTTATCTGCAATGGCTAACATCGCCTCTAAACGGCGCAGCATACGGTCAGTACGCCAATCCTTAGCTAATTCATGTGCAGCCCTCAATAAATTTCCCTGATGTTTCTGTAACTTACCCTCGAACAAGTCTAACAAGGTAAACGCATCAGCGGTAGCTCCTGCAAATCCGACCAATACTTGGTTATTATAGAGTTTACGTATTTTTTTGGCATTACCCTTCAGCACAATGGTATTTCCTAGGGTTACTTGCCCGTCTCCACCAACAACGACTTTATCATCTCGGCGGACCAGTAATATAGTCGTACCATGTAAAGCCTGCACAGCTTTGCCCCCTGAATTTTTCTGATTAGTTGAAATTTGATACTTATTGATCAATAAGGTGGTGATTTACCTAGCTTTTTTCAAGTTCAGTTGCACAAAGTAAAATACAAACGTCCTTATTATACAAAACCATACGCGTCCAACCGTAAACGAAAGATTTTTATAGCACTAATTTTGCTAAAATCGATTCCATTCCTGCAGCACTGAGGCGTTTTTGTTGTTGAGAAGCCAACGCTAACCCTGGATAGGGGCCCATAAATAGCTGATAGACCACAGCTCCATGGATCCTATTGACTCTACTTCGTACTGGAAATCCCTTCAGGAGCGCTTGAGCCTGGTATTGTTCTGATTGAGAAATTTTTTGAAAATTTCCCAACACGAGCATGTAGTTATCATTACTCAGTTGATTTATTTCTCTATCCAATTGCTGCTTGGTTTCTGCCATGACAGCCTGTTCAGGACTTGTACCGCCGGCTGCTGCCCTAGTTAATGGTTTTTTCAACTGCAGAGAGGCTGATGTCGTGTCATGAGTGAGCACTGTATCAGCTTGTGGTGTGCTAGGCAGTACAAGTTGATTCGTCGGTTGCGTGGGGGACGGTAGCGAATCTTTCGGCAATATGTTGTAAAAATCGAATTTCGGTTCTGGCGGCTTTGGTGCTGGAGCTTCTAGTATTTGCTGTTTTAACTTATTGGCTGTTTGCTGTGCTATTTGCTGACTGTTATTGGTCTGCTGCCTACTGTGAAATTTTAAGAAAAACAACCCAACGCCCAGTATCAACAAACTAATCAAAAGTCCTAGCCTTGTTCTAAGACGAAATTGCCGCGATCGCCCTCTACGGTACGTCGTGTATTTAGCGTAATCTTTTATCATTACATTACTTCCGGTGTGCTTACACCCAATAAATTCAGACCATTTTCTATTACTTGCTTAGTAGCCGCCACCAAGTTTAGTCGAGCATTCCGTAGATCATCTGCCTCTACAAGGAAGGAGTGCTGATTATAATAGGTATGAAAAGCCTGTGCCAAATCTCTTAAATAGTGAGCTATGATATGAGGTTCATAAGAACTGGCAGCTTGTTCTAGCATTTCGGGATAACGGGTCAGCAAAATAAGTAGTTCGATTTCCTGTTCCTCCTGTAATTGCTCTACTGATTCCATACCAATTTCCTTCTCCCAGGTTAACTCTCTAGCAGTTAACTGACGTATTACACTACAAATTCTGGCGTAAGCATATTGTAGATAATAAACAGGATTAACATTAGATTGTTCTTTGGCGAGTGCTAAATCAAAATCTATATGCTGTTCTGCACGGCGCGATACGTAAAAAAATCGAGCAGCGTCGCTACCGACTTCTGCACGCAATTCGCGTAAAGTAATAAACTCCCCGCTACGCGTAGACATCTGTACTTTTTCTTTTCCTCGATAGAGGGTAGCAAATTGCACGAGCAAGGCAGTCAAACTTGCTGCTGGGTAGCCTAGTGCCTGAATCACTGCCTGAATTCTTGTAATATAACCATGATGATCAGCACCTAAGACGTTAATTATTCTTTTAAAACCTCGCTTTTCTAAAATAAAAAGCCGGTATGCTGCATCAGCTGCAAAATAGGTGGCTTGTCCATTTTCTCTGAGCAAGACTCGATCTTTGTCATCGCCAAACGCCGTCGATCTAAACCACAATGCACCAGAATTTTCATATGTATGATCACTTGCCTGTAACAATTTGATCGTTTTATCAACAAAACCTGAAATAAATAAACTATTTTCCGAAAACCAGCAGTCAAATTTAACCTGGAAGGCACTGAGATCTTCTTTAATATCTTGTAGTATTCCACGTAAAGCTGTATCGAGGATTATTTTATAATCAGCGGATCCCAATAGGGTTTTCGTCTTTAGGATTAAGGCATCAATATAGGCTTCCTTATCTCCACCTTGAGGTTCATCAGCAGGCAAATCTGTAAATACGAGTGAGGCGGGTTTATAAAATCGTTTGCTGTACTGTGTCAACAGCAGTGTCATGAGGTCGCGAAGATACGAGCCACGATAAGCGTTGCTTGGAAAAATAATGGTTTCCCCACAGGCCTCTAGATAGCGTAGCCAAACACTGGTTGCCAAAATATCTATTTGTCGGCCTGCGTCGTTGACATAATAGTCCGAATAAACTTGATAGCCTACAGTTTTCAATAATCTAACTAAAGAATCGCCGTAAGCAGCGCCTCGGCCGTGACCTACGTGCAAAGGACCCGTCGGATTAGCGGAAACGTACTCCACTAAAATGGGTTCACCTTTCCCCATGTCTGAGGTGCCAAATTGTTTTGCTTGTGCCAAAATTTGGCGAATAATTGGGTACCATGCTGTTTTTTTGATGTAAAAATTGATAAATCCTGGTCCCGCTATTTCAATCTTTTCCACCAAGGAGGTAGTTTTAGAACAATTTATCTGGGCTACTATCCTTTTTGCCAACGGTTGTGGTTTATCTTGCAGCAGTTTAGCGAGTACTAAAGCAATATTGCTAGAGAAATTTCCATGTGATTTATCTCTAGCATAATCCACTTGAATCGTAACCTGAGGTAAAGGGGACAATTCTTTGAGAGCTGCCAAAGCCGTTTTAAGTTCTTGTTGAATAACATGCTTCATAAACGCTCAAATGAATAAGCACGATACGATGAATGATTATAACCCAATAGGCTTGAGGAAAAATACAGCAAAAAGAGCAGCAAAAAGAACCGGTTATAGAAATGCCTGCTATACCCATTGTACTTGAAGTTTCGAATGCGCAACTTCAAGTACGAGCGGTATATAACTAGAAAAGTTTTGATAGGGGGGGTACTATTGTCATCAAAATAATAGAATAATGCGAAATAGAGGGGATGTTCCCATGAAACGATTAATCTGTTGCGCACTTGTCGCCTGTTTTTGTTTTGTTACTCCGGGGGTCTTTGCCAAGACGACATGCACTGCACCTGTAGCGAAAAACGTGTCTGTCGGTGCCTTCTCTGAATTAGAGGTCAAAAATCCTCTCAATGTGACCATTATGACAGGCTTAGTCACAGCCTCAACTCCTAGTTTTCAGATCCTGGGGAGGGATTCTAGCTCCGTTTCCGCTGTCACGTGGACTTTACACAATCATCGCTTGAGCCTTGCAACGAAGTGGAATTATTGGCCGCGGCAAAGCGATCGCTTAACTGTTAGGATCAACGTTTTACCCTCTCAGTTGAACCAGATCCGTTTTATTAGCAATGGTTGCTTGGTAGGAAATGGATTGACAGGGCCTTTGACCCTGATAACCAAAGGGAGTGGCTGTGTCAAACTCTATACGAACCAACTAAATTTAAAATCGCTGATTGTGCAAGGGAAATCAAATATTACAGTTCGTCACATAAAAAGTACAAGTCTTGTTGTAGAAGGTAGTAATGATGGAGAAATTAAGTTAGATGGTGTGGTAGCACTGCAATCTATTCGCTTGACAGGAAATGGAAGCTTGCGCATTCACTGGGTAGATACCCCTTACTTGAAAATAAATGCGGCAGGTACAGAAAAGATTTTTTTAGCAGGACTTGCTCGTAGTGTAGACGCACAGCTAACAACAGGAGCTCAGCTGTGTGCTAAACAATTACAAATCAGGAATGGTTTCATAGCGACCCGAACACAAGCAAGAGCCGAGGTCACAGTGAGGGATAGATTAGATGCTTTAGCTGAAGATAAAAGCGTCATTTACTATTTTCCGGGAGTTGCGTTTGTAAATACTTATACAAGAAGCGAGGGGATAGTTCTCCCTTATTGAAGAAATGAACAGAGATAGTAGTTGAGATAGCTCTTCGGTAAGTTTCATCAGGGCTACTTGATTAACACAATTTCCACGCGACGATTAGCTGCGATCGCTGTAGTGCTTCGATTGCTGGCAATAGGATTGCAAACACCAAGCCCAATCGAACACAGACGATGGGATTCAATGCCTTGTATCCACAGAATAGCTAACACAGCATTAGCTTGTCGTAGTGATATTTGCCGTGCTGTTTGCGGATCGTAGATATCATCCGTGTATCCAATGACTTGGATGGGTCCGTTACCTAATTTTTTTATTGTTTCTGTTACCTGCTGTAGTTGTTGGAAACACTCTGCAGTTAACTTTCCATTCGATCGAAAGCAGAGGTCGCTGTAAAGAACGACCCGCAAGTAATTAGGGCTTTGAATTAGTTGAATCGGAGGAGGTGGGCTAACTGTCGTTCGATGAGCCGTCGTACAGGCAGAAACCGAAAGCAAACCACTTGCTAGCAAACAATAGAGCAGCGACCTTGTTTTTTTCATAAAAAGATTCGCATCTTCACGTACGAACGGTATATACGGATGCATACGGAATATCGAGTTTTGGGCGAAACTACGTGACAGAGCGAGCTTTTTTAAAAAATTCTTAAACATACTATTTCCAGCACTCTAACACAATAATCATCGTGCACACCATGGAGAGAAGATTTATTGACCTATTTAGAGCAGCGCTCCTTGATTTTACAAAATTGAGTTTTATTAATCATTATCGTGGTTGCGACCTAAGCACGTACCCGGAAGGAATAAATGCGCTTTTGCATGAAGTAGCTCGGAGACAGGTAAACAGCGTCCTCCTGGCAGTTGTAACTGCAAGAGACGTATTGTACCTATACCTGTCATGACATCTATCCCTTGCGAGGTCGCGTCTAAAATGATACCTGGAGTTGCGTTTTGCTGTACTTCTTGTGTGAGGATTTGTGCCGACCAAATACGTAATGGAGTTTGATCTAAAAATGTGTAAGCAATGGGCTTAGGGTGGAAGGCTCGTATCATTCTAGCTATAGTTTTAGCATCCTGCTGCCAATGAATCTCTGCCTCCGCTTTATCAATTTTTTTGGCGTAGGTGCACGCCACATTATCTTGTGTTTGTAATGAATAATGTCCCTGCTGTATGGCATCTAAACTTTCCAATAACGTCTTAGCCCCTAATTTAGCTAAGCGATCTTGCAAAGTTTGGCTGGTATCTGTTTCTTGGATCTTGCAAGAAATGCTTCGAATGATTGGGCCCGTATCTAGGCCATCATCCATTTGCATGATACTAATACCAGTTTCACTATCGCCCGCTAAAATAGCACGCTGAATCGGTGCTGCTCCACGCCAGCGTGGCAACAAGGAAGCATGTACGTTGATACAACCAAAAGTTGGAATGCTTAAAATTGGTCGTGGAAGAATCAGGCCATAAGCGACAACAACCATGAAGTCCGGCTGCCATTTCGCTAATTTTTCCTGTTCATTGATGTCACGCAATGTCAACGGCTGACAGATTGGAATGTTATTTTTTAATGCAAACTGCTTAACAGGACTCATTGATAAACGACGGCCACGGCCCTTTGGCCAATCAGCTCGTGTGTACACCGCTAGTATACGATGCTCGGATGTAAGCAAGGCTTGCAAGCTCGGCAAGGAAAATTCAGGTGTGCCGGCAAACAGGATATTCAAAGCGAAGCCTGTCTTTTTTTCATTTTTTCTAGCTTTTTTCGGGCTAGTTGACGTTTTAATGGTGATAAATAGTCTAAGAATAATTTACCATTTAGGTGATCGACTTCATGCTGAATACAGTGCGCTAATAGACCATCAGCTTCTATTTCATAAGGTGATCCATTCCTATCAATTGCTGATAGTTTTACCCAAAGAGCCCTGGGTACTTTTTCATAAACACCGGGAATCGACAAGCAACCCTCTTCCATGGGTGCTTCTCCCCGTTTCTCAATAATTTCGGGATTAATTAAACATAAGGTGGATGATCGATCACTGGAAACATCGATCACCACAAGCTTTTTGTTAATGGCAATCTGGGGTGCGGCTAAACCAATTCCCTTAGCGGCGTACATCGTTTCAAACATATCGTCGATCAGCCGTTGTAGGGGCGTATCAAAGACACTAACGGTCTCGTTAAGGGCTGTTAAACGTTTATCAGGTATATGGATAATAGCGTGAATGGCCATATTTTTACTGTCAACCTCGTAGACACAATTTTGATAATTTTCACCTATTTAAGTCAATTGCGTATTAATTGCTACAGATTATCAGGTGTAGAGTCATGTTGTACACAGGCTTGGGTCAAAATGTTTGTATAGATCATTGAAAAAATTTTATATATGGCTTAATATGGCTTAATATGGCTTACTGTTAAATTTGGTTACTGAATGTGCAAGGAGGGTACGTTGAGTATAGATTAGTGAACATGACAGCAGGGGATAGTAATGGTAAAGAAGAATGATCTTTTATTGACTGTTGATAACATAAAGATTTGTTTAACATTCTTGTGTTCGTTATCTCGTGAGTACTGTCTCCGGCCTTTTCAAGGTATGCCTACAGTGTTGCAACTTATGGATGTTAACAATGTCCAGATCAATACATGCTGTTTTACAGATGAGACTTGTAACAGTAGTCAAGGGCTTATATTTACGTCTTCTACAGGTGACGGGCAGCCATTAACATGGTCAATATCAAGCAACGATACCAGCGTGTTTCTTGGTCTACGGTTGTCAGGACCATCGAGTTTTCTGGAGCGGCTTCAAGCAATACAAAAAAATAAATTATACTGCACTTTTACTTTTCAAGAGGCGCTAGATGAGCTGACAAGCAATTGCATCGAAGAGCAGGCTTGTATGATGCGCGCTGAGCTTATCGTGAATGTTATAGATTTATTGCGAAATATTTTTGAATTAAATGCGGGTACTACTAAAATTTGTTGTCAAATTGATGAATATTTCTCTAATGATGAAAGAGCGAATCTTGCAAAATGGGGGATAGATAACAGTTTTTGTGATTGTATTAACAACGTTATGAACAAGCAGTGCGTTGGCAGTGCTGAAATAGCAATGGAAAGAGGTAGCACTGAGGAAGATGGCACTGAAGAAGAAATACAGAGGAATTATCTATGCTATTGTGCTATGTGCTATGCGAGTATTATGCTCGCAATTGATACATGTTCTAAAAATGTAGAGAAATCAAACATCGTTGATTTGATTGAACAACAGATAAAACCTACTGTTCGCCAGTGTTTTCTTGATTTAATCAGAAAAAATCATCAAAATCAGGAGGCCAGAAAAAACGAGATTTTGAATGAGCTGAAAACGAACATTCAATTGATGTTGGAAAAATATAGATCAGAATGTGAGCTGTCTGATTTTGATGAGTCACGCAAGAAGGAGGGAATTGGTTTTTTTGTTAAACTCTTACAATGGATCAGCTGGTTACTAGATCGGGTTTTTTTTAGAGGAAAAAGTGTGTCACTGTTTGACTATACGGAAGAGAATACATGCGGCAGACAAGCTAAAGAATTGCAACAAAAGATGGACGATGCGTTGTTGGATTGTGCTGACAGCATTCCCAATGATACGGTTCTTCGAGTTTATAGAAGTGCCTAATGTGGAATGAAGCATCGCAGTAGGGTAGATGCTAGAGTGACTGTTACCACGCTGGCAATATATAAACCGATAAACCATAGCCATTGGCGGGTTCGCTTCTTCATATTCATGCGACCTTTGCAAATCAGTAATGAATAGCTTCTTTTATTTTTCCACGAAAGACATGATACGAGCAAGCCGTATAAACTAATAGGATGGGTAACAAAATTATGGTGCCATATAATGTAAATTTTAAAGTAGACGGCGCTGCAGCGGCCTCCCATACGGGTATGACATGTGGAATAATGTAGGGCCATACACTGATGCAAAATCCAACATAGGCAAGCACAAAGAGTCCCATACTTAGCACAAAAGGAGACTTCTCTTTTTGCTTATATAGACAGTAAAAATTATACAATACAACGACTATGGTCAAAAGCGGCAAAGGTGACAGGTAGAAGAAGTTTGGCAAAGAAAACCAACGCTGCATAATTCTTGGATCCACAAATGGGGTCCAAATACTCACCACAGCCAAGCAGACACTAACGACACCTAGCAAAATTTTGGCAGCTCGATAGAGTAAGTTTTGTAAATCACTTTCAGTTTTTACGATTAACCAGGTTGCTCCTAGTAACGCGTAGCCACCAACAACTGCAAAACCAGTAAAAACACTGAAGGGTGTTAACCACTGGTAAGCAGAATGTGAGAGTGGCAAGTGGTCTCCATATCCTTGGACAAAGGTTCCTAAAATGACTCCTTGTGTAAAGGCGGCTAGTATTGAACCAATAGCAAAGGCAGTATCCCAAATAAAGCGGCTATGCTGTGCCTTAAAACGAAATTCAAACGCCACGCCACGGAAAATTAGTGATACCAGCAGGATCATAATAGGCATATATAGAGTAGGCAACAAGGTGCTATAAGCCATAGGAAAAGCCGCATACAAAGCAGCTGCACCAAAGACTAACCAAGTTTCATTTCCATCCCAAACGGGCATGACGCTGCTCATCATGATATCTCGATACTGGTTCTTGCGGATCCAAGGAAATAAAATACCTATCCCCAAGTCAAAGCCATCGAGCAACACATACATCATAATGATGAAAGAAATGATGATTGCCCAAGTTAAAATTAACAGCATTTATTTAATCTCGGGGGCCATATATTTAAAAGGAGTCTCTGCTATCACATCCGTTATCATATCGCTGTTCGGCAATGCTGGCCCCTTGTTGATAACCTTAAAGAGATAAAATAAGTAAAAACTAAACACGATGCCATAAACAATGAGTAGTAGGATTAAGGATAGGATAACTTGGTGCAACGGCACTAAAGAAGCAGCTTGCGAGGTACGAATCAGATGATAGGCAATCCAAGGTTGTCGCCCTGACTCAGCCGTTACCCAACCGGCAATCGTACCTAAAAATCCTAATGGTGCTACCGCGATACACAAACGATAAAATCCTTTGTAGTAATAAAGTTGGCCACGTACTCGCAACCACAAAGCGATCAAAGCAACGAATAAAAAAAGGAAGCCAATGGCCAGCATCACACGAAACATCCAAAAAGTGGATCCTACAATCGGTCTATCTGCAGGAGGCACACTGTTCAATCCTACCAACGTTCCATTCCAATGATGAGTATTAAGAAGACTGGCTAGCTTTGGAATGCCGATTTCATAATGATTAGTTGCTCGTTGACTATCAGGGATAGCAAATAAAATGAGGGGGGCGCCTTTTCGCGTTTTCCAATTGCCCTCCATCGCTGCTGTTTTTAGCGGCTGATACTTATGTATGGTGAGCCCAACACCGTCTCCAAGCAGGATTTGTATAGGTGCAAGAATGATAGCAGCACCTAGGACGAACGAGAAACAAGGCTTCGCTACATTAAGATGTCTTTGCTTTAATAAATACCAAGCAGATACACCAGCTATAGCAAAACACGTGGTTAAATAAGAAGCCACTATCATATGAAAAAAACGAGGGATAGCTGATGGATTGAATATCACGGCCCACCAATTATCGACAACATATTTACCGGCTTCAATATGGAAGCCGGCAGGTGTTTGCATCCAGGAATTAGCAGATAGGATCCAAAAAGCAGAGATAGCAGTGCCTAGCATGACCAGTAGAGTTGCTGTGTAGTGCAATCGAGGACTTACTTTGGTCCAACCAAATAACATCACTCCTAAAAAGCCGGATTCTAAAAAAAATGCACTTAACACTTCATACGCAAATAATGCACCTAGTACTCCGCCTGCCGCTCGAATAAAGGGGCCAAAATTAGTACCTAGCTCATAGGCTAGCACAATACCCGAGACCACACCCATGCCAAACGTCAAAGCAAATATTTTGGTCCAAAATTGACAGATGGTTAAATAGATCGTCTTGGATGTCTTTAACCACAGCGCTTCCATAATGGATAAAAAAACAGCCAACCCAATATTAAGAGTAGGGAATAAAATATGAAAACCTATCGTAAACCCAAATTGAATGCGAGAAAGCAGAGTCGTATCGATGATCATAACAATGTTCAATGAATGAACAAAATTAGTTATTATACCCCATTATTTTTAAACTATCAGGGACTATCGTAGAAATGAAGCCATTTATTTAGGTCTATGTCTACACGAAGATCATCTATGGCTTACACAACTGAGTTTATAGTTTCAGTTACACTAAATGGCATGTAATTATTTGGGTACGAATAGGTTTTTTGGGAGAAGCTTCAGGGGTTTTTGAGTAAAGAAATCTCTGTTCTTTTTCATTGAAATATCGTACTGTCTTGACATCGTAGTCTTTAGTAAGGAAGCTGACTTGAGTACTCATGAGCCTTTACGTGTATTTTTTGCTATTGAATTAAACGCTGAATTGCGTTGCGCTTTATCCCAGCTTATCGATGAATTAAGGCAGGAACCTTGGGGACATCGTATTAGATGGATGTATCCAGAAAATTTGCATGTTACATTGCGTTTTTTGGGAGTTGCTGATCCTGCGCTAATACCTGCACTTGTCGAGTGTACTCATCAAGCAACGAAGAAGATTGCACCGTTTCCTTTGCAATTGCATAATATCCGCTTTTCTCCATCTCCCACGGCACCACGTGCCATTGCAGCTGATATTATTCCTACTTCAGAATTGTTTGAATTGGCAAATGCCTTAGAAGAGGTTGCTGCGAACTTTGGCTTTACACCAGAAACAAAGCCGTATCTGCCGCATCTTACGCTGGGTCGCATTGTCCATCACCATGCGCCAAATCTACGGGAGGATCTCAAGCTCAATGCTGGTCCAATGCGCGTTGATGAAATTGTGTTATTTAACAGTGAAAAAACGGAGTATAGCCAAACTTACGTGTCGCTTGAGTATATTTCACTGGAGAAAGCTAACGTGAAGGTAATGGAATAGCAGAAAGGGATAGTTTTGGCGGAGAGGGTGGGATTCGAACCCACGTAGGACTTTCGCCCTCATCCGATTTCGAGTCGGCGCCATTATGACCGCTTTGGTACCTCTCCCGTGATAAATTTTTCAAAAATTCCTTGGCTGCTAAAGGGCACGTTTATAAATTGTCTTCCGCTAAATTGTTGGCGGGCGTAAGTCGGGTAAATGAGTCGGTTTAGCCGATCGCAAGGTCGGAATAATATAGGAGGTTTGATCCTCTTCAAAACCTTGTGTTCCTTTCAGCGGGCCAAAATCCTGACTGGATAGATATTGTGACTGACGAGTTTTGACATAGCGATCAACCGAGGTGCAGGCCACTAAGCCAGCTAGAACACTCAATAATAATAAAAAAGAAAACTTCATAGCAATCATTTAGGTAAAAGTTTTGAGAAGATCCAATGTAGGCCTCAGTTTAGTTTGATTTACTGTCGATAAGGTCGTCAAAGGTAATCGAACACGAGGCGTTAAGATTAATTTTTGAGCAGTAGGCCGTGTTCCAGAAAATTCAGAAGCTAACCATTTGACGGCGATAGGGTTAGTTTCTATAAACAGGTCTTTGTAAAGAGGCTGCAGTTGTCGATTGATCTCTGCTGCTGCATCCCAACAGTGCTCTTGAGTAGCTTGGTAAAGATCATGCATAGTTTTGGGTAATAAATTTGCTAGTACTGAAACAAGTCCTTTACCACCAGAACCCAGAATTTCTAAAGCAGTACTATCATCGCCTGAATACACATCAATACTTGCCCCACAAGCCGCTATGATAGCCCTGGCAGGTCCAGGTTGCCCTTCTTTGATTCCAACGATATTGGCAATCCCTGCCAGCCTGGCCACTGTCTCTGGCAACAAATCAACTCCTGTGCGCTTGGGAACATTATATAAAATCTGCGGGATCGGTACTTTTTCAGCGATTAAGCGATAGTGCTGATACAAGCCTTCTTGCGTAGGGCAATTATAGTAAGGGGTTACTAGCAAGCAAGCATCAACTCCCATCTCCATGGCAGTTTCCGTTTGCTTAATACTGCTTTGTGTGCAATTGGTTCCTGTACCAGCAATAATGGAAACTCGCCCATAGGCTTGTTCCACAACGGTTTTAATAACGCCGTTTCGTTCGTCTACACTCAATGTAGCCGGCTCTCCTGTTGTACCCATGACAAGAATAGCATCGGTATGCTGTGCGACATGCCAATCGACCAACTCACGTAGACAGGGATAATCAACGTCTCCATTTTCACGCATAGGCGTTAACAATGCTACAATACTGCCGTGAAACATATGTCTCAATACCCGCTTATCGCCGCAGAAGCTATGATTAAGTTTGATGTGCTATATAGGCCATCAAGACGGCCATGCCCATACTACTGGGTATGCTTATAAATAATCAAGTTCATGTATCATGGCGACTGCCCGAAAACCTAACCTAATAACACACACGGGATTGAATTTATAGAACCTAGTTTACTGAACAAGGTTTTACGCGATGGCGACGACTAAAAATGAGTTATTGTGTGCAGAAAACTGGTTAAAGACGGCTTGTGCTTTAACATGCTTTAGATTAGAAGCATTGGTTAATGATGCAAGTTTTCGCCGTTATTTTCGGGTATGGATGGCTGCACAGAGCTACGTGCTTATGCTTGCTCCACCTGACAAAGAAAATCTCGGTGCGTTTATTGCCATTGCAAAAAATTTTGCTCAACAAGGTATCCATGTTCCAGAAATTCTAGCGGATGATCGGGAAAATGGATTTATTTTGTTAAGTGATTTAGGAGACGGTATTTATTTGAATCTATTGAATAACGAGAGTGCAGATGACTTATATCTTCGTGCGCTTGCTGTTCTTCCGCAAATTCAAGTCTGCAAACCAACACTAGAGAATAATCGACCACTAGGACTCTTTGATGAAAAATTTATCCGTTCTGAATTGCATCTATTTGTTGACTGGTTTTTAGTAAAGCACTTGAAATTGAACCTAACCTGCGAACTGAGTGTGTTGCTTGAAAAGGTTTTTCAACTATTGATTGCTACCGCACTGAAACAACCAAGAGTTTGTGTGCACCGTGATTATCATTCGCGCAATCTATTATTACTACAAAACCAGAAAGTGGGTGTATTGGATTTTCAAGATGCTCTCTACGGACCCATTACCTACGATGCTGTTTCTTTATTACGGGATGCCTATATCGATTGGCCAGAAATGCAAGTGAATAGGTTGGCGTTCGCATTTCATCACATGTTGATGCCAGAACATCGCTTTTCTCAAGAGGAATTTATTCGTTGGTTTGATTTGTTAGGTATACAACGACATTTAAAGGTATTAGGGATTTTTTCGCGTCTCTACTACCGCGATGATAAGCCACGTTATTTGGCAAATATTGGTCGTTTAGTGCGGTACTTACAACGAACCTGTGAAAAATATCCAGAATTTGGTGGGTTGAAGCGATTACTACAGGACAGTGTTTTTGATCAACTGCATGAGGGAGCACGGGAATGAAAGCGATGATACTGGCTGCTGGTAGAGGTTTACGCATGCGGCCATTGACTGATAAAACACCAAAACCACTGCTTGTTGTTGCAGGTCATCCCTTTATTGGACATCAACTTTTGACACTAGCAGCAGCGGGAATTCGAGATGTTGTGATCAATGTTTCTTATCGGGCTAAGCAGATCATGCAAGCCTTAGAAAATGGCCATCGTTATGGTGTTAACATTGTGTATTCCTTTGAGCCGACAGCCCTTGAAACAGGGGGAGGAATTTTTCAAGCATTGCCTTTGTTAGGAAATGATCCTTTCATGGTGTTGAGTGCTGACATTTATACGGATTACCCTATAAGCAAGCTTGTATCTCATACACTAGATTCTGCGCAAAATATAAAGGCGCATCTCGTGTTGATTGATAATCCTAGCTTTCATCCAGCAGGTGATTTTCACCTGTTACCTGATCAATTTTTAACGTTAACAGGGACACCGAAGCTCACCTTTGCAAACGTTGCCATTTGTCATCCTACGTTGTTTCAGAACCATACAGAAGGATGGTTTCCTTTAGTGCAGGTATTTCACAAAAGTATCAATGAAAGAAAGCTTACTGGTGAGCATTATCAAAATGGTATCTGGTTTAATGTGGGGACTGTCGAGGAACTGCGACGTCTAGAACATTATTTGGAAAAAAAAGCAGCTTATTTACCCCGTTAAACTTCAAGTACAATGGGTATAGGCGCAAAATTTCTAATTTATAGAGGCTCTACAGGTCCCGCTTCACGAATTTCCTTGCTCACTTTAAATTTTTTGAAATTGTCGATAAATTTGCTTATTAATCCTTTTGCTTGTTCATCATAATCAGCTGGGTTATTCCAGGCTTGTCTTGGATTTAGTAAATCGGTGTCAATACCCGTCAGTTGTCTGGGAATAGCCAAGTTAAAGTGTGGCAAAACACTGTATTCTGCTGAGATCAATTCATTACTCAAAATAGCATGGATGACAGCGCGCGTTGCGGGAATAGAGAAACGCTGTCCGTGGCCATAGGAGCCCCCGCTCCACCCTGTGTTTACGAGATAAACATAGGCAGAGCTATCCCTCAGGCGTTTTATCAGCAGATCCGCGTAAACTTCAGCAGGTCTTAAAAAAAATGGTGCGCCGAAGCAGGTACTAAACGTCGCTTTAATGGGATCCAACTGTCCAACTTCCGTGCTACCCACTAGTGCAGTGTAACCGCTTAAAAAATAATAGGCCGCTTGTTCGTGGCTTAAACGTGATACAGGTGGTAGTACACCGTACAGATCACAGCTTAAAAAAATGATTGCATGAGGCGGATGATCAACACGATTTTCGGGTATGCGTAGTTCTATAAAATCTAATGGATAAGCGGCCCGCGTATTTTGGGTGAGACTGGCATCCTCGTAGTTAGGTTCCAACGTTTTTGGATTCAGTACGACATTTTCCATCACAGCACCATGTTTAATAGCGTTCCAAATTATCGGCTCGCGTTCTTTTGATAGGTCAATACATTTCGCATAACAACCTCCTTCAAAATTAAAGACGCCGTTTTTACTCCACCCATGCTCATCATCTCCAATTAAATAGCGTTCTGAATCAGCAGACAACGTTGTCTTTCCTGTTCCAGATAACCCAAAAAACAAAGCAACATCATTATTTTTTCCAACATTTGCAGAGCAATGCATGGGTAGTACAGAGTGCGCAGGTAACCAGTAATTCATCACCGAAAACATAGCTTTTTTTATTTCACCTGCATAACGATGTCCACATAGCAAAATTTTTCGATCGCTGAGGTGAATGACCAAGGTTGCATCGCTATTTACTCCGTCACGCGCAGGATCCGTTTTTAGGCCTGGTAGACTTAGGATAGTCCAGCTGGGTGCATCGCCTTTTCCACAAAAATTTTCTGGCCGAATGAACAACTGTTTAGCAAATAAACTGTGCCATGCATATTCTGTGCAGACTTTTACGGGCAAGTAATAATTTGGATCAGCGCCTACCTGTAAATGAGAGATCAGCAAATCTATTTTTGTTGCATAAGACTCTGCTCGCTGCCATAAAGCTTGGAAACGATC
Organism: Gammaproteobacteria bacterium; assembly: GCA_013288455.1. Taxonomy (GTDB): domain Bacteria; phylum Pseudomonadota; class Gammaproteobacteria; order Diplorickettsiales; family Diplorickettsiaceae; genus JABDBU01. The sequence continues at coordinate 6,744 of JABDBU010000010.1, read as the reverse complement.
TTCTTCGATCGCTTGATTGATGGGCCCCCAAGCGATATTTTTTTCAGTCTTCGCTTCTCGGACAATGAATTTATCCTTGGGAGAACGACCAGTTCTTTTTCCAGTTTGAACAGATAAAGCGCCGTTGGCTGCAATGACACCTTCATCACGCTCCACCGCTAATTTGATGAGTTCTTCAGTAGAAAGATTGACAAAGCTTCTGGACGACGAAAGCGTTGCATGTTGAATAAACGACATAGCAAACCATCCCTTATATTAAGGCGGAGAGCGGTATGCTAACACAGATGAAACATACACGATAACATTTATTTAGTATCGAGGCTTCATCCTACCTGGTTTCTAATTTATAGTATAGAGATAGTAGTATAGAGATAGAGGCGCCCTTCATGTAACAAGGGTGGTAATATACCGCTCGTACTTGAAGATGCGAATTCGCATCTTCAAGTACAATGGGTGTATATTTATGAAATTAAATAAACTGAAACCACGCTTACTTTCTGGCGATACGCCAACTGGAAGACTGCACTTGGGGCATTTGGTTGGCTCGCTTGAAGCTCGTCTGGCTTTGCAAAAGGACTATGAATGCTATTTTATTATTGCTAATGTTCACGCATTTACAACACAGTTCGATGTTCCAATGGACATTCGGCAGAATACGTTGGACATTACGTTGGATTATCTCTCTATAGGGATTGATTCGAAACAAAGTCATATTTTTATACAGTCTGAAGTGCCAGCAATTGCTGAACTTACTTGGTTTTTCAGTATGTTACTTTCGTTTTCTCGTGTCATGAGGAATCCTACGGTAAAAGAAGAGATACGCAATAAAAATTTGGGAGATAATTATCCTTTTGGTTTTTTACTTTATCCTGTGGGACAAATAGCTGATATCCTCGCTTTTCGTCCAGAACTCGTTCCAGTCGGTGAAGACCAGGTTGCTCACTTAGAGATGGCACGTGAATGTGCGCGTCGATTTAATCAGATCTATTGTGGTGTTGATCCACAAACCAAAGATGAGGATTATGTAGAGCAGGGAGGATTATTTCCTATTGTCCAGACCAAATTAAGTCGTATAAAGCGTTTAGTCGGTACAGGCGGGCCGAATGCGGATGGCTTATTGCTAAAAATGAGTAAATCACTAAACAATGCTATCTATCTCAGTGATGACCCAGATACGATATCTAGGAAAGTAATGGGAATGTATACTGATCCCAGGCGACTGCATGCATCTGATCCAGGTTCCACAGAAAATAATCCGTTGTGGATTTTTCATGAAGCCTTTAATCCCGATACAGCCTGGGTTCAAGATGCAGAAATCAAGTATCGTCTTGGTCAGCTCAAGGATGTTGATTGTAAAAAAAAATTAATAGACGTTCTCGTTGCATTAACACAGCCCATTCGCGATCGGCGAAAACTTTATGCAGCAGATCTTGGTGCTGTGCTAAGCATTTTACGACAAGGTACAAGTTGTGCCAATGAACTGGCTGAGGACACTTTACTACAAGCCAAGAAAGCGATGAAACAAGATTATTTCAAGCGTAAATTTCAATTATTACCTATTTGTTAGAGGCGCCTCTATAAACAACCCGAGTGTAGGTAATAAATTTCAATTTCTCTCATTTGCGAGACTGCCTTTTGCGCAGTGAGCGCTTTTTGTGTAGGGCGATCAAAGTCAGAATAGGACCAGACAGTCCATAGCAAAAAAAAAGTAAAAAAAGTACTCGAGGGGGATCGAGCGCAATTCCAACGAAAGCGAGTACCACCAATAAGACGGCAACAAAGGGAACACGGCCCTTTAGATCGATTTCCTTAAAAGAGTAATAACGGATGTTACTTACCATCAAGATAGCTGTTAAAATCGCCAAGGTGGCAGCGATCATCCCAACACCTTTACCTAAAACTGCAGAATCAACTCCTACCCAAACCATGCCAGCCAGTACACCAGCAGCAGCTGGAATAGGTAGGCCTTGAAAATAGCGTTTATCACTCGTTTGTGCCTGCGTATTAAAACGCGCTAGACGCAACGCACCAGCGGCGGTAAATGTGAAAACAGCTAGCCAACCTAATTTACCCAAATTTTCTAAGGACCAACTGTACACCACCAGCGCGGGGGCAACGCCAAAGGAAACCATATCGGATAAACTATCTAACTCGGCACCAAAGGCACTTTGCGTATTGGTTAAACGGGCAACGCGTCCATCGAAGAAATCCATGATCATAGCGACGAAAATTGCAATGGCAGCGTTACTAAAATATCCCTCCATCGCTGTTACAATTGCATAAAAACCGGCGAATAATCCGGCAATAGTAAATAAATTTGGGAGTAAATAAATACCACGACGACGATAAATAGCTTGCCGGTTGACTTCGTTTAATTCTGTATGGTCGATTTTATCGATTTGAATTGGATGCACAGGCAGTTGTTTGTTGCTGGATGATGGACGAATTTTATGGCGAGAATTGAAAGAAAAACTGTTCATACATCAATTCCTTGAAAAGATTTGAATTGATACAACACTTCCAGCGCTTCTTTGGGTGATAAATGGTCAGGTTCCGTGCGCTTTAGTAATGTTGTGATATGGTCTAAGGTAGATTGTTTTTCAGGAACGGTGGGTGTTGTAGAAGTCTTGTAGGGTAGATTGCTTTCCTGTTCTAAAGCAGCGAGTTTCTTTTTCGCTCCTTCGATGACTGGTTTAGGAATACCGGCAAGCCGAGCCACCTGTAAGCCGTAACTTCGATTGGTAGGGCCCTCGTTGACCTTATAGAGAAATACTATTTGATCTTCGTGTTCCATCGCTGCTAAATGGCAGTTCATTATTCCTGTGCTCGTTGCATGGGCAAGTTCTGTCAATTCGAAGTAGTGTGTAGCAAATAACGTATAGGATTTAATCTTATTTGCCAGATATTCAGCACAAGAAAAAGCAAGCGCTAATCCATCGAATGTACTCGTACCACGGCCAATTTCATCCATGATAACGACGCTTTGAGCAGTTGCATTGTGTAAAATTGCAGCAGTTTCGGTCATCTCTACCATGAAAGTTGAACGACCGCCTGCAAGATCATCAGCTGCACCGATCCGTGTGAAGATCCGATCGATCGGACCCACTGCAGCACTTTTGGCTGGAACAAAACACCCTACCATGGCGAGCAAACAAATGAGGGCTGTTTGGCGCATATAGGTAGATTTTCCACCCATGTTAGGACCCGTGATGATGAGCAAGTGTTGTCCTGTCGTTAAGTGACAGTCGTTAGCCACGAAAGGAATATCGATGGCTTGTTCAACGACGAGGTGACGTCCAGCCTCAATATGGATGCCGGAATCCTCGGTCAATCGCGGACATACGAGATCCAGCGTTACTGCGCGTTCTGCCAAACACACTAATACATCGAGTTGTGCTAAAGCATTCGTGGTTATTTGTAGATCATTGAGAGACATTAGCAGTTGCTCAAGTAATTCTTCGTATAACCTCTTTTCTAAGCTTATAGCTTTAGAATGTGCACTCAATGCTTTGTCTTCAAATTCTTTTAATTCAGGTGTAATAAAGCGTTCGGCATTAGCGAGCGTCTGTCGCCGAATATAATGACTGGGCGCTTGTTTTGCCTGTCCGCGACTTATCTCAATGTAATATCCATGGACCCGATTAAAACCAACTTTGAGCGTGCTAATGCTGGATCGTTCTCGTTCACGTTTTTCCAGATCGATAAGATACTGTCCAGCATTTTCACTCAATTCTTGTAATTGGTCCAATTCTGTGTGGTAACCTTTTTTGATGACACCGCCTTCACGGATGACTACGGGTGGGTTCTCAACAATCGCTCGCTGCAACAGGGAGAATATGGAGGGAAAGGTTTTAATATTATGACGTAGGCGAGCTAACAGATCGGTTGATGTATTTTCGTCGTCAATGGAAGGGAGAGAGGGGAAACAAGCTAATTTATTCTGTATATCTGGTAAGCTGGTTAAAGCAGATCGCAGTTGCACCAGATCACGCGGTCTTGCCGACTTTAAACCAATGCGTGTAATGATGCGCTCAATATCTCCTATGTTTTGTAAAACGGCATGCAAATCTAGGTAAGCTTTAGCATTGAGTATTTGTTGGATAACAGCTTGGCGCGCTTGGACCAATGCAATATCACGCAAGGGTCGATGGAGCCAATTATGTAGTAAACGGCCTCCCATGGGGGTAGCCGTTTTATCAAAAACTGATAGCAACGTATTGTCTTTTCCGCCTTGTAAGTTACTTGATAATTCTAAATTTCGTCGCGTCGTTGGATCTAAAATAACACTTTCTTCACGCCGTTCTATGCGCAGAGGTTGTAGATGTGGTAGACAGGCCTGTTGGGTATCCTTAGCATAGTTAAGCAAACAGCCAGTGGCCTGTACAGCAAGTGGAAGATCACTGCAGCCTAGACCACTTAAATCCTTTGTTTGAAATTGCTTTGTAAGGCAACGCGTGGCTGAAGCAAGATTAAATTCCCAATGAGGTCTACGGCGTATATTTTTGTAGCCCGTCAACAGGTGGTTTAGTTTAAATGCTTCGTCAAGGAGTAACTCGATAGGATTGAGTCTTGCTAACTCACCAATAATGGCTTCTTCTCCGTGGACCTGCAAAAGGCAGAGTTGACCGCTCCCCATATCTAAATAAGACAATCCAAACTGTGCGTCTTCGTGGATCAGTGCTAGTAAGAGATTGGTTTGTCTAGCGTCTAAAAGTACCTCATCACTGAGTGTACCGGGTGTGATAATACGGGTAACACATCTTTCCATGGGGCCTTGTCCTACATTGGACCCATAAACTTGTTCACAAATTGCAACAGATTCACCTCGCTTCACAAGTTTCGCTAAATAGCTTTCGACACTATGAAAAGGTACGCCAGCCATAGGAATATTTTTTCCATTCGACTGTCCACGCTGGGTTAATGTGATACCCAAAAGTTCGGCAGCTTTTACAGCATCGTCGTAAAATAATTCATAGAAATCCCCCATGCGATACAATAACAATTTGTCTGCATGTTTTGCTTTTAGGCTTAGATATTGGCGTATCATCGGTGTGTGCTGGGATGAATCTGTATTATCATTATCCATAATCTACTGCCAGAGTACTTAGTTCAAATGATTGATTATAACACCATCCAACTGGATGGCTGCGCATCTTGCAATTGAATGTTGGACTTTGTTAGGGTACCAGGTTTAGATCAATCGCTGATTTCAAAACTAAATCGTCCAAGATGAACAGATTGAGAGGTTTTCGTGACGCGTAAAAAAACATCAATTTGGTGGGAGGTGGTTGTTGCTATTTTCTCTTTAAGTAGCTGATAGAGCTGATAACCAAAGGCTTCTACGAGTTTAAAGGAACGGCCATCGCAAAATTTCTGTAGCTCACAAGCAAGGGCCGCATAACAGATCGTGTCCTGTAAGTTATCCGTTGTGCAAGCTAAAGGCAAATTTATAAACCGTAGTTTTATTTGTAATAAAACCTGTTGCAGCGTAGCACGTTCTTTGTCCAAATTGCCTAAAGAGACATACAAGCTGATATCATCAAGTATTAACTGATATAACATATTCGCTGCGCAATTAATGAAGCCATCAATAGTGAATCACCGATTGTATTCACGATTAGCTCTGTTAAACAGCTTGCACTATTCAGTATGAATCCAGAGAATGCTATAGCTTTATGAGTTAGCAATATAGGGTTATTTGTAATTATTTTTCCATTGCCGAAGATAAGCAAACGTTTCGATAGGGGAACCAAAGATTTTTCCGCTGTGCTTTTTCACGCTCGATATAACTTGTAAACTATCACAACGCAGGAATGGATTGACAAGGCGCTCAGTAGCCAGCACAGTAGGAAGGCTAGGTAAATTTTTTTGGCGCAATTGTCGAACCTGCTCTAGGTATTCTTTAATATGTTGGTTATCGGGTTCAATAGCTTGCGCAAAATGTAGATTATTTAGTGTGTATTCATGACCGCAATAAACCTTTGTTTCATCCGGCAACTGTGAAAGCTTGTTTAAAGAGGCTAACATTTGCTCAGCAGTACCTTCAAACAACCGACCGCAGCCTGCAGAGAATAAAGTATCACCACAAAAAAGCAATTCATTTCCACTGAAAGCAATGTGTCCAAGCGTATGGCCAGGAATAGCGAGAACTCGAAAATTCAATGGCCAATTTTCTAGCTCAATAATATCTTCTTCATCAACAGGATGCGTTACTCGGAGCACTTTTTCTTTAGCTGGGCCATACACCGGAACTGAGTGTGCCTTAACAATTCCCTTTATCCCATTGGTGTGATCCCAGTGATGGTGCGTAATAAACATCGCGTCTAATGATAAATTTAAGCGTTTCAAAAAGGTCAATACAGGTTTGGCTTCACCAGGATCCACCACAATACAGTGGTTAGTTTTTTCATTAATGAGGCACCAAATGTAGTTATCTTTGAAGGCCATAATAGGTAGCACTTGAATAGCCATAAATTCCCCTATATCTCCTGTATGCTTTTAAACGACTGTCTCCGTGGAATTAAGGGTACCTATATAAAAATTGCCATTTCTTCAATTATCTAGAGGCACTCTTCAGGTCATTAGGAAACCACCTTGAGTAAGTATGATCGTGGATGGCTGACGTGGCAACTGGTTTCGCTTTTAATAATGTCATCTTGCACTCATCAGGAGTGGAGTAGATATGCAAATTTGGCATATAGGATATAATGATACTATCGTAACGCGTGGCAGCGGCTTGCTATA
>JABDBU010000009.1 GCA_013288455.1 Gammaproteobacteria bacterium | reverse complement strand
AAAAAACGTAAGGAAACTCGTTACTGATCCATTGGACTTGTTAGAGATAGTGAAAAAAGAGTTAGACACAATTTTTGATCCACAGCAATGGAAAAAAGTGTCTAGTGAAGTAAGTAACCATATTCAAAATGCTGTGTTGGTTGCTTGGAAAAAAGATAGGTTAAAAACCGAACAATTTAATATTTATGCAACAAATAAAGCGGGTAAATTTTCCGATTTTTTAAAAAAAAATGAAACGTTATCAGACTGTTCTTTTAAGTTTGAGCAGCTATCCTTTACCGGTCATCCATATCACCCTTTTGCTAAAACAAAAGTGGGGTTTTCTATAGAAGACATTCTTAGATACACGACTGAATTTAGGCCAAAAGTATCTATTTTGTTAGCAGCTGTTCATAAAAGTGCCGTTATTATTGAAACAACACAATCTAAGTTTACGTTTTCTGTGTGGTTTTCTCAACATTATCCCAATGCATGGCACTTATGGAGCAGTGCATTAAATAGCAAAAAAATAAATTCCAAAGATTATATACCTTTTCCAGTGCATCCTTGGCAAGCGGATAACATAGTAAGAAATGTATTTTCTGATCAAATCAGTGCCAATCAGATTATTTTGTTTGATAACGTATCAATAGAAGCAAGCCCTACTTCTTCTTTTCGTACGTTGGTATCGATAGAAAATTTTCGTGCACCTTATATCAAGCTACCAATAGGAATATATGCCAGCGGTGTCTACCGAACTTTTTCAGTCAATTCTATCAAGAATATGCCTAAAATTACGCGTATTTTTAGAAAAATTTTAAGTACGGAAAGTTCTATTGCAGAGAGATTAACTATTTTGCCAGAAGTTTATGGGCTTCGTTTAAAAGATATTGAGGACGATAAAGCCAAGAATTTTACAGCTATATTCCGAGAGAATGTGACAAATTATCTTGCTCATGGTGAAATTGCCATCGTAGTTTCTGCCCTATTTGAAAGATTGTCAGCAAATAATACGAGTATATTTACTGAATTGATGGGGCTAGCAGGATTGTTTGATTACAAAGATACATTAGCCTACTTTAGTCGATACGTTGATCTAGTACTTGGAAGTCACTTAGATCTTTATTTAATATATGGGATAGCGTTAGAAGGTCACCAACAGAATACGTTAGCTGTTTTTCAAAATGGATATATTAAACGGTTTATCGCCAGGGATTTTGATGGGATAAGCATACTCGCAGACAGCTTAAGTGAGCATGATTTCGCTGTAGAATTTCCTTTACACTATCCCGCGGTCACAAAAAATAAAATAGCGGTGCGAAATCAGCTACTACACACGGTATACCAGCTGCATTTAGGGGAATTAGTACTGTTATTATCCGCTCATTTCAATTGTAAAGAACAGGCCTTTTGGGCAATCATTAGAGAAAAAACCGAGGAGCGTTTTTTAGCTCTGAAAGCGCGGCTAAACCCCATGCGACTGGAGGACGAATACAACGCTATTCTCAAAACAGATTGGCCGGTCAAGGCATTGTTTCGCATGCGTTTGGAGGAGCAATATGTATGTGACGGAATATTTTCGAGCATCCCTAATCCTTTAGCCTTGTAGTTTATGACAGCAAGCCAGCAGGCTACTTGGCGATCACAAGTGCTGCTTATTATCTTTGCCCAGTTCACTATTATTTTAGCATTGGATATGAGTGATCCTTATTGGCCGCTCATTTTATCCGTATCCCATGTATTTAGCACTCGTACACTGCAGTATTGGAGTGGAGTTATTTACGTAGCGCCTTTGTTGACTACTATTTTTACGACGCTGTTCTGGGCAAAGATTGGAGAGCGGATAGGATATAAAAAAATGGTGTTACGTGCCGGTTTTGCCCTGGCTGTTACACAGTTTAGCTTATTTTTTTTTGTTAATCCTTGGGCTATTCTTGGTATTCGATTGATACAGGGAGGGGTTGCTGGATTTACAGCAGCAGCGCAGGCTTGGTCACTTGCCGTGACTCCAACAAACACACATAGTCAAACAGTAGGACGTCTACAATCGGCATCAGCGATGGGAAGTATCGTAGGCCCAGTATGTGGTGGACTCATTTCGCATTATTATGGATATGTATCAATTTTTATCACATCCGGCTGCATGTGCGTACTCATAGCGATTATTTTAGCAAAATATCTTAAAGAAAATTCAAGATTAACACCATTTGAAATAAAAAACGGAAAATTTTTTCTACGTGATCCTGGCAAGAATTTTTTGCTCCTACTCATTTGTGGTGCGCAGGCAGCTCGTTGGATGTCTACACCTTTCTTTGCTTTATATATGGTAAAACAATTACATGCCAATAATTTAACGATAGGATTTATGTATGCGACCATGGCTTTGTCTATGTCTTTGATTACATCAACTCTAGGACAAATGATTGATAAACGACTCCATCGACGCGTTGCTGTGGGGTATCTACTCATAGTAGCTTTATTTTTAGGTGGTTTAACGCAATGGGGGTTTGCATTGATTTCCAAATCTTATATTGCCTTTGGGCTGAGCTTAGTGTGGGGAATAAGTTTAGGTCTTATTTCACTGATATTATTTAGCTTTTTATTATGCAATATCGGTGATAGTAGTAGGGCACAGGCAGTAGGTCTGGGGAATTCAGCTGCAAAACTCGGTAATTTGCTGGGAATCGTAATTGGCACCTTAATACAGGCAGCAGGGCACTTCATAATAAGCTTTGCCGTGATCGGCAGCGTCTATCTTGTTTTGGCAGTGTTGGCAGGATGCTATACTGCACGCGGCTGAGCCCTACTAACAGAAAATCTAAAGTACCCTTATGAAGACGCTTTTTTGGCAATGGTCACGGTTTTGTATCACAGGTGGTTTTTCAGCTTTCGTGCAATTCTGTATTTTGATAGCTTTTGTAGAGATCTTTTCTATGAAACCTGTTTGGGCTTCTACAGGTGGGTATGTTGGAGGATCGCTGATCAACTATCTACTCAATCACTATTTCACGTTTAGAAGTCAATTGCCACATAAACAAGCCGTATTTCGTTTTTCAGTGAATTCGCTTTTTGGATTAGTTTTAAATTTTTTTATAATGCGTTTTTTTTTACTGCATTATCGCTATTTATTGAGCCAGATTTTGACGTCAGCCGCCGTGTTAGTATGGAATTTTCTCATTCATCAATGCTGGACGTTTCGGGTTAAGAAGATGCCTTCCTGTCACACACAACACAAACACTCACGGTAGATCATGGTTCTTTAGATCTAAGGAGTTTTAAATATTGCCTAAATGCTGTCCCAATTTCTGAATGTTTTAAAGCATAATTAATAGTGGCCTGTAGATAACCTAGCTTATTTCCACAATCATAACGTATGCCATCGAACTCCAAAGCGCTCACGGTTTCATGAGCCAATAAGCGTGTAATAGCATCAGTAAGTTGAATTTCTCCTCCTTTGCCTGGAGGCGTCTTAGCTAAATGGGAAAAAATGGTCGGGGTGAGAATATAACGACCTACGATTGCTAAATTTGAAGGTGCGTCCGGTGGGGCTGGTTTTTCTACGATGCTTGTGATCCAGCTCAGTTTTTCTGATCTGCTTTGATACGCAATGATGCCATATTGATCGATGACCTGTGGATCAATAGACTGTACCGCAATCACTGAACCTTCCCTTTTTTCATACACAGTGAGCATTTGTTGTAAACAGGGAATGGGAGCATCGATTAAATCATCAGCCAGTAAGATAGCGAAGGGTTCATCATCGATCAATGGTTTCGCACATAAAATAGCATGACCTAGACCCAATGTATCGGGTTGACGTAGGTAGACACAGCTGATTCCTTTAGGCAATATGTTTTTAACAATCTGCAGTAGATCATATTTTCCTGCCTCTGCCAGCTTGGCTTCTAACTCGTAATTTGCATCAAAGTGATCTTCGATAGCGCGTTTACTGCTACTGGTAATAAAAATTAATTCCGTAATTCCAGCTGAAAAAGCCTCTTCTACAGCATATTGAATAAGTGGCTTATCGACGATAGGAAGCATTTCCTTTGGGCTTGCTTTGGTGGCTGGTAAAAAGCGAGTGCCTAAACCTGCAACAGGAAAAATGGCCTTAGTAATTTTTTTCATTTTGTGAAGGTTTTGCACGGCCTATACCATAATATTGGAAGCCTAATTGTTGTAGGTAGCGAGGATCATAGAGATTTCTTCCATCAAAGATAACAGGTTTTTTTAATTGCCGCTTAATAAGCTCAAAATCAGGGTTAAAAAATAGGTTCCATTCGGTGACGACAGCCAATGCATCGGCATCTACTAGTGTAGCTTCTGGGCTTGCACAGCAACGAAAGCGTGGGTTTGCTTGATAAAGTTGTAAAGCTTCCGGCATAGCCGCAGGATCGTAGGCTTGAATGTGCATCCCAGCCTCCAGAGCGGCCTCAATGAGTGCACGGCTGGGCGCTTCGCGCATGTCATCGGTGTTTGGCTTAAAAGAAAGACCCCAGAGAGCAATGATTTTTCCGTTGAGTTGATGATGGAAGTGCAGTGATATTTTTTTAAATAAAATACGTTTTTGTTCATCGTTTACTTGGTGAACCGCACTGACGAGTCGTGGTGTATAATCCACCGCTTTGGCGGTAGCTTCTAAAGCCAACACATCTTTAGGAAAGCAGGATCCACCATAACCACAACCTGGGTGAATAGCATGATAACCAATGCGAGGATCCGAACCAATGCCAATTCTAATTTGCTCAATATCCGCGCCCAGACGCTCAGCTAATTGGCTTATTTCATTTATAAAACTGATTTTAGTTGCTAAAAAGGCATTTGCTGCATATTTCGTAAGTTCTGCAGAGGGGATGTCCATGGCGATTAAACGATCATTATTACGGTTGAACGGTCGGTAAAGCTGACGTAAATGATTTTCTGCATGTGGTGTATCGGTACCAATAAGGATGCGGTCTGAATGCATAAAATCACTGACTGCCGCGCCTTGGCGTAAAAATTCTGGGTTGGAGGCAACGTCAAAGGCAATGTTAAGGCCACGTTTTTTTAATTGGTGTTGAATAGTCTTTCTAACTTTATACGCTGTACCGACAGGAACGGTTGATTTATTAATAACAAGACGGGGTTCAGTGAGTGTACTGCCGATCGTTATAGCCACGTCTAACACATGACGCAAATCGGCTGAGCCATCCTCATCTTGTGGTGTCCCTACGGTAATGAATTGATAAAATCCATGTAGGACACCTTCTTCAGGATGGTGAGTGAAATTGAGGCGACCAGCCGCTAAGTTATTTTTCAATAAACTAGGGAGATCGGGTTCATGAATAGGACATTCCCCTTGTTGCAAGCGATCGATCTTTTCTCGGTCTGTGTCAACACACAGAACGTGATTTCCATGTTCTGCCAAGCAAGCGGCAGTGACTAATCCAACGTAGCCTGCCCCAAAAAGATTAATGCGCATAAAGGAGATCTAAAAAGCATGGAACGATAGTATACTATGTATCCCGTCAAGGGCGTCCATAGAAATTAGACATTTTACTTTAAGCCGCGATTCTTAATGGGTGTATATGAAAGCTTATCTCGATTTTTTAACTCATATCCTCCAGTTTGCTAACAAAAAAACTGACAGAACTGGTACAGGGACATTCAGCGTTTTTGGCTATCAAATGCGTTTTGATTTGTCAACAGGATTTCCTTTGGTAACTACGAAGAAAGTACATCTGAAAAGTATTATCTACGAGTTACTTTGGTTTTTACAAGGAAATACCAACGTCTCTTATTTAAATGAACATGGAGTGACAATTTGGGATGAATGGGCAGATCATACTGGAAAATTGGGTCCTATTTATGGTAAACAATGGTGTTCTTGGGAAAGTGTGGATCACGGTAGCATCGATCAGATCAGCGCGTTAATTAAGCAAATAAAAGAAAATCCAGATTCGCGGCGCCTCATAGTGAGTGCATGGAATGTCGGCGAGTTAGCCGCCATGGCGCTACCTCCTTGCCATGTGCTCTTCCAGATGTATGTGGTAAATTCGCGACTGTCCTGCCAATTGTATCAACGCAGCGCTGATGCATTTTTGGGTGTACCGTTTAATATTGCGTCATATGCTTTATTGACTTACATGATTGCGCAGCAATGCGATCTACAAGTGGGTGAATTAATCTGGACTGGCGGGGATTGTCATATTTATAGCAATCACATTGATCAAGTGCGTTTACAGTTATCGCGACAACCGTATGCTTTACCACAACTTATATTACAGCGTAGGCCAAATTCTATCTTTGATTACCAATTTGATGACTTTGTGTTAAACAACTACCAATCGCATCCTGCTATCAAGGCGGACATAGCTGTCTAGGCTAGCTGCACTGGGCTTTGTCCAATTAGTTTTGTTTGTGAAAGACAATTTAAGAGGTGCACTGATGCAGGTGTTAAGAAAAACAATCGAACAAGCTTATCAAAGAATGCATGAAATTGATCCAAGCATGCCAGATGGTGAAATAAAAAGAGCCGTCATAGAAGTGATAGATTTGCTTGATGAAGGAAAGTTGCGCGTTGCCGAAAAGCAAAGCGGTGGTTGGGAGATACACCAATGGGTAAAGCAGGCCATTTTGTTATTTTTTCGAATAACTCCCAGTCAAGTATGGGATGTAGGTTATACACGCTACATCGATAAGGTCCCACTAAAGTATGCGGAATATGACATACAACAGCTTCGAAACCAGCAAGTTCGAATAGTTCCTGGTGCCTGCATTCGCAAGGGTGCTTTTGTCGGAAAAAATGCGATTTTAATGCCTTCATTCCTCAATATTGGGGCTTATATCGATGAACGAAGTATGATTGATACGTGGGCGACCGTTGGTTCCTGCGCGCAAATTGGAAGAGACGTACATCTTTCAGGTGGAGTTGGCATTGGCGGCGTGTTAGAACCATTACAAGCTAGCCCAACCATTATTGAGGATAACTGCTTTATCGGTGCGCGTTCAGAGGTTGTTGAGGGGGTTATTGTGGAAGAAAACAGTGTCATTGGTATGGGTGTTTTCATCGGACAGAGTACACCAATCTATGATCGAAAAACAGATAAAATAATTTATGGTCGCGTGCCTACTGGATCGGTTGTCATTGCTGGCAGTTTAGCTTCTACTGTAGGGCACTGTCATCTTAATTGTGCCGTCATTGTGAAACAAATTGATAAAAAAACGCGAGAAAAAGTTAAGATTAACGAGCTTTTAAGAAATTTTGAATGACGGTGCATCCAGAATAAACCAAAGGTTTTGATGTAGCTTGTTTGGTGGGTGGGGTGCTGTGTCGTTTGGGAAAATAAATCAATGACGTTCTATTATCTCCTGCTCGTTTTTTCATTTTTGGTTGCATTGCTGCAATGTGTCATTCCCCTCTGGGGAAGCTTTTGGCAGCGCGTCAGTTGGATGCAACTGGCAAAATCCATGGCCTGGATACAGTTTTTATTGCTGGCTATCGTTTTTTTTGGCCTTGGCCTTGCTTTTTTTAATAATGATTTTTCCCTGCTATACGTTGCACAAAATTCCAATAGTCATTTGCCTTGGTTATATCGTGTCTGTGCAATATGGGGTGGACATGAAGGTTCGATCTTGTTGTGGGTTTTTATGCTCAGTGTTTGGACTGTGGCCGTCTCATTGTCATCAAAAAAGTTGACACTACCCACGCTAGCGCAGGTCATCGCTGTTTTAGGATTTATCAGTGCTGGATTTTTATTATTCTTGATAACACTTTCCAATCCATTGATGACAACAGTACAAATTATCATGGAAGGTCGTGATCTGAACCCTTTGCTACAAGATCCTGGTTTAGTTTTTCATCCGCCTTTGTTGTACATGGGATATGTTGGTTTTTCAGTGACATTCGCATTTGCAATATCCGCTTTATTACAGGGTCGTTTGGATAGAGAATGGGGAAGGTTGGTGAGGCCTTGGACCCTATCGGCCTGGTGTTTTTTGACAGCAGGCATTATCTCTGGAAGCTGGTGGGCTTATCAGGTATTAGGTTGGGGTGGTTGGTGGTTTTGGGATCCTGTTGAAAACGCATCCTTGTTACCTTGGTTGACCGGAACCGCATTGATCCACGCGTTGTTGACGTTGGAGAAAAAGGAATTATTAAAAACTTGGGTTATTTTGCTCGCTATCCTGACATTTGCATTAAGTTTATTGGGGACTTTTATCGTTCGTTCGGGCATTTTAGTTTCCGTACATGCTTTTGCTGTAGATCCTTGGCGCGGCATATTTATGCTGGGATTACTAACGTTGATCGTAGGTGCTGCATTATTGCTTTATGCTGTTCGAGTGCAGCATTTTACCGTTAAACCTCATGTATTGCCGATTTTCTCAAAGGAGGCCCTCTTGGTCAGCAATAACATTTTGCTGAGTGTGGCTGCGTTTACTATTTTACTAGGTACCCTCTATCCTTTGGTGATTGAGGTGCTAGGTTTAGGCAAATTATCGGTAGGCGCACCGTATTTTAATCGAGTTTTTACGCCTGTAGCCTGTTTAGTTCTATTTTTTGTAGGGCTTTCCTATTTGGTGAATGGCACTCAAACGAAAGTCATGCAATTATGCACGAGATCGATTTGCTTATTGGCAATTTCCATAGGAACCAGTGTTCTTCTCCTTATTTTTTTTACACATGGATTACAGTGGAAGGTGATGCTTGGACTTGCTCTGGCCTTGTGGATCATATTGAATACACTGTATGTGATTTGGCGAAGCAAAAAACTGGGTTTACGGCAGATCTTGCAGACGCGCGGTGCAATGTTGTTAGCGCATTTCGGCGTTGCCGTTTCGGCAATAGGGATTATTTTAAGCAGTACTTACAGCGTGCAGCGCGATGTACGCATGACAGTGGGTGACAGTGTACAGCTAGGCGTTTATCGCTTTATATTACAGAGTGTCTACGATCTACAAGGACCTAATTACACGGGTGCAGAGGCTAATTTACAACTTATCAACGCTACCAAAACCTATTTAAAACCTCAGTTACGTTACTATCCTGTCTCGAATATTGCTCTGAGTAAACCCGCCATCGACATAGGTTTATGGCGAGATTTGTACGTTGCTTTGGCTGAACCTTTGAACGATAACACATGGGCCTTACGTTTTTATGCAAAACCGTTTGTACGATGGATTTGGATGGGAGCTGTTTTGATGCTAGCAGGTGGTCTTTGTTCGATCGTACAGATAAAGAGCAAAAAATGACGAAACAATATCTGCTAACTGTTCGATATTTTTTTCCAATGATGTTGCTGGTGCTGCTTTTGTTCTTTCTGTGGCAGGGGTTGCAAAGGGATCCTTTGCAACTTCCTTCACCCTTACTCAATAAACCCATGCCTACCTTCACGTTGGCCAGTGTAGAAAATTCAAAGAAGCGGCTGACTGCAAACATGTTCTTTGGTCATGTATCGTTACTGGTAGTGTGGTCAAGTTGGTGTGTAAATTGTCTAGCGGAGCACGCTTTTTTGTTAAACGCACGCAAGGATTCCAGATTACAGATCATCGGCCTCAATTACCGAGATCGATTACTGTCTGCCAGGCATTGGCTGAGTCAATACGGAAATCCTTACTACAAAGTTATTTTTGATCCCAAAGGGTTGTTAGGTATGAATTTGGGTGTATCTGGTGTACCAGAAAGCTTTTTATTAGATGAAAAAGGGATTATTCGTTACAAACAAATAGGTCCTTTAAATGAATTTATTTGGAATACAGAAATTGAGCCACGACTCGGAGGATAACAACACTCCCATGAATAATAAAGTCGAAAATTCATATTACAACCGTTACAATCGGCTGTTGTGTATTTTTATTGGTATTTTTATTTCTTCAGCGTGTTTTGCTAAAGCGACCGATCTATATCCTCTAGATACTGTGAAACAGGAGGCTCAATTCGAACAGCTAGTACAAGAGACGCGATGTCTTGTTTGCCAGAACCAAAATCTTGCAGATTCTAATGCTACGCTCGCAAAGGACTTACGGCGCATAATCTACGAAAAAATAAAAAAAGGAGAATCAGCACAAACTATAAAAAAATACTTGGTAAACCGTTATGGCGAATATATTTTATTTAAGCCAACATTTTCACCCACAACCTACGTTCTTTGGCTGGGACCTTTTATATTATTGCTTGCTATTATTTTTCGCGTATCCTGTATCTCATTTGTGCAAAAGTCGCGCATGAATTCCAAAATCTTTGAAAGTTTGTAGAGTGTCTTAAAAAATAGATTAAAATTTACCTAGCTACCGCAATGCGGCCAGACAACCTTCGGTATGCATAGTTTCTGTGAGACTCCATCAAACCACATAACGACTGTATACAGCTTAATTCCATTGGCTCCCCGAGCAGGACTCGAACCTGCGACCAAATGATTAACAGTCATTTGCTCTACCGACTGAGCTATCGGGGAATTTGAAAGTTACAGAGAGGGCCACATACTAATGGGATTGCTGAGATGCGGTCAAGTGTGTAATACAAAAAAATACGTCCTTGCTAGATACATTGGAATCGCTTAAAATGCGGGCAAATTCTATCGGGGCTCAGTTTGGTTGTTCCGTTAGGCTGTTTCTTCTGCTCGCGCTGGATCAAGCCGTGCATTTAGTTGAAGAGAGTGTTTAAAGATATGCATGCAGTTATTTTCACTGGTGGAAAGCAGTATAAAGTTACCCAAGGCGAGCTGATAAAGCTCGAGAAGCTATCGGCTGATGTCGGGGATGCTGTTGAGTTTCCTGTCTTGTTACTTGCTGACGGAGCAGGTAGCCTAAAAGTTGGAACCCCTTATTTAGTCGATGCCAGAGTCAAGGCGTCGGTGGTCGAACACGGTCGTCATGATAAAATTAAAATTATTAAATTTCGTCGCCGTAAGCATCACCTGAAGCGGATGGGGCATCGGCAGCATTATACAGCAGTTAGAATTACAGAAATTTCTTAGAGATTTTTATGGCACATAAAAAAGCAGGGGGTAGTACTCAGAACGGACGCGATTCGCACTCAAAGCGTTTGGGTGTTAAACACTTTGCCGGAGGACTTGTGGAGCCTGGTGGTATTGTAATCCGACAGCGCGGTTCACATTTTCATCCCGGTAGCAATGTAGGAATGGGAAAAGACCATACACTATACGCTTTGGTTCATGGAATCGTTAAATTTTCGCGTAAAGGCCCCAAGCTGAGGCGGTTCGTGTCTGTCATACCTAACGAAGAGCTGCCGAAAGAGCAAGTAGGTTGAGCATTTCTTTGATTGGTTAATTGCCCCGCTTGACGGGGCTTTTTTTATGAAATTTCTTGATGAAGTAGAGATTGTGGTAGAAGGTGGAAAAGGGGGCGCTGGGTGTGTTAGTTTTCGCCGTGAGAAATTTATACCATGTGGAGGGCCGAATGGGGGTGATGGCGGAGATGGCGGAAGTGTTTACTTAAAAGCGAGTGCCAATCTCAATACTTTAGTAGACTTTCATTTCAACCGTCTTTACAAAGCACAAGCGGGGGAAAATGGTAAAGGAAGTGATTGTGCTGGAAAAAAAGGAAATGATTGTATCCTGGAAGTACCGGTAGGGACTGAAATTTTTGATGCGAACACCCGCGAGCTTATGAGTGACTTGGCAAAATCTGGACAGGTGCAACGCGTAGCGCAAGGGGGTTGGCATGGTTTAGGAAACGTCCGATTTAAAAGTAGTATTAACCGCAGTCCTAGGCAGTCAACGCCTGGACAAGCAGGGGAATCGCGTCGTTTACGATTGTCGCTGAAACTATTAGCTGACGTGGGCCTCGTTGGTTTGCCTAATGCGGGTAAGTCCAGTTTGATTCGGGCGGTATCGGCCGCTACTCCTGAAGTAGCCGATTATCCTTTTACTACCTTGCAACCACATTTAGGTGTCGTAAGTTTGGGGTACGGTCGTAGTTTTGTGATGGCAGATATTCCTGGCCTCATTCCTGGAGCAGCGGAGGGTGCTGGTCTTGGGCTACGCTTCCTGAAGCATTTGGATCGTACTCGATTACTGTTGCATGTTGTTGACATTTGTCCTAGTGATGGCAGTAGTCTTGTGAGCAATATAGCTAGTATTCAAGA
The DNA here is from genome assembly GCA_013288455.1 of Gammaproteobacteria bacterium. Classification (GTDB taxonomy): domain Bacteria; phylum Pseudomonadota; class Gammaproteobacteria; order Diplorickettsiales; family Diplorickettsiaceae; genus JABDBU01. The sequence goes on along the minus strand of JABDBU010000009.1, from coordinate 13,890 downwards.
AGAATTGATAAAATATAGTCCTGCATTGGCTGCTAAACCACGTTGGTTTGTTTTTAATAAAATGGACTTATTGACTACTATAGAATCAGAGGACGCCTATCGGTGTTTGAAAAAACAATTGCCTAAAAACAGACTGTACTTTGAAATTTCAGCACTACAAGGTGTAGGGGCCAAAGCCTTGTGTTATGCTCTTATGGATTTTTTAGAACAAAATGTTTGCGAAGTATGATCGCTTTGTATGTCTGTTCTTTTTCATATTTATTTCCTGGTGTAGGTGTGTTCGTTGACACGCTTTTTCAAATTTTTCCCCATTTTAAAATGGAGTCGGTATTTTTCAGGAGCTAAGAAATGCTGACCTGTTTTGGGATTAAATGCGGTACGCGCGGCGTTGTAGTGTATGGAAAAGCTTCCAAATCCGCGTATTTCTATACGACGGCCTTGACACAGCGCTTGTTCCAGCATTTGAACTAACAGCCCTATCCCTTTTTTGACAGCAAACGTGGGTAGCTGGGGGAATTTTTTTATGAGGTGATCAATGAGTTCCGGTTTCAACATCGTTAAGGCAGGTCCTGTAGTAAATTTGATTAAGTCAAAAAAATGATTCGAATACAACTGCGTCATCTTCCCAATGTAATTACTTGCATCCGTTTTATATTGATAACTCCCATTTTATGCGCTTTACTAAAAAATCACTATCCATTGGCATTTTATTTATTTTTGATAGCGGGTTTAAGCGATGGCTTGGATGGATTTTTAGCGCGTTTCTTCGGCTGGACAAGCTATTTAGGTGCTTTATTAGACCCAATAGCTGACAAATTATTACTTATGGGGAGCTTTGTTGTGCTTGCTTACTTGCAACAAGTTCCGTTTTGGTTAGCTGCATTTGTCGTGGGACGTGATATTTGTATTATGGGAGGTGCTTTGGCATATCGTTATTGGGCTGGTCCCTTGAGTTGTAGGCCAGCTTGGATTAGTAAATTGAATACTTTTTTTCAGCTTGTATTGGTGACACTGCTAATTGTTAAATTGGCATTTTTTTCTTTACCAGAACCAGTTATTCCCTGGCTAACTACAGCAGTATTCCTCACTACACTGCTTAGTTTTATTCGATATGCTTGGGTATGGGCAAAACAAGCTACTCATTATGTACGAATAGGATGTACGAATAGGAGAAAAAAAGAAAAGACAGGAGTTGCTATAACATGACAGTGCAGTTGACGCTTCCCATCCATCCACCTGATGCGAATAGTTTTGAAAATTTTTATACTAGTCATCGTAATAGCGTTTTACTGCATTGCTTAAAAAATTTTTCTTTAAAAGTGGGTGAGCCTTATATTTATATTTGGGGAAATTCAGGTGCAGGTTGCACGCATTTGTTACATGCTTGTTGTCATGCGGCGCAGCAACACGGTTTTTCAGTGGCTTATTTGCCATTGAGTACACTACAAAAAGCCAGTAGTCCTGAAATTTTACTGGAATCATGGGCTGTCGACATGGTGTGCATTGATGAACTGGAGAGTATCGCTAATAATTTGCTTTGGCAGGAGTCCTTGTTTCATTTTTATAATCGATTGCAAGAACAGGCACAGCATTTAGTCGTTGCTGCAAAGAGTGTGCCGCAGCATTTAGGTTTTTCACTGAAAGATTTGGTTTCCCGCCTGACCAGTAACGTCTTATTTCAAGTCAGAGAGTTGAATGACAAAGAACGCTTGGTTGTTTTGCAACAAAGAGCGCGTCTGCGAGGGTTAGAATTTTCAGATGAAGTAAGTCAGTTCTTATTATTACGGCTTCCTCGCCACTCTAAAACCATTTTTTCCGTGTTAGAACAATTAGATAGGACTAGCTTACGTTTAAAGTGCAAAATCACAGTCCCCTTAGTGAAGCGTATATTGAATCTTTAGGACGCACGCATCTTTATAAATATAACGAAAAACGTCGTTTAAGTAACAACTACGCTTGGCACAATTTTAATGCAATTGTTGCCACTCGCTTACCTAAGGCCTTGCAAAGCCGTTTCTCCTCCTCACTTAAAGGATTTTTACTATCTTGCCCCGCCATGTGAGTGGGTCCATAGGGTGTTCCACCGGTTATAGTGGTTGATAGATCGGATTCTGTATAGGGTACACCGACAATTAGCATACCTAAATGGATAAGCGGTAGCATCATGCTAACAAGAGTGGTTTCCTGTCCACCATGCAAGCTAGAAGTTGAAGAAAAAAGTCCGGCAGGTTTGTTAACCAGTGCACCTGAAAGCCACACGCTACTGAGACTATCGATAAAATACTTTAAAGGGGCCGCCATGTTTCCAAATCGAGTGGGACTACCTAGTATGATTCCAGCGCAGTCACGTACGTCTTCTACTGTGGCATACGGGGGGCCTGCTGTAGGAATTTCAGGTGTTGTAGCCTCGCAAACAGTAGAAACACTGGGTACTGTGCGAATTTTTACGTCCAGGTCAGTTACTTGCCCAGCACCCCTGGCAATTTCATTAGCCATCTTTGCGACGGCACCGTAGCGGCTATAATAAAGGACGAGTAGGTAAGGCATTGTGGGCTCCCGGTTTGAATACAGGTGTGAATGAGTTGTTTCTGTGTGTAACTCTATGGTATAAAACAGCGCGCTGAAAAGCGATTATTTCACACATCTATTTTTGTGCCGCTTGTAGCATTAAGTATTTTGTTCAATCTTTGACTACATTGTTTCCAAAACACGGAGTTTGTGTGCTGCATACACTCTCTATGTTGGAAGAGGCGCTGCTTAAGGAATGACGCATAAATAATGATGCCTATAGAGTGGTTTACAAAGAGGTACTTGAGGGTGGCTGTTGCGAAACAGTCTTCAGGTATTAAGTAGGTGGAGGTTTAACCCAGCTAAGCTTGTTCGTAGTGTAAAAAATGTGTCAGGGCACTTCTAAAAATTAGAATTAGAAATTAGAAATTTTACTTCATTACTAGAGGTGCTATTAGGCAAGTTTGGCAATTTTGGAGAATAGAGACAGTGGCGATACCGACATTAAGACAGTTATTTGAAGCAGGTGTTCACTTTGGTCATCGTACGTGCTTCCGTGAGCCAAAGATGGCTCCTTACATCTATGGTGTAAGAAATGGAATCAGTATCGTCGATTTAGAAAAAACCCGGGAGTACCTCATCGAAGCTCTCAGCTATGTAGCCAAAGTGGCGGCACGGTCTGGTAGTAAAATTTTATTTGTAGGGACGAAACGCGCTGCTCAGGATGTTGTAAAACAGCAGGCTATTTGTTCTGGGATGCCCTATGTAAATCATCGTTGGCTAGGTGGCCTTTTAACTAATTACCGTACTATCCGCCAATCAATTAAACGACTTAAAGAATTGGAAGTACAATCCCAAGATGGCAGCTTTGATCGATTGACTAAGAAGGAAGTACTGCATCTTCAACGGGAAATGTTTAAATTGGAAAGGAGCTTAGGGGGTATCAAAGACATGAGTGGTTTACCAGATGCTTTATTCGTTATTGATAGAGGTTATGAACATATTGCAATCAGCGAGGCACAAAAATTGAGAATACCAGTTATTTGCGTTCTCGATACCAATCATTCACCAGAAGGAATTGACTACGTTATTCCCGGTAATGATGACGCAGCCAGAGCCATTGTGCTGTACACCCAAATGGTTGCTGATACCATTTTAGAAGCACGTGCAAAAATTGCTCATGCTTCCGATCTGCCATTGCCGACAGTGGAGATGGTGGAGGCTTCAACTGAAATTTCAGAAATAATACAGTCCATCGATAAAAAAGGGGAGTGAGTAAGGTGCCAATAACTATAGCAGCGGCACAAGTCCATCAATTGCGTGCTCTTACTGGGGCCGGTGTCATGGATTGCAAGAGAGCTCTGGAAGCAGCAGCAGGAGACATCAGCGTAGCAGCTAGTGCAATGCGTGAGGCAGGTCAGATTAATGCTGAAAAAAAGGCAGGTCGTATCGCGGCGGAAGGTCTCGTTTGTATTGCATCGAATCCAGGATGCTCAGTGATGTTGGAAATTAATTGTGAAACTGATTTTGTAAGCCGAGATGATAGCTTTAAGCAGTTTGTTACAGCGGTGACTCAATTAGCAGTGAATAGAAGGGTTGAATCTGTGGCATCGCTGTTAACAGAGGTGTTGTCAGCGACGGAACAGTCAGTGGAAAGTACGAGACAGGATTTAGTTGCCAAATTAGGAGAAAATATTCAAATTAGGCGTTTAGTGTTGATGTGGGCTAAAGCAGGGACTTCATTAGGTTCGTATGTACACATGGGACGTATAGGCGCAATTGTAGAATTGCAAGGAGGCGATGAAGAACTGGCCAAGGATTTAGCGCTACAGATTATTGCTAACAATCCATTAGTTATTTCTTCTGAGGATGTTACTAACGAAATGCTAGCAAGGGAGCAGGAGATTTTTACTGCGCAAGCGCAGGCTAGCGGCAAGCCACAAGCCGTTATTGATAAAATGATCGAGGGAAGAATTAAAAAATTTCTTGATGAAGTGAGTTTGCTAGGGCAGTCCTTTATTAAAAATGAAACAATTTCCATCAACGAATTACTCGAAGGTGCGCGGGCGCGAGTCATTAAGTTTGTTCGTTACGCGGTGGGTGATGGAATAGAAAAGTCAACGGAAGACTTTGCGGAAGCGGTGATGGCAGCACAGGCAAAGGCAGCACCCTAACCAGTCTATTTACGGCGGAGGTTCCCAAGATTTGGCTAGAACCCTCATGCTTAAAGCGTTATTATTCATGTTTGATGAAATCGAGATTATTACAGGTTATATGACTTCACATGCCCTTTAAGTATAATCGTGTGCTACTGAAGCTCAGTGGAGAAGCGCTGAAGGGAAAGACTTCTCAAGCGCTTGATCCAACAGCTATGAATACCATTGTGAATGAGATAGTTGAGGTTGCGCATTTGGGTGTGCAAATTGGCATTGTTATTGGTGGAGGAAATCTTTTTCGTGGTGCTACTTTAGAGAAAATAGGTATTGATCGTATCACCGGCGATCAAATGGGAATATTAGCGACGATTATCAATGCACTTGCTTTGAGAGATGCCATCGAAAAGCATAATAAAATCGCAAAAATTATGTCATCTATACCAGTGGGTAGTATAGTTCCACTTTTTGAACGGTACAAAGCTATACGTTATCTAAAAAAGGGATATATCGTTGTTTTTGCGGGTGGAACAGGCAATCCTCTTGTCAGTACTGATTCAGCGGCCAGTTTACGCGGTATAGAAATAGGTGCAGAATTATTGCTAAAGGCAACGCATGTAGATGGGATATTTTCTACCGATCCTAAAAAAGATAAGCATGCTGTCTTATATTCACACTTAAGTTATCAGAAGGCTTTGGAAGAAGAACTCGGTATTATGGATTTAGCGGCGTTTTCGCAGTGCCGTGATCATCAATTGCCAATACAGGTTTTTAATATTCAGTCCAAAAACGTATTGCGCGATATTATTCAAGGTAAGCGTCGTGGTACCTTGGTAGGTAGAGAGCACCTCTAGAAATTAGCAATATAGGAAATTTAAATTTAGAGGTACCCGTCAAAGGGAATCAAGAGGAACAAAGCGTTATGGGCACAATACAATCGATAAAATCAACTGCAGAACAAGGCATGCAAAAGGTGTTAGAATCCTTGGCATTTAGTCTTGTTAAGTTGCGTACTGGTAGGGCACATCCCAGTTTGATCGAGCAGCTGCGTGTTTCTCAATACGATAAAGAAGTCCCTTTAAATCAGGTAGCCAGCATCACGGTTTCTGATGCAAGGACTTTAGTGGTTACACCGTGGGATAAAACGTTGGTTTCAGCTATTGAGAAGGCAATTATTAACGCAGACTTGGGTTTAAATCCGGTGACTGCCGGTAACGCCATGCGTATTCCATTAGCGGCTTTGACGGAAGAAAGCCGGTGGAAAATGATTAAATTAGTACAAAAGGAAGCAGAGCATGCATGTGTATCTATTCGAACTTATCGTCGTGACGCCAATAATCAATATAAAGAATTATTAAAGAAAAAATTAATCACCGAGGATGAAGAGCACCGTGCTCAAGAAATGATTCAGAAGATAACTGATCATGCTATTGCTAACGTGGAAAAGGTAGCAAGCAACAAGGAAAAGGAGCTCACGCAAATTTAGTTCTTGTAAGTAATACCATGTCAAATCCATCTTCTATTTCTGGCACGCTACGGTGCCCCCGTCATTTAGCGGTCATTATGGATGGAAATGGTCGTTGGGCTCAACAGCGCCACATGTCGCGCGTGCTTGGGCATCGAGAAGGATTAAAAGTAGTTCGTAAAATTGTTAAAAAATGTGGTGAATTAGGAATAGAAGTACTGACCTTGTTTGCTTTCAGTAGTGAAAATTGGCGTCGCCCAATAGGAGAAGTGCGTAGCTTAATGCGTCTTTTTGCAAATGCTTTGAAGAATGAAATTGCTAAGCTGAATAAAAATCGGGTGCAATTGAGAGTGATAGGAAAGCGTGATCGTTTTTCAAAGGCATTGCGTCGATCCATCGAGGAAGCGCACGATTTAACATTGGGTAATGATGGCCTAAAATTGGTCATTGCTGTAGATTACAGCGGTCAGTGGGATATCATTCAGGCGGTGCGTGCGCTCATCCGTCAAGTCAAGACTGGCGTATTACAGTCCGATGTCATTACGCAAGACCTGTTTGCTACCTATTTGAGTTTGTCTGATCTTCCTCCTCCCGATTTATTAATTCGAACCAGTGGGGAGTATCGCATTAGTAATTTTCTTCTGTGGCAACTCGCTTATACTGAACTCTATTTTACGGATACCCTGTGGCCCGATTTTAATGAAGAAATCTTAAATGAGGCTTTACTCTTTTACTCGCAACGAGAACGGCGTTTTGGATATACCAGTGAGCAACTCGCAAAAATAGATGCTGAAGCTTAGGATAGTGACAGCGCTTTTATTAATTCCATTGGTGATCTGTGGTGTTTTTTACCTATCACAACCTTATTTTGCAGGGATCACGGTGTTATTTATGCTGCTTGCAGCGTGGGAATGGTCTAGATTGGTTGGCTGGATCGATTTGAAAAAACGGCTGTTATATGTTGCTTCTCAATGTGTTATTTTGCTGTTTTTAGTAAAAATTTCCATTCATCCATGGATGGTGGAATTTGGGTTGATTTTTTGGTTATTACTCGCTGTTTATTTGCTGTGGGCAAGTATACAGCCAGTATTGCCTACTATCTCCATCTATACGCGGGCGGTTTTAGGCTATCTAATTTTGACACTATGCTGGGTATCATGGCAGGTATTATATGTCATGCCTTTTTATTTTTTATGGATGTTATTAGTTGTTTGGTTAGTAGATACGGCAGCTTACCTAGGCGGTCGTCTCTGGGGGCGGCATTTACTAGCGCCAACGCTGAGCCCAAAGAAGACGTGGGAAGGCTTAATTATTGGCTTATTGGTGACTTTTTTTACGGCTACCTTGATGTCGTACTACTTTATAGGAAGAAGACTTTTTTTATGGCAAGTGGTCGTTCTCATTTTATTTACCAGCTTTGCGGCGCTTGTCGGCGATCTATTTGAAAGTCAGCTAAAAAGATTAGAAGGGCTAAAAAACAGCGGTCGTTTATTGCCAGGCCATGGCGGTATTCTGGATCGTATTGATAGTTTATTAGCAGCAGCGCCGGTATTTGTGGGATCTTTGTGGTTACTGAGCTTAATTCCGCGAGGTTTGTAAATGTTGGGAGCTTGGAAAATTGCACTGATAAAGATTGGGTTGAGAGCTATGGTATCTTCGGGAAATGCTGAGTATGATGTGGGCGACTTACCTGGAAACTTTGTGTAAAAAATAATTATCATGCGTTTACTTAGATGTTTTTTACTCTGTTTCATGTTGTGCGGTTTTTTATTAGCTCTGCCGGCGCATGCTTTTTATCTTAGTCGAATTGACGTAAAAGGATTGCAGGGCATTAGTCGTAATACAGTATTAAGCTATTTACCGGTAAAAGTTGGTCAAACGTTTAGTTTAGAACAATCGTCTCAGGTCATTGCAGCGATCTATGCAACCGGGTTCTTCAGTGATGTCAGTTTGGAAAAACAAGGGAATACACTTGTCATCCATGTTGTGGAGAGACCTGTACTGACTGAGGTCAAGGTGACCGGTAACAAGGAAATTGCTAAAGATAAATTGAATGAAATTTTAAAAAAAATAGGATTGGTACCCGGGTATTTGTTTGACAAATCTACCTTAGATAGATTTATTACGCAGTTGCGTGCGCAATATGACAATATGGGTAAATATGCTGCCCGTGTTATTCCAGTAATCATTCCTCAATCAAACAACAGAGTCGCTTTACATATTGAAATATCGGAGGGCCTCACCGTTCGCATAGCAGGTATTTCTGTTTTAGGTAATCGAGTATTTAGTGAGAAGCAATTACTCAGTGCATTGCCAATTTCCTCGACACATTTTTGGTCTTTTTTTACTAAAGCGGATCAATACAACGGAGATAAATTATCAGCTGCTGTGCAGGCCTTACAATCCTATTACATGGATCACGGTTATTTAAAATTTAAAGTGGATTCTACTCAGGTTACGCTGACACCAGATCGAAAAACTGTCTATATTATCTTCCGTGTCAGTGAGGGGGCGCTGTATAAATTTGCTGGTTATGAATTGACAGGACGAGTGCTGCTGAGTCAAGCAAAATTACAGAAGATTTTTCTTCCAATGACAGTGGGGCAGGTATTTGTTCGGCAAAAAATCCTTGATGCGGAACAAGGTCTCAAAGAAGCATTGGGTGATCTTGGCTACGTTCTTGCAACAGTTAATACACTGCCTACGGTTGATGAAAAAAATAAAGCTGTTTTTTTAACCTTTTTTCTAGATCCAGGGAATCGAGTCTATGTCAGGCATATCAATATTGCTGGTAATTTAAAAACTCAGGACGAAGTGTTTCGTCGTTTATTACGCCAACAAGAAGGCAGCGTCTTTTCCGAAACTGATCTCAAGGAATCTATACGCCAGCTCAATATGAGTGGCTTTGTAGAGGGTCAGCCACAAGTAACACCAAGGCCGATCTCAGCATATGCTGACCAAGTTGATTTAGATATCAATATCAATGAAGCACATGCTGCCCAGGCATTATTTAGTTTAGGTTATGGTACCAATGGGCCAGTGGTGGGAGCCTCTCTCAACCAAAATAATGTATTCGGGAGTGGTAATCAGTTAGGCATCAATTTTAACAACACGCGTGCGGCTACAATCTATAGCGTGAGCTACAATAACCCGTATTACACATTGGACGGTATTCAGCGAGGTTTTGATATTTTTTATCAACGTGCTACACCAAGTAATCTGAACACAACAACCTATAGCACGAATACCTACGGTGGTGATATCCACTACAGTATCCCCTTTGATGCACAAGGCGATGCTTTACAGCTTTCTGGTGGATTGCAAAAATTACAGCTTAATTTACCAGCAATGAGTCAATTGTCGGCAGAAGTGCAGAAATTTATCATGCAACACGGTGATCAATTTAATCAATTTTTATTGACCGTCGGTTGGACACGAAATAGCCTGGATAAGCTGCTTTTCCCAGAAAATGGCTTTTACCAAAGTGCAAGTGTACAGCTTGCTTTACCGGTTGGTGGGAAGCCAACAGAGTATTACAAGGCCAATTATACAGGTCTAGGATACTATCCATTGTTTCGACATTTTGTGTTACAAGGTCGCCTAAGTGTGGGCTATGGTAATGGGCTAGGTTCAACCAATGGTTTGCCTTTCTTTGCAAATTACTATGCTGGAGGAATAGGAACGGACGGCCAAGTGCGTGGTTATGAAATTAGTTCTTTGGGTCCGCGGGATAGTAACGCGTTTCCTTTGGGTGGCAATGTTATGACAGTAGGAAGCGCAGCAATTATCATTCCTATGCCCGGATATGTATCGGAAAAAATAAGAACCAGCGTGTTTGTTGATGCAGGTAACGTATATTCTACGCTGGGGGTAAGTCATCCTAAGCAGCCACGAGGGGGCACTGCTTCGGGACCTGTACGTTGTTCAACCGGTTTGAATGTGGATTGGCGAGTTCCTGTTTTTAATGTAACATTAAGCTTTAGTGTAGCCAAGGCTATTAATCCAAAGCCCGGCGATCAAACCCAAGTCTTCCAGTTCAATATCGGAACTGGTTTTTAGTGTAACTTACCTAAATAAGGAGCTGATAATGAAAAGTGTTCGGTTAGTGTCTTTGGCGTTGTTGGTAGCGGCATGCTTTGTCTTGACTGCTTGCAAGCAGCCCTCCGTTCCGCCAACCGTTACTCCACCGACAAATGCAGGTGGTGAACACTTAAAGCTTGCGGTGGTTGATATGCAGATGGTACTGCAGAAGGCACCACAGATAGCTAAGATTAACGAAAGCTTAACAAAGCAGTTTAAGGGTAGACAAGATAGGATTGTGCAGGCACAACATGAGTTGCAGGACGAAACTCAGAATTTAGAAAAAAATTCATCAGTCATGAAGGCTGACGATAGGTTAAATTTAGAAAAGAAGATTATGATGGATCGCAATAACGTGCAAACGATGGTGACTTCCTTTCAAAAAGACTTATCCAAAGAGCAAAGTGACTCGTTGCACGGTTTTAGTCAACAATTAGACGGAGTTGTGAGCAAGCTTGCCTTGCAAACGGGCATTGATCTGATTATCCAAAAGGGCAGTGTTTTATATGCCAGAAGTGATATGGATATAACTCCAAAGGTTTTAGAGGCCTTAAAAAAGGTCTAATTTATCAGCGGATGAATCTTTGGTGTGGATGAAATAAAATAATTATAGAAAAGAAAGTTTGAGGGGGAAGCAAGTGCTGCAGCGATGTTATCAATTGGGGGAATTGGCTCGTTTAGTTGGTGCTGATTTGAAGGGGGATCCTGCTTGTCCTATTGATGGTGTCATGACACTGGAAAATGCAAAATCGGGTCAAATTTCGTTTTTAGATAATACACGTTATCTGAAATATCTACCAATTACGAGAGCCTCTGCCGTTGTCCTGCGAACACAATATCTTGATCGCTCTCCCTGTCACACCTTGGTAACCGCCAATCCCTATCACGCCTTCGCAAAGATTGCCGAGCTTTTTAAGAAGCAACGTAGTGTTGCAACCGGTGTTCATCCTACGGTCGTCATGGGGGAAAATTGTGTCATTCATCCTAGTGTATCAATTGCTGCTTTTTGTGTTATTGGCTCTCAAGTTTGCTTAAAAGAAGGAGTAATCGTGGGTGCAACGTGTAGTATCGGTGAAGGGGTTAGCATCGGTGCTAACAGTCGTTTAGAAGCTAAGGTTACTTTATATCCTGACACCGTGATTGGTGAGCGTGTGCTCATCCATAGTGGCAGTGTAATTGGTAGTGATGGTTTTGGTTTTGCACAAGACAAAGGGGTTTGGATAAAAATACCACAGCTGGGTAAAGTGCAAATTGGGAATGACGTGGAGATAGGAGCCAATGTAACGATTGATCGCGGTGCTTTAGATGATACGGTGATCAGTGATGGTGTAAAGTTGGATAATCAAATTCAGGTTGGTCATAATGTGCGCATTGGATCGAATACAGTCATTGCCGGTTGTACTGGTATTGCCGGAAGTGCACGAATTGGAAAAAATTGTATGATAGGTGGTGGAGTCTGTATCAATGGACATATTGATATCAGTGATAATGTGATGATCACCGGGATGTCTTCTGTCGTGCGTTCAATACGTAAGCCGGGAATTTATTCATCAACACAATCGGTACAGCCGCGACGAGAATGGCAAAAAAACAGTGCAAGGTTTCGCCGGCTCGATAAGACTATTAGGTGCTTAAGAAAATAAAGAGTTTGCGTGTCGATTAATGAAGAAGTAGGAGGCTGTTAAAACGGTCTGCTAATAAATACAGGTAAGAATTATGAGTGATACAATGGATATTCAGGAAATATTAAACTATTTGCCGCAGCGTTACCCTATTTTGATGATCGATAAAGTTATCTCTATTGTTCAGGGTAAATCAATTATTGCTATCAAAAATGTGACGGTGAATGAGCCTTATTTTCTCGGTCATTTTCCTGGTAAGCCTATTATGCCAGGAGTGCTCATTTTGGAGTCTATGGCCCAAGCGACTGGTATTCTTGCCCTACATGCAAACAAAGATCGTAGCAACAAGGAAGGTTTATATCTTTTTGCGGGTGTTGATTATGCTCGTTTTAAGCGTCCGGTGCTACCGGGTGATCAATTGCGGATAGAAGCGGAGGTGCTCAAAATCAAGGGAGATATTTGGAAATGTAAAGTCTATGCCAAGGTTGACAATGAGGTAGTTTGTGAAGCAGAGCTTATGGGTGCTGGGACAAGCTCCTGACGATGATCGATTCACGTGCCATTGTTGATCCCAGAGCCATGCTGGCAGACAATGTTTCAGTAGGACCTTGGACGATTATTGGGCCGGAAGTGGAAATAGGCTATGGGACGGTGATCGCTTCGCATGTAGTTTTAAGGGGACCGACGCAGATAGGTGTATACAATAAGATTTACCCATTTGCATCAGTGGGTGATGATCCTCAAGACAAAAAATACCAAGGGGAAAAAACGGCACTGCAGATGGGTGATCGCAACGTTGTACGCGAGTATTGCACCATCAACCGTGGTACGGTGCAAGATAAAGGTTTGACGAGGATAGGCCACAATAATCTTTTCATGATTGGGTCGCACATTGCTCATGATTGCGTAATTGGTAACCATGCTATTTTGGTTAACCATGTTGGACTAGCAGGTCATGTAACGGTGGGAGATTACGCTATTATAGGGGCTTATAGTGCTGTTCACCAATTTTGCCAGATCGGTGCACATAGTTTCATTGCAGGTGCCAGTATGGTAAGAAAAAACGTTTTACCCTATGTTCTCGTTGAAGGAGGACACGAAGCTAGGGTGTGTGGTCTGAATAAAGAAGGCTTAAAAAGAAGTGGGTTTGGTGAGGATGTCATCACTGCCTTGCGTGCTGCCTATAAGTTAATTTTTCGTAAAAATTTAACAGTAGAACAAGCGGTGGAAGAGTTAAGACCGGTTGCTGCCGATTTTCCACAAGTAAAATTAATGCTCGATGCGTTGGAAAGGTCAGAGCGTGGCATTGTCCGTTGATCGCCCTTTACGTATTGGTATTGTTGTTGGTGAGGCTTCAGGTGATTTGCTAGCGGCTGCTTTATTAAAGTGTCTGAAGTTACGAGGTATCCCCTTTGTTGCAGAAGGGATAGCTGGTCCTGAAATGGAAAAGCAAGGATGTCATATCTTGTTTTCTATGGAAAGGCTGGCAGTGATGGGCTTTGTTGAAATTGTCAAGCAATTACCGCAGCTACTGCGTTTGCGTCGCAAGGTGATTCGTCATTTCATTTCTAAACCACCGGATGTTTTTATTGGTGTGGATGCACCTGAGTTTAATCTTGGTTTGGAAAAAAAACTAAAACAGCATGGCATACCAACTGTACATTATGTGAGTCCCAGCATATGGGCATGGCGGCGTTGGCGAGTAAACAAGATTGCTAAGGGAGTGGATCTGATGTTAACGCTTTTTCCGTTTGAGCGGCGTTTTTATCAGGATCATCATGTTGCTGTGGAATATGTTGGGCATTTTCTAGCAGATACTATTCCTTTAGTTAATGATCCGCTAGCAGCGCGTCGTCGCCTGGGATTGCCAGAGTCTGGACAAATCATTGCACTATTACCCGGCAGTCGTTATAACGAAATAAATTATTTAGGGAAAGTATTTCTTGAAACAGCTCAGCGTTGCTATCAGGAAAATGCAACACTTATTTTTTTGGCCGCTATGGTCAATAAAGAAAGACAAGCACAATTTGCATCACTTCAGTCATCTATTGCGCCTGAGTTA
>JABDBU010000008.1 GCA_013288455.1 Gammaproteobacteria bacterium | reverse complement strand
TGATTGCAAGATCTCTACGGCACGCCGGATAGTTTGCAGAGTAGCTTCATCCGGTTTTGCAATGCCATTGTCAGCATAAAAAGCAATGCGAAGTGATTCCAAATTGATAGGTTTTTTATCGTTTAGGCGGACGGGTAAGACATCTGGATCACTATGATCAGGCCCTGCTAACACGGGTAAAACCAAATCTAGATCTTCAACGAATCGCGCCATTGGACCATAACTTGTCAATGGGCCAAGCAGGCCTCGACCATCTGAAGGAACATTACCTGTGCTAGGAATTAATCCACGTGTCGGTTTTAGACCTGCAATACCTGTGTTATGTGCAGGCTGGCGGATGCTTCCTCCTCCGTCACTGCCTAACCCCAAGGCAACTCCCCCAGCGGCAATAATGGCCGCTTCGCCACCACTACTTCCGCCGGAAGTACGATTCAGATCATAGGGATTGCAGGTTTTGCCGTAGCGATCGTTGTCTGTTTCATAGGCGATATTCCATTCAGGGACATTGGTAATCCCTATCACAATAGCCCCAGCAGCCTTTAATCTAGCAACTACACTTGCATCTTCACTGGGACGAAAATGATAACCCATGCTTCCTTTTGTGATAAGAAAATGTTTAACTTTGCACGTATCTTTGATCGTAATAGGCAGGCCATGCAGCGGACCTATTACTTGAAATTTGGCAAGTCTTGCATCGGCATTCCTTGCTTGCCGCAATGCTTCCTCTGATTCTAATTGCTGAACCATAGCATTGAGTGCAGGATTCACACGGGCTATGCGATGAAGATAAATTTGCATGAGTTCTGTACAAGAGATTTCCTTTTTTTTTATGCGGTTGACTAATTGTTTCGCGGACGAGAAATAAATTTCAGCGCTCATAAGCCTCTGTGTACTCTACCCTTGTTACGATCCTGTGCCTATTATTAGTTGTAAACATTCCGTATTTTGTGCATTTTACACCAGTGCATACATTTTAGGAGTATGTAGCTTTATTTTATGCTAATTCGCATAAAATACTGAAGGGGTAATTGTCTTAGGTATAACATTCAGCTACAGTGTTAGGCAGTGCTTACCATGCCTTTATGTTGATGATGAACCAAATATAGCAGTGCGCTGGGCATTTAAAAATAAAAATAACAATGGTAGGAATCATGTTCGAAAACGCGTTCGAAGCCATGGGGAAAGTCCTAAGGCATTTTTCCAAGACATCTGACAACACACAGGTTGTCTTTTCGCATATAGCAGGGGAACTGGAACAACCTATTGCTCCAGAACAGCCTACTGACGTGCAGGAGAAGGAAGAAGGAGTATCGTGCATGCATGCATCGTTGCAAATAGAGCTTGAAAAAATACAAAACCTGCTCAAGCAGCCTCACAAAAATTCTGATTTCCATGCAACTAGTATGAAGTGGATATTGCAGATTCAGCAGTCGATGTGCAATCAAGAACAAGTTGGTGATAGCGCTTCATTGCGACCCCTTGTTTACTCCCTTTCCCCTATGAGCCCTATGAGGGTCAGCTTTTCTATCGCAAAAGCATTGTGTCATTACCTTCAGTACTTTCAGATTCACTCCGATACTATTCAGGGTCATCTGGAAAATATTTTGCTATTACTAATGAATAAATTTCAAAATCCCCAGCATGGCTATTTGCAGTGTACTGTAGGTGATTGCTTGCTCATAAACCTCCTGGATCTTTTCATAATACACGGACATAGCAGTGATTGGATTACGTTATTTGACTGCTGTGTACAAACCAAGCATCCTGAGCTGTCAATTGTTGCTCTGCATGATGTACAGGATATCATTGTCCAGCATCAGGAAGATTTTAAATCTTTCTCACTGCCTACTGAAGATACACACTCGAAGTTGAACGACCAACCGGTCCTATCCTCAGTTACTGAGGATTTTAAGGATTCTGGTTTAAAGAAATTTGTTCGCATGGCCACTATGGCCACTGATGCAACCCAAAAAAAATTATCAAAAATAAAAGAAGACGGTACAGAACAGGTTAATGCTTTTACTGCTAAAATGAAAGGTAAGCTTAAATTTTCTACAAAAAATTCATCCCCCACTTTACAAGGGGAGAATTGTTCTACTGATACTGTAGCAAAGCCCTGTAATTCTACAGAAATAACAAGGAAGCCGAAAAAGGCTCCTGCTCGTATTGTGCATTTTCCGTCTGATGATAGTGTAACTATTTTGTCAACCGACTGCCCAATAAGTGCAGATACTCCTCCAATAGAGGAAGATGTAACTTCCAATTTCAATACTGTGCACGCCGTAGCCACTAACTCAATGCCAGTTAGACTGGATTCCATGGAAGAACACAGAGATGCTATAAACGACAGAGATCTAGTGTTGTCGTCTGTGGCTGAAATTCATCAAAATGTAGAAGAGCATTGCATTTCTCCGGACGTGGTGGATGCAGTGCAAAACTTCAATCCAGTAAAAGTAGTAGAAAATACGTCCACTTTAATCAATGATTCAGCGACTGTGTACCCAGGGTGCTCGGGTGCTGTTGAAGAGGAACATCAGGAGGAGGATATAGGCCTTGTTGCATTATCTACTGAAAATCCGCGAAATAGTGGTGCCTCTGCTGCTCTATTAATAAACGAAGCAAAAGTAAATTTAAGGGCTAATTTAAGGGCTAAGTTGGAGCTGTATTTATCACAATCAAGTAAGGATTTTTGTTCGCCCGAAACTAGGCTGAATAATTTTG
The DNA here is from genome assembly GCA_013288455.1 of Gammaproteobacteria bacterium. GTDB lineage: Bacteria > Pseudomonadota > Gammaproteobacteria > Diplorickettsiales > Diplorickettsiaceae > JABDBU01. Next base: position 23,686 of record JABDBU010000008.1, on the reverse strand, counting down.
TTACGGAATTACCAGAAAAGGAAAAAGAAATTCTTAATTCATTTTTCAGTTTTAACCAAGATTTTATAAAATCACTGATGGTGCAGTGTACAAACCCATATGCCAGTAAAATCTGTAAAAGTCAATGTACAGCATATATCTTCCAGCAGTTCGATACCTTTCCAAGGTCGCCGTATAATTTAAATTTTTTAAAATTTTCTGATCGATTGGGTGCAATTAATAAATATACTCTTACGAAAGATGATCAAGACTTTTTAAATCAATATTTCAAATATACTGATCATGATTTATGTAGGAATTTTAAGACATTTCTCCATAATATGCTTAGTATATGTACCACGCTACAAACGCAAATCATCCCTTCTGATATGGATAAGATTTCTTTTTGGAAACAGCTGAAATCGGGCTGTTTATTTTTTAGACAAAATACTACCTTTCATGTTCTAGAAACATACACAAAGCTCTGTGGTATTCCTTTAACCCGCTCATCCTTGCAAAAGCATGTTATGAATGCATCTAGGCGTCAGTTGCTACGTCATCACAGGATTCTAATAATGCCTTGGGCGTCCAAACCTGAGATAGCCGATGCATTCTCCGAAGCTATAATGTCGAAATATTGTTTATCTGAAATCCAGTGCTATGCCCGCATTTTACAGGAAAGAAATGCACAACTTGCCGCTGCTGCTGCTGATAACTATAATGTAAAGGATATAGTTAGTGCAGAGTACCACGTGGCAACTACCTGGTACCATAACTTTTCGCAATCCAGTACGACTATGCTTTGGGATCCTCGTTGTTTGCATCCTATGCATGAGGAATTGCAGAAATTTAAAAATTTCTTCGATGAATATCAGGCCTTCACTACTCTAGGCAAACAAAAAAACCAAGATCGCTATAATGAACTGATACAAAAGCAAAAAAATAACGAACTCCTTTTAACAAACTTACTAATGGATCTTAAAGAGGAAAAGAGAGAGCCATGCCATTCGTTCGCAGTTTCTCCTCGCTTTGAGCAACAGAGCACAACAAGTAGTAGTCATAGTCGTTGGATCTCCTCTAATGGTAGTTGGCTCCGTTGTGATGCCTATAATGCTCACCATAGCATTTTTAGCTCTAAAATTAATCACAGAGCGTGCGATGATTCTGAACACGAACCACTTAATTATTCTATTTAATATTGCAACCCATACTAGATTTAGATGTAAAAATTTAGACAGCTAACCCCTCTTCCTATACACTGTGCAACCCAGTTAGTTTTACCGTAAGTGTAATCGTAACATCCGTTTTAAGGGAACTAAATGACTATAGTCTCTGGTCAAACGCACCCCGCACCCCATACCTCTGCTACGCTGAGTTATCAACCTTGGCTAGTCTGTTTTTCCGCCGCCCTTTTTTTCTTTTATGAATTTATTCAGATGAACATGTTTAATGCTGTGAGTACTGATTTGATGCGCGATTTTTCACTGCATGCGACGAAACTAGGAAAATTATCCGCGTATTATTTTTATGCTAACTTAATTTTTTTACCGATAGCTGGCGTCCTATTAGACCGATTTTCTACACGCTTAATTATTTTGTCAGCTTTATTATTTTGTGTTGCAGGAATAACTGGCTTTTCCATAACTCACTCCTTTCCTCTCGCCTGTACATTTCGATTTATGAGCGGTGTAGGCAGTGCTTTTTGCTTCTTAAGTAGTGTCCTATTGGCTGCGCATTGGTTTCCAGCAAGACAGATGGCTTTAGTGACAGGATTAATTATAACGATGGCTATGTCAGGTGGCATGATTGCGCAGACTCCGTTGATCGTATTGATTCAGCTCGTAGGATGGCGCACTACTCTACTGCTTGACGCTGGTCTAGGCCTATTTATTTTTGTTGTTATATTTTACGTTGTTCAGGATTATCCGCCTGGAGTCAGGGAGAATGGAAAGATTTCAACATTTAAGTTTAGTAATGCAGGAATTCTTACATGTTGGCGTTTAGCCTATTGCAATCTACAAAATCTTCTTTGTGGCATTTATACTTCATTGATCAATGCACCTATTGCTTTATTCGGCGCCATCTGGGGGAGTTTGTTTTTGCAGCAAACGACACACTTTTCCGCAAGGGAAGCTTCCCTTGCGCCAAGTTTGCTTTTTTTAGGCACGATGATTGGAGGACCGGTTGTTGGTTGGGTGTCAGATAAAATCCAAAAACGGATAGTACTCATGATGGTTGGTGCCATCATCTCCTTATTATTGAGTATTGTAGTCATATGCCTGCTACAAATACTTTCTCTTGTAGCTATTTTGTTTTTGTTTTTTGCCTTAGGTTTTTTTACTAGTAGCCAAGTGTTATGTTACCCTTTGGTCGCAGAAAATAATATGGAAACGCTAAAAGCAACAGCGGTTAGCGTTGTATCTTTTTTTGCTATTGGTGGTTATGCTGTCTTACAGCCACTATTTGGTTGGTTGATGGATTATGGTTGGCAGGGTAATATGGAAAATAATGTGAGAATTTACAGTGCAAGTGACTATCACCACGCTTTGTTAATTTTGCCGCTGGGTTTCTGTATCGCTTTGCTCGCTACGTTATGGATTCGGGAATCCAAGAGAATTTAGGGTACCTCTCATTTTTTACAAATAGCCTGTATACAAAAAATTTATAGAGACTGCCCCGCCCTTAAGAAAACATAATCTTTAGCTTCTTACCGGGTCTTAATCGATCTGTTGCAAGCTGGTTCCAATATTGCAAGTTCTTGACGGTTACGTGGTAATACTTGGCTATCTTAACTAAGGTATCGCCTTGTTTGACAAGATACACCCGTGGCACCGTGCTCATCCTTTTGCTTGCATGTTGAAGCGTATTAAATCTGCTAAATCTTCTAAACTCGGTACTTACCTGCTGCATGACGCTAGTAGTAGTCTGTCTAGAAGTTTGCTTGATCACTGTACGCTTGTTATTAGCATTATTAGAAGCTAATAACATAGATAACTGTTTTTGATATAAAGCAACTCGATCAATAGGTAGAGCGAGTTGACCATGTGTTAAAGGAGTTAAACTATTTTTAACACCCGGATTCAGTTGCTTTAACTCTGATAAGTTAACACCGGCCAATTTAGCAGCATGTGTAAGATTTAATTTTGTTCCTTGTACACCAACTTGTACACCAACCAGCGCAAGATAAGGTTTGATACTGATAGGAGGCAGCGATACACCATATTTTGCTGGGTTTTTAACAATGGCAGCCAGTGCCAATAAACGCGGAATATAGGAACGTGTCTCTAAAACTAACGGTAGCGCCCAAAAATGAGTATTTCTATCATGCTGTGCGTTATGGCGTATTGCCCTCTGTACGTTACCTTCACCTGTATCATAAGCCGCAATAGCTAATAACCAATCTCCGCCAAAAAAGCTTTTTAGATAGGTCAGATAATTTAAGGCTGCATTGGTTGAACTATACAAATCACGGCGACCGTCAAAGCTTCTATCTTGATGCACGCCATATCCACGTGCTGTACTGGATATAAGCTGCCAAAGCCCCGTTGCCCCTGAAGATAAGTTAGTTGCTGAGGGGTTATAACCACTTTCAATGATTGGTAATAAAACCAATTCTGTCGGTAAATTACGTTTTATAACTTCGGTATAAATATAGTGTATGTAAGGCACAGCGCGATCGATTGCATCATTTAAATAAGCTGGGTTTTTAGTAAACCAGTTAATTTGTTCTTGTACAGCTGGCTGATGTTCCTCATATGTGGTCAATTGCAAGTGAGCGCGAATAGGCCCCCACAACGTCCCTTTATCAAGGGCACTGTAAAGGACCTTTGCACTGCCAGGAGACAAGCTATTCTCTGCTGACTGTACAATGGTTGGCGTGCTCCTCTTATCTGTCAATCCAAATCTGTTAGGATCCTTTATTACATTCTCTCCTAAAGGGAAAGATTGAACACATGCTGTACACACCGCCAACACTAGCAGTAATGTAAGCAATAATGTATAAATTTTGAACGTTTTATAAATCACCTTAGAATGTTACGGGGCACACCTAGGGAGGTCAAGGAAATAGGCTTACATCCATAGAAAAAATAGAATTTTTTGTCAGCCAATAACCTAAGTTTTCAAGATTTTAGGCTTATGCTTATAATACAGAAGACTGAAAATGGAGAACTTGCTGCAAAAAGCGTCTCAGGATAAGTTAAGATGCAAAGTTCAAAAACAGCCTTTCGTGAGGATTGAAATTTGAAACTTTACAGTCGTTTCTCCTATGCCATAATGACAATGACTCGCGGACTACTTTTGTTTACCATAATTGCTGCTTAGGATATACAAAACCGTTGTTGAACTATACAGATGTTCTCAAGCGAGAGGACAAGCGCTTAAGTAGCTTATTGACTAGGTATTCAGGTCGTCACTTACTGCAGTTGAGTGATTATACTTTTTCAAGCTTGGCAGTCAGCCCTATTCTTCACAAAATCCGTGTTAGCAACAACACGAACTCGTTACCAACGGTGGATTTTACTGCACCACGCTTCCATTTTTTGCTGAGTGCTTACACGAATTTACCATTTGCTAGTGAAAGTATTAACCTAATACTCTTACCCCATGCCTTAGAACTTAATAAAAACGCGAAGCAGGTCCTGAGTGAGTCATGGCGGGTATTAGCGCCCGATGGCCATTTAATTCTTCTAGGAATCAACCCTTTGAGCCTTTGGGGACTACACCACCTTGTTGGTGCCGATAGATACCTAGCAAGGAATGGTCGTCTTTATACCATGCAAACTATTTGTCAGTGGATTTACTCCCTAGGTGGAGAAATTTGTCATATCGAGAGCTTTTCATTTCGTCCTCCGTTGACCAGTCGTGTTGGAAAGTGGCTAATAGATAAATTGTTTTGGTTGGAAAGGATATCACCCTGGCTATTTCCTTATCTCGGAGGAATTTACCTAATCGTTGCCCAAAAGCGCGTGAGACGTCTCAGTGCATCTGGTTTTGCCTGGTATTTCCCTCCCCCACTAACGAACAAATCCTTAGCTTCCAACGTTAGAAAGGCCCATGGTGTCTAAATCTTCTGTAGTAGAAATATTTACCGACGGGGCTTGCCGTGGTAATCCAGGGCCAGGTTCCTGGGCTGTGCTACTGCGTTATCGTGGACAAACAAAAACGCTGTCGGGTACTGAGTTCCAAACAACTAATAATCGCATGGAATTGATGGCAGCACTGCAAGCACTGCTGGCATTAAAAAAATCTTGTTGTGTTCTACTGAGCACCGATTCTCAGTACGTGCAAAAAGGGATTACTAAGTGGTTACCTCAATGGGAACAGCGCGCTTGGCGTACCGCCAACAAAACTCCGGTTAAAAATAGTGATTTATGGAAACAGTTAGCCGAAGAAGCAAAACGACATAATATTCAGTGGGCGTGGGTAAAAGGTCATAGTGGTCATCCCGAGAATGACCAAGTCGACGCCATCGCCAACAAAGCGTTAGACGCTATGATGCATCGGATAACGCCTCATTTTCGTAAAAAGCGGTAATGGTCGCAACGGCATCACAACGATGTATTGAAGTAAAAGGCAGGTGTATGAGGTGCCTTTACGTGGTCTTGAGTAGGATTAGTCTATAGGCTAAAGGTGCTTCGATTGCATCAGCAAACTCTACATATTCCCAAGCAGCTGCATTATCCAGTAAACGACGCAGTAATAGATTATTCAACGCGTGGCCAGATTTATATCCACTAAATGATCCAATCAAACTATGACCAAGTAAATATAAATCACCGACGGCATCAAGGATTTTATGCCGTACAAACTCATCTTCATAACGTAGTCCGTCCTCATTGAGCACTCTGTATTCATCTACGACGACCGCGTTGTCGAGACTGCCACCTAAAGCTAAACGCACTGCACGCAATTTTTCATAATCTGCCATAAAACCAAAGGTACGTGCTCGACTCACTTCTTTAATGTAAGAAGTTTTTGAAAAATCGATGCTAGCTTTTTGATTGCGATTTTGAAAAAGAGGATGATCAAAACCAATCTCCAATGATATTTTGAAACCATAAAATGGCTCCAAATATGCCCATTTATCACCTTCTGTCACCTTAATTGGCTGCTTAATAAGAATAAAACGCTTCGGCGCACTTTGTTCCTCAATACCAGCTGACTGAATTAAAAAGATAAAGGGACCGGCACTACCATCCATAATCGGAATCTCTGAAGCGGTAATGTCTACGTAAGCATTATCAATGCCTAGACCAGCCATTGCCGACATCAAATGCTCAATCGTTGCAACCCGTATTCCATTCTTTAGCAAAGTTGTTTGTAAAGTTGTTTCACCCACGTGCTCAGCTCGCGCTTGTACTTCAACGATAGGGTTAAAGTCAATTCGTCGAAAAATGATGCCGGTATTAATAGGTGCGGGTCTCAATGTCAAAATAGCCGTTTCGCCACTATGCAAGGTGATACCTGCCGCTTTAATGACGTTCTTGAGTGTTCGTTGTTTTAACGCGCGAGGAGTGTGTGTTAGATTTAATTTTTTATGGCTGGACACCTTCAGGAAACCTCTTCTTGTTTACGTAAAAAAGCCGGAATATCAAGATATTCGATATCTGTGACATTAGAAGTAATTACCGGCCTAGAGGATGTTGTTGTGGGCACTTGCTTGCGCAGTACAGTGGGGCGCTCTAGTTGATGATAATCCAGAGAACCATCCGCTGCTCTGATAAGATTAGAGCCTCCTTGGCTCGCATAAATAGTTCCCAAACCCGTTGCTACGATCGTAACGTGTAACTCATCGTTCATCTTAGGATCAATGACGGTTCCTACCACCACCGTTGCATCTTCTGAAGTAAAGCCTTTTATCACTTCACCAACTGCTTCAAATTCCCCTATCGATAGATCAGGACCCGCCGTAATGTTAACTAACACGCCGCGTGCTCCTGCTAAATCAACATCCTCAAGTAAAGGACTAGCGATCGCTGCCTCAGCGGCTAAACGCGCCCTATCTTCACCAACACCAACTCCTGCACCCATCATTGCCATACCCATATCAGATGACATTACAGTACGAACATCCGCAAAATCCACATTGATTAAACCGGATTCGGTAATCAGTGTGGCAATCCCTTTAACTGCGCCGAATAATATATTATTAACAGCCTTAAATGCATCTAAAAGGCTAATACCTCTACCTAATACATTGATTAATTTGCTGTTAGGTATAGTAATGAGTGAATCCACATATTGGCCTAGCTGCTTTATTCCTTCTTCCGCTAGGTGTAAACGCTTTTTTCCTTCAAATGCAAATGGAATGGTAACGACACCTATCGTTAACTTTCGCATCTGTTTAGCAAGTTCCGCAAAAACTGGCGCGGCACCTGTTCCTGTACCGCCACCCATACCGGCAGTAATAAAAACCATGTCGGCCCCTTCTATAACCGCACGAATGCGCTCTCTATCCGCTTCGGCCGCCTGGCGCCCTACCTCTGGGTTCGCTCCCGCTCCAAGACCCTTGGTAATTTGTTGACCAAGCTGTAATAAGCATTTAGCAGATGAATTTTTTAGTGCTTGGGCATCCGTGTTGGCGCAAATAAATTCAACACCATCAATATCTTGCGTAAGCATATGTTCAATTGCATTTCCACCGCCACCACCCACGCCAATGACCTTTATAACGGCGTTTTGTGGTGAGGTATCGACCAAATCATAGGGGGAACTCATAGTATAACTCCTCAAACTTTTTGCTTCGGTGTATTGTAAATAAAATTAAAAATTTTCGCGTAACCAGCTCTTCACGCGAGCTAGTCTGCCACGAAACATGGCGTGATTAGGTTTTCTTTGTTCGCACTGTTGTTGGTAGCCATATAATAGTAGGCCTGTGCCAGTTGCATACATTCCATTGCTAATGACTTCGCTGTTTCCCACGACATATTGTGGATTACCCAACCTAACAGGCAGCTTAAAAACCTTCTCAGCTAACTCCACTGCTCCATTGACGTTAGAGGCACCGCCTGTCAACACAATGCCTGCAGCAAGAAACTCTTCAAAACCACTTCGACGCAACTCCGTTTTTACTAAATAAAAAAGTTCTTCATAGCGCGATCCGATGACTTCAGCCAAAGAACGTTTAGAAATGGTCCTGCCAGGACGATCACCCATGCCGCTGATATCTACAATTTCATCAGGGCTCGCTAATTCTGCTAAGGCACAGGCATACTTCCTCTTAATATGTTCAGCACTTTGTGTTGGTGTTCTTAATGCAACGGCAATGTCATTGGTAACCTGATCGCCGGCAATGGGAACAACGGATGTAAATCGGATAGCACCTTCAGTAAAGATGGCAATATCCGTTGTGCCACCACCAATGTCTATCAAGCAAACACCTAATTCTTTTTCATCCTCTGTTAAGACAGCTTGACTCGAGGCTAATTGTTCTAAAATAATCTCAGAGACCTCTAATCCACAACGCTGAATGCATTTAACAATATTTTGCGCTGCACTCACAGCACCCGTTACCATGTGTACCTTAGCCTCCAACCGTACACCGGACATACCTATCGGCTCGCGAATGCCGTCTTGGTTATCAATGATAAACTCCTGCGGTAAGATATGTAATATTTTTTGATCCGCAGGAATGGCAACAGCCCTGGCAGCATCGATAACACGCTCAACATCAGCGTGAGTAACCTCTTGATTTTGTATCGCTACAATTCCATGAGAATTTAAACTGCGGATATGATTACCTGCTATTCCTGTATACACGCTGCGAACAGGACAACCAGCCATTGCTTCAGCTTCGCCAACTGCCTGTTGAATCGAGTCAACCGTTGCGTCGATATTGACAACGACGCCTCGCTTTAGTCCTAGGGATGGATAAACTCCTAAACCGATGATCTCAATTCCATCCGGCTGCACCTCCCCCACTAAGGCATTAACTTTACTGGTACCGATATCTAAACCTACGATCAAATTTCTGCTCAACTTTTTGGCCATAATTACTTCACCTTGAATTAATAACTTTAAACCTCTCTGCTCGCTGCCATCACGCCTGGTTTTGAAGCAAAATTTCTAATTTCTAGAGGCACCCTATCATTCCTGTTGAGCACGTAATTTAGTTTCGCCCAGAGAAACTACGTACTAAACCACTCGTGTCTTAAATTTTACTGCCATACCGTGTGCATAACGTAGATCGATATAATCCACCATCGACACCTTTCCCTCAATGACATCCGGATAAACCTTGATAAACCGCTCTAATTGTAGATTAGGTCTCGTTCGACTTAAATAAAGCGACAAACCATTACTTAAGCGCAAGTACCAACATTGTTGATCAATAAATTGTAATAATTTTATTTTTAGCGTTAAACTGGATAGCAATGGGTATAGCGATTGATAAGTTTGTAGCAAATATTTTTGCTGCGCGGCGGGGCCGATAAAAAAAGGCAGATCGAGTGACGTGGGATCCACATACCCAGCATTAAAAATATTACCTTTTTGATCAAGTAAATCATTATTCGCCATTAATGCCACTGGTTTTTTTGTGGTAAAATTTACGGATAAGGTATCTGGCCATAAGCGTTTCACTGTTACTGAATCGATCCAAGGTTCTTGCAAGAGTCTTTCTTTTAACCGACGGTTATCGAGATGTAGCAAACCTCTTTCTGTAAATGGTAGGATAATCCGTTGCAACCTATTTCGCTGGACATGCACCAGGTCGCCTGTAATTTTAATATGAGTAACAGGAAACAAATCTGAATCGCTATACTTTTGCCAGGCTAGTATCACGCTTAATAGAACAAGCAGCATTAGAGAAAACGTAAAAAACCAATGTCTGAAACCGTACAGAAAATTCAAGTGAATCATGCTTGATACAGTAGACCTTTTTTCAATCATAATAGTAGTTAGACTGGGTCATTTGAGGGAAATAGTCGCTGATTTTGTAGCTGATAGGTACCTAATGACGAAATTGAGCTCGACACATAAATTGGAAAAAAACTACCACGTGGCCCCATGCAGTCGCTGAAAGTTGCTGGCTCTCGACTATTTTGCACGCAGACCAAATAGGAATGATAATCTATCCGCAATATTTCTGCCAGTTTTGTTGTTTCATTGAGGATTGCGCGTACAGGTGATACAGAACCACCAAAATCATACTTTACCAGCTCGTTAGCTTACTATACAACGATACATCAATATTCGATAACAACACATTTTTCACCCAACAGTTTCTCTAGAGTTACTAGCAGTTCATCAGAAGGTGTCACCATCCACGCGTCACCTAAGGGAAGCTGTAACTGTGCGCGAAGTTCAGGATGATAATATTCAATGACGGTAGGGCAGCGGCCTGAACAAAAATGACTCATTTTTTGTTTCAAATCCTGAATTTGATCGAAATTCATAGGCGGCTGAGAAAGTTTAATGAGCACGCGCTTGGCATAAGCATCACGCGCTTCTTTAATATCCAAAACCTTTTTAGCGAGTACACGAACCATGCCTGTCAATTCATCCTGTTGGCTTTCTCCTTCAATGATTAATAATCTGTCTTTCGTTAATTTATCCCTATACATTGAATAAATATCGCTAAATAAGGTAACCTCCAAACGACTCTGTGTATCCCCTATATTTATTATCGCCATGCGATCGCCCCGTTTTGTCCATAAGAGTCGAATACTGAGCACCCAACCTGCTATCGTTAGCGAATGACCTACCCGATAGGTGCATTCTTGCAAACTTGAGGTTGTAAAATGAGATACTTCGCTTGCGTAATTTTCGAAGGGATGCCCACTTAAATAGTATCCCAATACTTCTTTTTCAGCTTGTAAACGACGCAGCTTGGGCCACTCTACCTTCTGTACCATTTCTTTCCTTTCAGAAATCATGGCAAGCCCAAAAAAGTCCCGCTGCCCAGAAGCAATCGCTGACGATTCTTGCTCAGCGGCTAATAAAGCAGCCGGTAAATTGTGTTTTAGCGTGGCGCGGTTGAAACCTAAGCAATCTAAACTTCCAGAATAGATGAGTGCCTCTAAGCCTCGACGGTTTAATTTATGTGGATCGATGCGACGACAAAGATCAAATAAGTCTTCAAAACACCTTTCTGCACGTTGTGCAATCAGCATATCAACAGCGGTAACTCCTAAACCTTTGACAGCACCCAAACCATAACGAAGTTCTCCTTTTTTATTAACGGTAAATTTATGATAGCTAGTATTAATGTCAGGAGGTAGGATGTTTAACTGTATCTGCCGACATTCTTCCAAAAATAAAACCATCTTTTCAGTATGATCCATGTCAGACGATAGTACAGCTGCCATAAATTCTGCGGGGTAGTGTGCCTTCAGCCAGAGCGTTTGATACGAGATTAAAGCGTAGGAAGCTGCATGTGATCGCGTGAAACCATAATCAGCAAATTTCTCCATTAAATCGTAGATCTGATTGGCTAAATCGATCGCAACTCCTTTTTTCATAGCGCCACAGGTAAAAATGGTCCGTTGTTTTGCCATTTCCTCCGATTTTTTTTTACCCATCGCTCGTCGTAATAAATCAGCGGCTCCTAAGGTGTAACCTGCCAAGACCTGTGCAATCTGCATTACCTGTTCTTGATAAAGAATAATGCCGTAGGTAGGACGTAAAATAGGTTCTAAAAAAGGATGAGGGTATTCAACTTGAGCTGTACCATGTTTACGGTTGATAAAATCATCGACCATACCTGATTGCAGAGGACCCGGACGAAATAAAGCGAGCAGCGCGATAATATCTTCAAAATTATCAGGTTGTAATCGTTTAATGAGATCACGTATCCCCCGTGATTCCAACTGAAATACAGCAGCTGTCTTGCAGGCTTTTAATAAGGCAAAGGTTTTGGGATCCGCCAAAGGGATCGCGGTAATATCTAATGCTGCTTTTCCTTTTGGCATTTTGACATTAATTGATTGCACCGCCCAGTGGATGATCGTCAAGGTGCGTAGCCCAAGGAAATCAAATTTGATAAGTCCAACTTTTTCAATATCATCTTTATCAAACTGGGTAATACAATGCGAAGAACCAACTTCACAGTACAGCGGTGTAAAATCAGTCAGTTTGGAGGGAGCAATAACAACGCCTCCAGCATGCTTCCCAACATTACGCACCAGCCCTTCTAATTTTTTAGCTAAATCAATTAATACTTTTATCGCATCTTCATTTTCATAACACTGTTGTAGCTCTTCTTCTTGATGCATAGCTTTTTCCAGCGTAATGCCTAATTCAAAGGGGATTAATTTCGCAATTTTATCAACCATACCATAGGGATAACCAAGAACACGTCCCACATCCCTGACAACGGCACGAGCAGCCATGCTACCGTAGGTAATGATCTGAGAAACGGATTCACGACCATAACGCTCTGTTACGTAGTCAATAACGCGATCACGTCCCTCCACACAGAAGTCGATGTCAAAATCAGGCATAGAGATACGTTCAGGATTTAAAAAGCGTTCAAACAGCAAATCGTACTTTAAGGGTTCTATATCAGTAATCTGTAGCGCATAAGCGACTAAGGAACCAGCACCGGATCCTCTCCCTGGTCCTACTGGTATACCATTTTCTTTCGCCCAACGGATAAAATCAGCCACAATTAAGAAGTAACTAGCGAAGCCCATGTTATTAATGACCTCGAGTTCAACCGCAAGCCTGTTAAAATATACCTTATAGGAATTTTCACTACATTTTGTAGAAAATAAGATGTTTTCCTTGAGCGTAGATAGGTTTTTAGCTTCTGCAATAAATCTATTATCAGTGTCGTCCAATGGGTAATTGGGCTCAGACGTTATAGACTTGGGTAAATTAAGTTTTTTTAAACGTGCTAGTAACCCGTTTTCAGCCTCCTGTACTAAGCAACTTTCCGGTGTCATGCCGGCAGGAATAGGACACTTAGGTAAAAAGGCTTTACCCAGCGTTAATTCCAAGTTACAACGCTTAGCGATTTCCAATGAATTAATTAAGGCTGACGGAATGTCGGCAAATAAAGTAGCCATCTCTTCTGTAGAACGAAGAAATTGCTGCTCACTGTATACCTTGGAACGCTTAGAGTCATTTAAAATATGTCCGCTATTGATACAGACCCGTGCTTCATGAGCGTCAAAATCTTCTGTATAGAGGAAGCGCACATCGTTACTGGCAACAACGGGCGTTTGATATTCAAAGGCCAATTCGATGGTAGCGGCAATATATGCTTCCTCTTGTGGTCGTCCAAGTCGTTGTAACTCTAAATAAAAACGATGTGGAAAAAGTGATAACCACATTTGTAAAAATTCTTTAGCCAACGATCGCTTATTTTGTAGTAAGGCCTGCCCTATATCGCCTTCTTTATCGCCCGATAAAGCAATTAAGCCTGCTGTATAACTCGGCAACCAGCTTCTTTGTAGAATCGGCTTCGTTCCTTGCCGCTCCTCTAAGTAAGCTCGTGAGATTAACTGAATTAAATTTTGATAACCTTGTTGATTTTGGCATAACAAAATTAATCGAAATGGGCAAGCAGGAAATTGGACGTTTTCTATCCAACATTCAGCACCGATAATGGGTTTAATCCCTGCTTTGATAGCTGCTTGATAAAATTTAATCGCTGCAAATAAGTTGGATTGGTCGGTGATCGCAATAGCAGGTAATGCTAACTCTGATGCTCTAGCGATCAAATCATCAATTCGAATCAAACCATCACTTAAAGAATATTCGGTGTGTAGATGGAGGTGAATAAACGGTGATGACATACAAGGGCGCGCCTCTATAAATTAGAAAATTTGCTTCAAGACAGGGTGTGATGGAGGCGAGCAGCGAAGTTTATTATAAAGATGAATTCGGCACGATTAAACGGGCTGCCTGAATGTTTATCCGTTTATTTACAGTTTACTAGAAATTGATAAATTTGTACTATATAGTAGCGAGCATAATCGGTAAAGTGCATTTTGTACTTTTTTGTGGTCTACCAAAGTCCAGTTTTTTTGTATTAGTGCCGTTCACTTATGGTTTTGTCCAACACACTACGTAAAAAACGCATGTAAGGAGCAACATTTGTGGCTATTCACGAACTTCAAGGAATAATCTCACGACTTACGGCAGCAGGAAAAGGAATATTTGCTGCGGATGAAAGTCAGGCTACTTTAGCTAAACGCTTCGCTGCTTTCCACATAGAATCAAATGTAGAAAATCGTCGTAGCTATCGTGAATTGCTATTAACCACCCCTGGCATCGAGGCCTTCATCAACGGTGTTATTCTACACGAAGAAACCTTAGGACAACGTAATAAGGCGGGCCTACTGTTTCCTAAGTTGCTGGAAGAGCAGGGTATTTTACCTGGCATTAAGGTGGATAAAGGGCTTATTCCTTTGAACGCTGAGGAAAAAATAACACAAGGCCTTGATGACTTGGCTGATCGACTAATTATGTATAAGGACTTAGGTACTTGCTTTGCAAAATGGCGGGCTATTTTCGTTATTTCTAGTACGCTGCCTTCTACCTTGGCCCAAATAAATAATGCACAGATACTGGCGCGTTATGCATCCATGTGCCAGCAAAACGGAATGATTCCTATCGTAGAACCAGAAGTATTGATGGATGGTGATCATAGTCTCGCGCGTTGTGCAGAGGTTACTGAGTCAACCTTGCGTATCGTGTTTGAAGAATTGCAAAAACATCGAGTTCTGCTGAATTACATAGTACTTAAACCCAATATGGTTACTACGGGCAGTAATTATTTACCTCAAGCGAGCGTCACCGAAGTTGCCAATGCGACGCTGGAGGTATTGCGGCGAACGGTCCCTGCTGATGTTCCCAGCATTCATTTTCTTTCTGGAGGTCAAGATCCTGAATTAGCAACCCTGCACTTGAATGAAATGAATAAGCTACGAGGCATCCATCATCCTTGGCGACTGAGTTTTTCTTACGGTCGTGCACTACAAGCGCCTTCACTAAATATTTGGAATGGTAAGATACACAATGTCGAAGCAGCGCAACGTGCATTTTATAAACGGACCAGGTTAAATGCAGCGGCTTGTCTGGGAAAATATTATATTTCCATGGAAACTGAGAACCATGAAGCTGTATCTGTCGTTTGAAATGATCACACAAAATCTTTAAGACTCAGCAAAAAAGTACGACTATAGGTATGCATCGCATAGCAATCGTAGGGCATACAATAAAAAAAACTGTTCTGTTTCTTTTATTTTTGAATTTTAGCACCTGCCTTTACGCAGACTTCTTTGATCCATCGATTGAAGCCACCGAAAATCGCATTGCTCCAATTGGTAAAGTGCGCATCAAAGCTGAGATAATACCTCAACCTCCTTTTCGCAACGCACAGGGCCATCTAGGTAAATTGGTATTTGACAAGCATTGCAGCTTATGCCACAGCAGCGGGGTAGCAGGAGCACCGCGCTTTGGCAATAAGGAAGACTGGAAGCTACGAATCAAAAAAAGCTTCTCTATTTTATTAAAACATGTACAAGACGGTTACCATGCCATGCCACCCAGAGGAACCTGTATGGAATGCTCACCAACTGATCTGGAAGCAGCAACTCGTTATGTAACCGGAAAACTTCACTAAGCCAAGGTCTACAGATATAATCTTCCATGTAAAAATGACCATGTTCATCGGCCCATGGCTGATATTTGCTATCATTACGAGAAGCGGCGCCGCACAGATGACATATTTACATATCACAAGCTCTCGCCGCTGCTCTTATCACACCATCATTCTAAACGTCTATTTTATCGCGGTTTTGCTCAACAATCCTTTTACTAATACCTTTCACTTTAGCTAAATCATCAATCGATTTAAAAGGGCCATTCTGCTCTCTAAAAGCAATAATCGCTTTCGCTCGTTTTTGACCAATACCCCTTAACTCAGACACCAACGTCTCAGCACCAGCTGTGTTGATATTAACATTGGCTGTAATACCTTTCTGTGGCAAACCGGCTGAATTAAGACTCACCTTTTGATTCTGCGTCATGGGGGCACCATGAGCGATCTCAACAGGGTAGATAGCTGCTACAGCGGGTGTTGCAAGAACTGTGGTTAATAATGTGGCAAATAAAGAAGAATAAATATCCATAATCAACACTCCTTTAAATAAATATGTCCTGAACCAGAATCATCAGTCTATAGAATACATAATTAATGAAGCAATGAATTAAACGGTAATACTTTTATGTATTATGGAAAGATATTCCCGAACGCCTTGTGCAATAGACCGAAATGTCGTTTGATAACCTGCGGCACGTAATTGAGAAAGATCAGCTTGCGTGAAACTTTGGTAGTGACCTTGTAATGCCACTGGAAAAGGAATGTAGCAAATCTGGCCTCTACCATAAAAATTAATCACTGCTTGCGCCAAACTATTAAAACTTGCACTACAGCCTGTTCCAACATTGTAGATTCCGCTTTTTTTTGATTTTAAAAACCATAAATTCACCGCCACTACATCATCTACATAGACGAAATCTCGTTGCTGTTCACCATCTTCATAACCATCATTTCCTTGAAATAAATTGATGATTCCTGTTTCTCTTAATTGCTGAGCGGCATGAAAGATCACACTAGCCATCTTGCCTTTATGGCTTTCCTTAGGCCCATAAACATTAAAGTAACGTAACCCAGTCACTTGACTCTTTGCGAAACACAAGACATTACGTACGTACTGATCAAATAGATATTTGGAATAAGCATAAACATTCTCTGGTGCCTCGTATTGCTGCAATTCCCTAAATACACCATAGGAACCGTAAACAGCAGCGCTAGAAGCATAGATGAAGGGAATTTTCCAAGCTAAACAATAGTTTAAAAGGACTTTGGAATATTCATAATTATTTTTCATCATATATTGCCCATTCCATTCCGTTGTTGAAGAGCAAGCGCCTTGATGAAAAATGGCCTTTAAACGGGGAAAATATTTATTCTGTTCTATTTGTTTCAGAAAATCATACTGATCTAAATAATCAGCAAGCATACAATCACGCATGTTTTTATATTTAGTTCCTTCTGTAAGATCGTCCACAACTACGATGGGACAGTCGGGATAGTCTACATTTAATTGTTTTACGAGATTACTGCCAATAAAACCAGCACCTCCTGTAACAATAATCACACGCTCTCTCCTTTGACAGCGGAAATGATCGCACTAGTAGAACAACCTGTTACTAAATTCATTATCTGAACTTGGCCACCATAGGCTCTCACGGTGGCAGCTTCTGGTAAATCAGCTAATTGATAATCTCCTCCTTTAACCCAAATGTCCGGTGCAATCGACTTAATAAGGCGCTCTGGTGTCACTTCATCGAAAGAAACAACCCAGTCAACCATATATAGGCCAGTTAATACCGCCATTCGCTCTGACAGGTTAATGACTGGGCGTCCTACACCTTTTAGTTGCGAGACCGATGCATCATTGTTGACAGCAACAATTAAACGATCCCCTAGGGATTTAGCACGCTCTAAGTAAGTGACATGACCGGCATGTAAAATATCAAAACAGCCGCCTGTCATGACGATGCATTCGCCATGCGCTTTTGCGTCCTCCACCACAATTTTAAGCTCCGCTTCGGATAAAACACCTCGACGCATGGGAAATTGCCATATTTGAATAGCGCGCCTTAGCTCTGCTGGACTAACCGTGGCTGCTCCTAGTTTTCCAACCACGATACTAGCAGCAATATTGGCCAGCTGCGCTGATACGGCCAGGTCTTTTTTTGTTGCTACGTAGGCTAGGGCCAAGCAAGCAATTACCGTATCGCCTGCGCCGGTTACATCATAGACTTGCTTTGTCAATGCAGGGAGGTGAACCTCGGGTTGATTCTGCCATATCAATGTCATTCCTTGCTCACCGCGAGTCAAGACTAAAGCGTGTAAATCATAGGTTTTTAAAAACTCTAATCCCTTTTGTGATAATACTTTTTCGCCATCACATGGCCCTACAACCACTTCAAATTCTCGGCGATTAGGTGTCAATACTGTGGCGCCCTTATAACAATTAAAATTATTTCGTTTTGGATCAACAAAAACGGGTTTCCCCGCTCGCCGCGCACTCTGAATTAAGTCCTGTACATATGTCAAACAACCCTTGGCATAGTCCGATAAAATAACGAGGTCCGCATGAACCAGACGCTGTTCAAATAACAGTTGCAGTTGCGCGTAATCAATCTGATAATCAGGTTTTTCAAAATCAAGCCTGATTAACTGTTGATTCAAACTGAACACACGCAGCTTTATTATGGTTGGAAATTGCGGCACGTGCTGTAAATAACTGGTAACACCTGCTTCATTCAATTTTTTTTCAAGATCATCTCCCGCTTGGTCTGCACCACAAAAACCTAGTAAATCCACGCTCGCACCTAAAGCAGCAACATTTAAGGCAACATTCCCTGCTCCACCAGGACGTTCTTCAACTGCTGTCACATGGACAACTGGCACGGGCGCCTCAGGAGAAATTCTAGAGGTCTCGCCCGACCAATAACGGTCCAACATGACATCACCAACCACTAAAGCACGAATAGAATTAAATACGGGGACTTGAATTTTCATTGAAATGCCATCTAGAGACGACGGTCTAGTCTATGCCATAATGCAGACTGAAGTCTATTTCCCGTGCAATTTTTTGAAGGTGGCATCCATGGCGACTGACGCAAGAAATAAATCCCTCCATATCGCATTGAGTCAAATTAGAAAACAGCACGGGGAAGGTGCTATCATGCGTTTAGGGGATACAAGTCAAATTCCCGTAAAAACCATATCGACTGGTTCTTTAAGTCTGGATCTTGCTTTGGGTGTTGGCGGGTTGCCGTGCGGAGGTGTTACCGAAGTATTTGGGCACGAATCCTGCGGCAAGACCACGCTAAGCCTACATACTATTGCTGAAAGTCAAAAAAATGGCGGTATTGCCGCTTTTATCGATGCTGAGCATGCTCTTGATCCAATTTACGCCGGTAAGCTTGGCGTTAACTTCGATGATCTCTTGCTTTCACAACCTAATACGGGTGAACAGGCGTTAGAAATTGTCGATACCTTAGTTCGATCGAATGCAGTGGATGTTATTGTTATTGATTCCGTCGCTGCACTTGTCCCACGTGCAGAAATTGAAGGAGAAATGGGCGACTTACATATGGGACTACAAGCACGTTTAATGTCACAGGCTTTGCGTAAATTGGCTGGAAATATTAAGCGTTCGAATACTTTAGTTATTTTTATTAATCAAATTCGTATGAAAATTGGGGTTGTGTTTGGAAATCCAGAAACTACGACTGGTGGCAATGCTCTGAAATTTTACGCTTCCGTACGTATAGAGATACGCCGAACCGGACCGATCAAACAAGGTGACCAAATTGTAGGCAATGAAACTCGTGTCAAAGTTGTTAAAAATAAGGTTGCTCCGCCATTTAGGCAAGCACAGTTTGATATTCTCTACAACCTTGGTATTTGCCGGCACGGTGAAATCATTGAATTGGGTGTAAACAATGGACTAATCGACAAAGCGGGAGCGTGGTATAGCTATCAGGGCAATCGCATTGGTCAAGGCAAAGAAAACACAAAGCAATTTCTAAAGGAACATCCAGAACTTTGCCTGGAGCTAGAAGTCAAGATCCGTGAATCCTTGCTCAATAAACCCGTACAAAAAGCTTCTGAAAATCTTGAGACACTAGAGCTTGAAACAGAAGCAGTTGATTAGCGATGCCTGATCATCTAAAAAGCTAGCAGGATTCCTCTATGACCAGCACTGCATCTACGTTACCGCAATTTTCGAAAATAAATCCGTTGACCATGGTTGCTGAATTAGAAAAAATCCTCGCAAAAAATAGGGAAGCACTCTCGCATTTATTGGCAGGCGTAACCCCGCTTGACTGGAGTTTAATCGATAACCTTGATGATTTAAGTGATAACATTCAGCGATTTTGGTCCCCGATTAATCACTTGCATGCAGTGAAACAAACCCCTGAACTACGAGCAGCTTATGATAAATGTTTACCCATGCTCAGCGAATATAGTGCGGAGTTCGATCAAAATACCTTACTTTATCAAGCTATTAAAGTCCTAGCGAACAGTGATTATCACTTTGATTATGCTCAGGAAAAGTGTCTACACAATGCATTACATGATTTTCACTTAGGTGGTGTCGATCTACCTGAACAGGGGAAAAAAAGGTATCGCGATATCCTAGCGGAACTTGCTAAATTATCGAATCAATTTGAAACCAATCTATTGGATGCCACGACGAGTTGGTCTACGCTAATTCCAGACAAAACTCAATTGCTTGGTCTACCGGATCGTATCATTGCTAAAGCAGAAAAAGCAGCCGTTGACTGTGAGCTATCGGGTTATTTACTAACACTCGACTATCCGTCGTATTACTCGATATTGATCCATGCAGATAACCGCTCGTTACGAAAAACGCTATATGAAGCCTATATCACTCGCGCCTCCGATCTTGCTAATCCTGCATTTGATAATAGTTCTATTATCTTCCAGATACTCAGTTTACGCCATGAATTAAGCCAATTACTGGGATTTTCTAATTATGCGCAACAAAGCCTAGCATCCAATAAAATAGCAAAAAGCTCCGAGGAAGTGATAGCTTTTTTAAACGAATTACTTTTTACTGTGCAATCCAAAGCAAAAACTGAATGGGAAACTTTATCCGAATTTGCGCGTTTTCGTGACAACATTGATCATCTAGAGCCATGGGACGTTTTGTATTATGAAGAAAAATTACGAGAACAGACCTTTGGTATCAAAAAAGATGCTTTACGGTGCTATTTTCCAGTTAAAAAAGTATTAGCGGGCCTTTTCTCGCTCATTCATCGATTATTCAGTATGCATGTGCAAGAAATTAAAAATATCGACGTTTGGGACTCTGAGGTTCGTTGTTTTGCTATCATCGATGAACAGCAACGATTACGTGGCCAATTTTATCTAGATATTTATGCAAGACCTGAAAAACGTGAAGGGGCTTGGATGGACGACTACCAATCCCGTCGGCGTTTGCATGATGGTAGCATTCAAATACCGATTGTCTTTTTAAATTGTAATTTCCCCTGCCCTGTAGAATCCACGGAGACTGCTTTATTAACCCACGAAGAGGTTGTGTCTTTATTTCATGAATTCGGCCACGGATTGCAACACATGCTTACGCTCATTGACTACGAGAATGTTTCTGGCACCAATGGTGTTGCCTGGGATGTCATAGAATTTCCTAGTCAGTTCTTGGAGTGTTTTGCCTGGGAAAAATCCATCTTACATTTGATTAGCTGCCACCATCACACCGGCGAACCGCTGCCTGATACACTGATAGAACAGTTGCATGCCACTAGAAAATTTCAAGCGGGATTACAGTTGCTTAAGCAGCTAGAGATTTCTTTGTTTGACTTTCGTTTACACACTGAATTTGATCCCACTAAAGGGTACCAACAAGTTCAAACGTTACTCGATCAAATACGAACACAGGTTAATATTATGCCAGTTGCTGTTTTTAATCGATTTCAGCATGGATTCTCGCACATCTTTGCTGGTGGTTATGCAGCAGGATATTACAGTTATCTTTGGGCAGAGGTCCTATCCTGCGACGCGTTTTATAAATTTTTAGAAGATGGAATCTTTAATAAAACCACAGGCCAAGCATTCTTAAATACCATTCTAGAACAAGGGGGCGCCGTTGATGCTATAGAGTTATTCAAAAAATTTCGTGGCCGTGCACCGAAAATTCAAGCATTTTTAGAACATTCAGGAATTAACCATTGCTAAGCGTTTCGCTAGACTTGAGTTAAACTTATTTTCTGGATCCCAAGATCGCTTGACCGCTAACCACTCATTATAGCGTGGATACATATTACGAAATACTTCTGGTCTTAAACGTGCATCCTTCGCCAGATAAACACGACCACCTGCCGCAACAACTAGCGTATCTATACGATCTAAGCAGTTAAGCAGATCTTGAGAATAGAAAGGCAGATCTAATGCTAAGGTGAACCCAGGTAAAGCAAAAGATAGGGGCGCTAGACTTTCCTTACCCAAACGCTTCAATACAGCGAGATAAACCGGACATTTTCTGGTAGCTAAAGTCGTTAATATTTGCTCAGTTACTCGATAAGCTGATTCTGCTGGCACCACACATTGGTATTGTAAAAATCCACGCTTACCATATAAACGCGGCCAGTACATGAGACGATCTAAGGGATAAAAATAGTCTCTGTAAGATAATAAAAAGGGAGATTTTTTTTTGTGTAATCTCCAGTGATAATACTTGTTAAAGACTTTGACCAAGGTTGGATGAAGCAAGCCATTGGGCAAATAAAAAGGAAGTGTATAGGATTTATATGGATGTAAGGTAAAGGGTTCACAACGCTGCTGCGCCGATAGATCAATTGCATTTGCATGGCGCGCACATATCACAATACCTTGACCCACAGGGCTATTTAAGCCATCTAACCAAGCGACGCAATATTCACCTAATTCATTTATTGAATTTTTTTGCAAAAGTAAATCAAAAATTTCTTGTAAATTATCACTTGCTTGATGTTGCACCAGCATGTAAGCATTTTCGATGGGTTTCAGCTTTAGCATTACTGTGCCGATGATTCCCGTTAAACCCATACCACCTATCGTTGCCCAAAATAGCTCTGGAAGGACCTTTGGTGAACAAAGTATTCGCTTACCATGCGCTGTGATCAGCTCCAATGCTAATACATATTGACTAAGCGAACCTGCATGATGATGGTTCTTTCCGTGTACATCTGCGGCGACACAACCACCTAAAGTTACGTGACTTGTTCCTGGCGTTACTGGTAAAAACCAGCCTCTGGAAACGATAACATCAAGAATTTTTTTTAAGCTGATACCAGCCTCGACAGAAATAATACCTTCTTGTTCATCAAAATTTAAAAAGCGATTTAGACGCTCTGTTAAAATAAGCTGCCCGTCTTGATTTAACGCTGCATCGCCATAGTGGCTACCTGCACCACGCGCGATACAATCTGGGTTCGTGACCCCTAGTCCTGCGTAGCTTTCGGGACGTAATAGAAGTCTTGGGCGTCGCACAGGATATCCACTGAAACTTGTCTGATATTTTTGATAATGGTCCATTAAAAATTAAATTTTTAGTAAAAGTCGGTATTTTTTCCATCCTTTATCTGCCCTTATGAGAATCATTGTGATATCTTGATGTATTCATTTTGTAATTTATATAATGTATAAAATGTATAATATGCAATGTTTGGCGTACAGCATGTGTACGGCAGTTTACAAGGATTATGGAATCCATGAAAGTAAAAACGACGTTTCAAATTAAAAAAATTCCCATTTTTTTGGTGAAAGTTTCGTTGCAGCTTGCTGCCTCTAATCAGTTGTCTAGTTATTGTTTATGAGTGTCCCGCTAAAGCGGCGTGCTCAAATAATTTACCACCGGCCAATACCAACGTTGTCTGTATCGGAACGGACATCACTGGCGTGCAGGCACCCTCACTGGTGTAGGTATAGTAACAGGTCAGGTTACTAATGGTGGTACGTTATCGCCAGGAACGCAAGTAGTTAATCCAACTGCAGCAAATGTAGGCAACTTAACGATCCAGGGCAATTATATAGGGATGGGAGGAAACCTAGATATACGGACGTAGCTCAATGGTGATAATTCGCCAACTGACAAATTAATTGTTAATGGTGGCGTGAGTGGCGCTACATCAGTTTATATTACAAATT
>JABDBU010000007.1:708-27341 GCA_013288455.1 Gammaproteobacteria bacterium | reverse complement strand
TCGGCCCTATTTTACCAGAGCTTTTAGGTGGTTCTGCTGATTTAACGGAATCTAATTTAACATTTTGGAAGGGAGCTACGATATTGAATCAGACGAATCCAGCGGGCAACTATCTGCACTATGGTGTACGGGAATTTGGAATGTCGGCGATGATGAATGGAATTGCACTGCACGGTGGATTTATCCCTTATGGTGGAACTTTTTTGGTCTTTAGTGATTATGCACGAAATGCCATTCGTCTATCTGCTTTAATGCAACAACGTGTCATTTTTGTTTATACACATGATTCTATTGGTTTAGGTGAAGATGGACCTACACATCAACCTGTAGAACACATCAACAGCCTGCGCATGATTCCGGGACTTTCAGTTTGGCGACCTTGTGATGCCGTTGAAACTATTGTAGCTTGGCAACAAGCTTTGGAGCAGCAGGGACCCAGTTGTTTGTTGTTATCTCGTCAAGCATTACCACCACAAGAACATTTACCATCTCATGTAGCTTCTATTCGACGTGGAGCTTACATCATTTTTGATTGTAAATCATCACCTGAAGCGATTATAATGGCAACAGGGTCTGAAGTCAGTCTGGCAATTGATGCAGCACGATCGTTGACGCAACAGGGAAAACAAGTTCGTGTTATATCGATGCCATCCACCGACCGTTTTGCTTTGCAAAGTGCAGCATATCAAGATGCAATCTTGCCTACTACGGTGACAAAGCGAGTTGCAGTAGAAGCGGGTAGCACCGATTTTTGGTATCGCTACGTTGGCTGTCGAGGAAAGGTGATTGGTATTGATCAATTTGGTAAATCTGCACCAGGACAAGCAGTATTTTCCACCTTGAAGCTTACCAGTCAGGTTATTATTGACACGGTAAACGAACTATTGTAATTCACGATAAGAGGCAAGCACAATGAAAACGCGGATAGCCATCAACGGTTACGGACGCATCGGACGCAATATAGTGAGGGCGCTGTTTGAAGCACCCGAGAAATATGATGTAGAGATCATAGCAGTGAATGATCTAGGCGATATCAATATCAATGCTCATCTAACACGTTACGACACCACTCATGGAAAATTTCCGGGTACTGTAACCATTGAAGATGATCATTTAGTCATTAACGGTCATCGTATCAAAATGCTGTGTGAGCGTGATCCAGAAAAATTGCCTTGGAAGGCTTTGCAGGTGGATGTCGTACATGAATGTACCGGCCTGTTCACTACACGTGATAAAGCCTCAAAGCATATCGTTGCCGGTGCAAAAAAGGTGATTATTTCAGCTCCTGCCGGCAAAGAGGTCGATGCAACCATCGTCTATGGAGTGAATCATCATATCCTCAAAGCCGATCACAGGATTATTTCAAACGCATCCTGCACGACGAATTGCTTAGCACCTTTAGTGAAACCGTTGCACGAAAAACTCGGCATTATCCAAGGCTTGATGACTACTATTCACGCCTTTACTAACGATCAAGTGTTGCTGGATATCCATCATAGTGATATGCATCGAGCAAGATCCGCTACGCAATCGATGATTCCCACCAAAACAGGTGCCGCTAATGCTGTCGGTTTAGTTTTACCAGCGTTAGCAGGAAAATTAGATGGTTTGTCGATCCGAGTTCCTACTATCAATGTTTCTCTTGTAGATTTAAGTTTTCAATCAAAACGACTGACAACTGCTGGCGAGGTAAATCAAATTTTGCAACAAGCTTCTAAAGAAACAACACTCGCTGGTATCTTAAATTATTGTGAAGAACCGCTAGTCTCCATTGACTACAACCATAATCCGGCTTCCTCCACCGTAGATGCTACCCAAACTCGTGTGATTGGTGACTTTGTCAAAGTGTTGGCTTGGTACGATAATGAATGGGGTTTTTCTAACAGAATGCTGGACGTAACGACCGCCTTCATGCAGGCCAGATAGAGATGGGACATAAACCATGGAGCACCTCTAGAAATTAGAAATTTTGCTTCAAGACTAGGTGTGATAGCAGCGAGTAGCGGAGTTTACACGGGGATAAATGGACCGATGAGCCGCGCAGGCTACATCATAACGATATATTGAAGTAAAATAGCAAGGTTAGAGGTGCCTTAGAGTGATCTGTATATCATTCTACAGCGCTGGATTGCGTACAGGAGATTTTATTAATTTCAGTCAAAATAGAGAGAAAAAATATGGCTCGCATTACTATTGAAGATTGCTTAAAAGGAAAGATCAGCAACCACTTTGAACTAGTCCTGAAGGCGTCAAAGCGCGCCAATCAAATTGCCCAGGGTGGTATGGCTTTGGTGGAGCCGGAAAATGACAAACCCACTGTCATTGCATTGAGAGAGATCGCTAGTGGACGTCTCTATGCAGCAGAAGGAAAACCCGTCAGTGTAGAGGGTAAACAGAGCACGGATCAATAAACACTAGATACCGGGGCTGGCATGCAACTGTTTAGTGAGCTCAAACAAGAATTGCAAGAATACTTGCCCATTGAGCAGATCCAACGGATCTATACTGCTTATCAATTTGCTGATAAAGCCCATGCTGGCCAGCGGCGACATAACGGTGATCCGTACATAACTCACCCCATTGCCGTCGCCAAAATTCTCGCACAGATGCGCATGGATTCGCAGACGCTTATCGTCGCTATTCTGCACGATATCATCGAGGATACTTCTATTGAAAAAAACGTGCTAACGACTACTTTCAGTTCCGAAATTGCCGAATTGGTTGATGGGTTAAGCAAGTTGAAACAAATTCAATTTCAGAGCCGTGCGGAAGCACAAGCAGAAAATTTTCGAAAAATGTTACTCGCGATGGCAAAAGACATCCGCATCATCTTGATAAAACTAGCAGATAGATTACATAACATGCGTACGATCTCGGCAGTGTCCACTGAAAAACGACGACGTATTGCCAAAGAAACCCTGGATATCTATGCACCGATTGCACAACGCCTAGGCATGCATGCCATGCGTATTGAACTGGAAGATCTTTGTTTATTTAGCCTCTATCCCTGGCGCTACCGCATCTTGCAATCGGTATTACAGAGGGCCCGGCGTAAACGCAAAGCATTAGTTAGTAAAATTGAGGCAGATTTCAGAGCTTGTCTACAGCAACATCACTTAAAACCCAGTGAAATTTGGCATAAAAAAAAGCACCTATATCCCATTTACAAAAAGATGCGTGATAACCATTTAGCATTTCATGAAATTATAGATATACCTATTTTTTGCATCATTGTTGACAGTACAGATAGCTGTTATCGCGTTCTAGGTGCTGTACATAATCTGTATAAGCCGCTACCAGATCATTTTCATGATTACATTGCCTTACCAAAAGCGAACGGTTATCAAGCTTTACATAGCACAGTATTTGGACCTAGCACTCCAATACATATCCAAATTCGCACTATCAACATGGATAATTGTGCTGAACACGGCATCGTCAGTTATTGGCTAGAACAGAACAAAGAAAATGAATTAAGACCTCATTTACGTGCACGTGAATGGCTAAAACGACTACTAGACATTCAAAAAATCACTCCCAGCTCTTTGGAATTTATAGAAACAGTTAAAATAGATCTTTTTCCCAGTGACATCTATATTTTTACACCGAAAGGAGACATCATCGAGCTTCCACAGAAAGCCACACCAATCGATTTTGCCTATGCCGTTCATTCTGATATAGGTGATCATTGTGTTGCGGCCAGAATCGACAAGCAGTTGGTGCTTTTAAGCAACCCACTACAAAGTGGACAAACCGTGGAAATTATTACCGATCCACAAGCCTTGCCAGATTCACGTTGGTTAGATTTTGTTGCCACCGGCCGAGCACGCAGCCACATTCGTCAATTTTTTAAAACAAAACAGCACAACGAAGCCGTTCAACTCGGCCAACGCCTACTCGACAACGCATTACTACCCCTGGGTCAGGACTCCATCCACTTACAAGAGAAACATCTTAATAAAATCTTAATAAAATTCCACTTTGCTTCCTTTGAGGATTTGCTTGAATCGATAGGCTTAGGCTATACCCATCCACTGTTGATTTCCACTATCCTATATAATCAAAAAAAAATTTCTAAGCAAAAAAAAGCAAGCCCTCTGCCTTTATTTATCAAAGGCGCCGACCACAGTTTAATTACGTTTTCTGCATGCTGTCGTCCTATTCCTGATGATGAAATCGTCGGATTACTCAATGCCGGGCATGGCCTTACTGCGCACTTACAACGCTGCAAGTATGCAATACGATTGTTAGAAAAAAACCGTCAGCGCAGTGTTCCCTTGCAATGGGAAAAAACGACCGACGGTTTCTTTAAAACGGATACTTACATTGAAACCTTAAATGAACGCGGCGTCCTCGCGCACTTAACACATCAAATCGCCAAAGCAGATACCAATATTGACAACATTAGCATCGATAATCGAGATCGAAAGCATTGCACTGTACATTTCACTTTGTCGGTCAAAAATCGAAAACACCTTGCCAAAGTAATACGCTTGATCCGAACTGTTAAAACAGTCGTGAAAATTACACGTCACCGCTCCCTGTAAAGATAAACAGCCCCCACTACATCAAAACGGATACTTACATTGAAACCTTAAAGTAATCAACCTGTACGCAGATCTACACGTATGACTTAGAAGTAAAATATTCTGTAGCAAAACTGACATCTTTAGTAATTTGCTCTTTCAGTGCCTCTAAGGAAGCAAATTTTCTTTCGTCACGAATCCTTTCTAAAAATTCTATTTCCAACTTACATCCGTAGATATTTTTGTAAAAATCCAACAAATGCACCTCTAATAACTTCTTTAAGCCGTCGACTGTCGGCCTTATACCGCAGTTTGCGACTCCATGCAAAGGTTTTTTTCCAACACCATGCACACGAACGACAAAAACACCAGTTAATGGCAAAATCAAACGATGCAAGGAAATATTTGCGGTAGGAAAACCCAACAAACGACCGCGTTGTTCGCCACGAATAATACGACCGCTGAGTGTAAAAGGCCGCATTAATAATTGCGATGCCAAAACAAAATTTCCCCGCTCTACCGCATCACGTACCCGAGAGCTGCCTATGCGTTGTCCAGATAACAACTCAGTCTTAGTTCTATAAACTTCAAACTGATACTGTTGCCCGCATTTTTTTAAGCGATCAAAATCACCCTGACGCGTTCTACCAAATTTAAAATCATCTCCTATTACTACCAAGTGTACTCCTAATCGCTGAACTAAAATTTCCTTGATGAAGGCTTCTGCTTCCATATCTGCCAAGCACTGGTTAAAACGCAAACAACAAACTCTATCCACAGATAATTCTCGAAAAATTTTTACCTTTTCACACAAACTCATCAAGCGTGCTGGCGCTTTCTCTCCTAAAAAAAACTCCTGGGGATGAGGCTCAAAAAGCATTACACAGCTGGGTAATTTTAAACGTTCTGCTTGCTGTCGTAAGACTCGAATGAGAGCCTGGTGTCCACGATGCAAACCGTCAAAGTTACCAATAGTCAACACACAGCCCTTGTTTCTGTCACCTAAATTGTATAACCCACGAATCAATTCGGTCATGGCGTTGCTTTTAGATCTTGGAAACGCAAACCACTTATCCATAAACAGCCGACATAAACGAGGATAGATACAAAACCCAACGATACAATGTGCAGGAAACGTTGTCGCCAATCCCACTGTAACCAAACGGACAAAGAAGCTGCCGTCCAGTAAAGAAATAAACCGAGTGCGCCGTTGGCAAATAATAAACGCCACATAAAAAGTATCCAGCCTGATTGCCACCGCAAAATGCCACGTGCCCTTAGCCCTTGTAGTAGCAAAACTGCATTCAACCAAGCAGATAAGGAACTTGCTAAAGCTAAACCAGCATGTTTAAACGGAAAAATCAACAACGCGTTAAGAAATACATTTACTAGTAATGCAATAATTCCTAGACGAACCGGCGTGCGAATATTTTGTTGTGCATAAAAAGTAGCTGCCAATATTTTAATCAACATGAAAGCCTGCAAACCTACAGCATAGGCCACTACACTACGTTGAGTCATCAACACATCATGTAAAGTAAATTTACCATAATGAAATAAACTGATAATTAAAGGTCCTGATAGAATTAACAAAGTCAGCGAAGCAGGGATACCTATCAACAAATTGCAACGCAAACCCCAGTTTACTGTACTGGAAAATGCTTCAGGAGTTTTCGCAGCATATTGGCGAGATAGGTGCGGTAATAGCACTGTCATGAGAGCAACGCCAAAAATACCTAAAGGAAAATAAGCCAGCCTATCAGAGTAATATAACCAAGTAACACTACCTGCTACTAAAAAGGATGCAAAAACGGTATTGAGCAATAAACTGATTTGCCCCACAGAAGCTCCAAACAAAGCGGGGAGCATGAGTTTTAAAACCTGCTGTACGCCCGGATCACGCCTCTTAAAGCGCGGTCTGCGTAAAAGGTTGAGCTGTTTCAGAAAGGGTAATTGAAATCCAAGTTGCAGTAATCCCGCCAATAATACACCAAATGCTTGCGCTTTTACGGGTACATCAAAGTAGCGTGTCATGCCAAATGATGTTGCAATTAAACAGAGATTTAATAAGGCGGGTGTAAACGCAGGAACCCAAAATAGTCCATAACAATTTAAAATAGCCCCTATCAGCGCGGTTAAAGAAATTAACATCAAATAAGGAAAAGTTATCCTTAACATTTCGCTGGCTAACTGAAACCGATAGGGATCGAGTCCAGGCGCAAAAAGCGCGATCAAGCCCTTGCTTCCTAAAACACCCACTACACTCACTATCAACAGGATCAGGCCAAGCACACCTGTCATATGTGCAATAAACTGTTGTATTTCTCTTTCGCTCTGTGTTTGCTTATAGTGTGCTAACGTAGGGACAAACGCGGTTGAAAAAGAGCCTTCGGCAAATAAACCACGCATGAAGTTAGGAATTTTGAAAGCGATATAAAACGCATCCACAGCTGCTGTCGCACCAAAAATTCTCGCCGCTATGATATCTCTCGCAAAACCTAAAATCCGCGATACAAAAGTCATCGTAGCAACAATGGATGTCGATTTAAATAATGCCCTACTCATGATAAAAATCTAGTCACAAACAGGAATCTAGCCAAGTTTCTAGAATCAGCTGCGCTGAAACGCTATCAATGGCCTTCTTCTGTAACGCTTTGTATCCCCCTGATGCAAATAAACGCGAACGAGCTTCAACCGTAGTCAATCGTTCATCGACGAAAAAAACAGGCAAATGAAAACGTTGTTCTAAATTTTTTGAAAAATCACGAGAAAAATGCGTTATCGCTTGATCCGTACCATCCATATTTAATGGTATACCAACGACTAAGGCATCAGGAGACCACAGTTTTAGTAGAGCAGCAATCTCTCTCCACAGCGGCTCTTCCTTTGATGCATTTAAACTAGTTAACGGCTGTGCCATCGCCGGTGAAGTATGCGCGACTGCTACACCGATATGTTGCAAGCCAAAATCAAAGCCCAACACTGTCTTAATCTCAGACATGATCGCCGTCACAATCAATTTATTCAAAGCATGAGCACTAAAAACATGGTACCGAGAGTGGGACTTGAACCCACACGATGTCACCATCACCGAATTTTGAGTCCGGCGCGTCTACCGATTCCGCCATCCCGGCAACAGAGGCGACGCAGTATAGCAAACTATCCCCTAGATTCACATTACAGCAGGTAAATCAAGATACTCAATCTATCGAGGTCCCATTGCGGCTTGCAATCAAAATCTCAATCCCTTATTGTTTCATGAAATATGTGACCTAGATGATCTAATGATGTATGACAACGAAGCCGTTCTAGTGCATAGCATTCCCTACGCACTAAAAAAGCAATTCTTTCTTGCTTCGGTCATTTGTACCCTTGCTGCGATGTTTTACATGTACGAATTCATCCTGCAAGTCTCCCCTGCTGTCATGACCAATGAACTGATGCGTGACCTCAACTTAAATGCGGCAAGCCTGGGAACGATGGCTGCATTTTACTACTATTCCTATACGCCGATGCAACTGCCTGCTGGCCTGCTGTTTGATCGTTTTGGACCGCGCCGCCTCCTTACACTGGCCACCCTACTCTGTGCAGTAGGCGCGCTGCTGTTCGGCACAACACCAAACGTTTCAATGGCATCCATGGGTCGGCTCCTCATGGGTATCGGTTCTGCTTTTTCCTTCATCGGTGCCCTGTTACTCGTTTCCCGTTGGTTCCATCCGCGATATTTTGCCCTGCTAACAGGTCTTGTACAACTCATGAGTTCTGTAGGCGCCATTGCTGGCCAGGCCCCCTTGGTCGCCACGATGAATCATTTAGGATGGCGATCGACCCTCATTGGCCTCTCCATCATAGGAATTTTCTTAACAATGCTCGTGTGGGTAATTGTTCGCGACAGCCCAGAAACTGTCTTGCAAGGTAAAAAATTTCAATGTTCTTCTAAAAAAAGTGAATTACAACGCCTATTACAAGTTTGCAGTAATAGGCAAACTTGGTTAATTGCCCTCTACTCATTCGCCATATGGGCCCCCATTACCGCGTTTGCTGCTTTATGGGGTATTCCATTTTTAGTCATTCACTACGGAATCAACACAGAATCCGCTTCTGGGGCGTGTATTATGATCTGGCTTGGCATTGGGCTGGGTAGCCCACTGTTAGGTTGGTGGTCGGATAAAATCCGATCCCGTTCCATTCCTTTGAGCCTTTCCGCCTTTCTAGGCATCATCAGCCTGACCACCGTGATTTACGCCCCTCCATTACCACTAATGTGGTTGTATATTGTCCTGTTCGTCTTTGGATTATCAGCCTCAGGACAAGCGTTGTCCTTTGGTGTCGTCCGAGACAATAACCCATCCTCCATCGTGGGCACAGCCATTGGTCTTAATAACATGGCGGTCGTTGCTGGTGGAGCCCTATTTCAACCACTGATAGGCATTTTGCTATACCACAACTGGGCTGGTGTCATGCATAAAGACGCTCCGTTTTATGGAATCGCTGAATACCGTAAAGCCTTTTTTATCCTACCTCTGTGTTACATTCTGGCATTCGTTATAAGCAAATTTTTTGTTCAAGAAACTCATTGTAAGCAACACTTCCAAGATGAAGCTTCTACTATGGTCTGATCGTTGCCGGCCATCGCTGCCATTTCATCAATTACTCGGTCTACATATTATGCTTAGCAAAAATAACGATACAAAAATACATGCATTGGTCACGGAAAAACCTACCTTACTCGCAGCGAGTATTTGTATACTCGCTTCTCTATTTTACCTATACGAATTTATATTACAGGTTTCGCCAGCCGTCATGACTCACGAACTCATTCGCGATTTTGGACTTAATGCAGTGAGCTTAGGAACCATGGCGGCTTTTTATTATTATGCCTATACGCCAATGCAACTTCCCGCAGGATTTTTGTTTGATCGTTTTGGGCCTAGACGCTTAACTACCGCTGCGATCTTGACCTGCGCGATGGGTGCTTTGATTTTTGGAATAAGTAGCAATGTTGCTATGGCCTCTGCGGGCCGCTTTATGATGGGCATGGGTTCGGCTTTTTCATTCATCGGTACCTTACTTCTAATTTCCCGTTGGTTTCCTGCCCGCTATTTCGCGATGTTAACTGGCTTGGTTCAGTTCATGAGTTGTGTCGGTGCTATTGTAGGAGAAACACCGTTAAGGATCGCCGTTGGTCATTGGGGATGGCGACCTACTATTCTCGCTTTGTCCATGCTAGGTATGATATTAGGGCTACTGACTTGGCTTGCTGTTCGCGACAGTCCTGAAGTTGTTTTACAAGGAAATAAATTTCAAGCCACCTCTGAAAAAACCGTTGTACAAAGTGTAAAACAGGTGTGTTACAACAGCCAAACTTGGTTTCTTGCACTCTATTCATTCATGGTTTGGGCACCGATCGCAGCATTTGCCGCGTTGTGGGGAGTTCCATTTTTAGTAGCTGCTTATGGCATTAGCACTGAAGCAGCTGCAACTGCATGTACTATGATTTGGCTCGCTATAGGTATCGGTTGTCCTCTATTTGGCTGGTGGTCAGACAAGGTTAATCTGCGCGGTCTCCCTATAAAATTTGCAGCAAGCCTTGGCGTTATCGGTCTAATTTCCGTCATTTATATTCCGCACCTCCCTTTATTCTTCCTCTATCTTTGTTTATTTTTATTTGGCCTAGCAGCTTCTGGACAGTCGATCGCGTTTGGTGTGGTTAAGGATATTAACCGTCCCAGTGTGGCTGGTACAGCAATCGGAGTCAACAATATGGCCACCGTCGCTGGTGGTGCACTGTTCCAACCCGTTATCGGCTTATTCTTGCAACTTTACTGGAATGGCGCTACACACCAGGGAGTACCGTTTTATCGCGTGACTGATTATCAAAAAGCACTTGTATTATTACCGCTCTGTTATATTTTAGCCTTTTTAATTGGGCATTTTCTAATCAAAGAAACCCATTGTCGAGCGTTATATCACAATGCCAAGGAGTAAAAGTAGCCAACGTTGGCTTCAGCGGCACCAAAATGACCTTTACGTGAAACGCGCTAAACAGGAGGGCCTGCGTTCGCGATCGGCTTATAAATTGCTAGAAATGCAAAAGAAGGATAAATTTATCAAACCTGGTATGGTAGTCGTTGATCTTGGAGCGGCGCCAGGAGGTTGGTCTGAAGTTGCCTCTCGCTTAGTTGGCGTGCGTGGCAGAGTGTACGCATTCGATATTTTGCCAATGGCCCCCCTGTCGAATGTAGACTTTTTTCAAGGTGATTTCTGTGAAGAAATTATTTTTCATCAATTTTTAGCGTACATACAGCACATATTAGTCGATGTCATTATTTCCGATATATCACCAAACTTCAGTGGCGTACGCAGCATTGATCAGCCGAGAGCCATGCACCTCGCTGACTTAGCCGCTGAGTTTGCTCAAAGGATCTTAAAGCCGCAAGGTAGTTTCGTGATAAAGATCTTTCAGGGCGACGGATTCGAAACCTATTTAGGGCGATTACGCCGATTATTTACAAGCATTTCTATCCGTAAACCTATTGCCTCCAGAGACAGTTCTGCGGAGGTTTATTTAGTGGCCATGGGCTATCATGCGAAAATGGAAATTTAAATTTATAGAGACACCCTTAATTCGCCAGTTTGATTCCAATAAGTATATAATGCCCATTCCTAAAGAACTACGAGGTAGTGTAGCTTGAACGACATGCTAAAAAATCTATTTCTTTGGTTGATCATTGCCGTCATCCTGATTTCCGTATTCAATAATCTAGAACCACGTCATAGTACTGGAATTCGGTTGACTTACTCCGAGTTTCTTCACAATGTTCAGCAAGGAAACGTGCAATCTATAACGATCCAAAGTAATCAGGTCATAAAAGGCCAGCTACAAAGTGATAAATCGTTTACGAGCTACATGCCTATTCCTGATCAGTATTTGCTTCCTGAACTCATCAAAAAAGGAGTCAATGTAAAGGGAGAACCCCCGCAGCAAGAAAGCCTTTTGATGCGAATTTTTATCAACTGGTTTCCAATGTTATTGCTAATTGGGGTATGGGTGTTTTTCATGCGTCAAATGGGAGGAGCCGGTGGTAAGGGTGCGCTGTCATTTGGGCGAAGCCGCGCACGGCTACTAGGCGAGGACAAAGTGAAAGTTACCTTCGCAGACGTAGCAGGTGCTGAAGAGGCAAAGGATGAATTAATGGAATTGGTTGAGTTCTTGAAGGATCCCGCCAAATTTCAACGATTGGGTGGAAAAATACCACGGGGGGTCTTACTGATGGGACCACCGGGAACAGGTAAGACCTTGTTCGCAAGGGCCGTAGCAGGTGAAGCAAAGGTACCTTTTTTCACTAGCGCCGGTTCAGACTTTGTTGAAATGTTTGTTGGGATTGGCGCATCTCGTGTACGTGATGTGTTTAAACAAGCCAAAGAGCAAGCGCCTTGTATCATCTTTATCGATGAAATTGATGCAGTGGGTCGTCATAGGGGAGCAGGACTCGGAGGTGGTCATGATGAACGTGAGCAAACCCTTAATCAGCTACTTGTGGAAATGGATGGTTTCGAAGGAAATGAGGGCGTTATTGTTATAGCAGCGACGAATCGGCCTGATGTCCTCGATTCTGCTTTATTGAGGCCAGGCCGTTTTGACCGGCAGGTTATCGTTGGCCTACCCGATATCCGTGGCAGGGAACAAATCCTGAAAGTGCATCTTAAGAAAGTTCCTTATGGTCACGATGTGAACCCCGGTATTATTGCCCGAGGTACGCCTGGTTTTTCAGGTGCTGATTTAGCCAATCTCGTTAATGAAGCAGCATTGTTTGCAGCACGTGAAAATAAAGCTTCGGTAGAGATGAGTGACCTGGAAAAGGCTAAAGATAAAGTCATGATGGGCACGGAAAGACGCTCTATGGTCATGAGTGAAAAGGAAAAAAGGTTAACGGCTTATCACGAAGCAGGTCATGCAATTGTAGGGCGTTTAGTAGAAGCACACGATCCCGTGTATAAAATCACCATTATTCCTCGCGGCAAGGCCTTAGGTGCCACCATGTTTCTTCCCGAAGAGGATAGATATAGTTACACTAAACAGCGGCTAGAGAGCCAAATTGCCAGTTTATTTGGTGGTCGAATTGCTGAAATTTTGATTTTTGGCCCCGAACAAGTTACCACCGGTGCATCAAACGATATCCAGCGAGCCACTGAAATTGCCCATAATATGATTACCAAGTGGGGCATGTCCGATCGACTCGGTCCATTGACTTATAGCCAAGAAAATGAAGAAATTTTCTTTGGACATCAAATCACAAAATCCAATAAATTTTCTAATGATACAGCACAGTTGATTGATGAAGAGAATCGCGCCATCATCGATCGTAATTACAAGCTTGCCGATTCCCTCCTAAAGGATAATATTGCAAAGTTACATTTGATGGCAGAAGCACTTATTCAATACGAGACAATTGATGCCACACAGATCGATGATATCATGGAAGGTAGGCCGATCCGTGCACCTCAGGGATGGGATGATTCTGTAGATACCACCAGCTCAAACAAAACTTTCCCTCAAAAGGATTCAGATACAATATCCAAAACGGACACAACGGCTGATAACGCTGCAAGCTAGTAACGAACTTAATTTTTTCAATGACAAAAATCCTAAAATACTTTGGCACGGATGGTATTCGCGGCAAAGTAGGTACCTATCCAATTACACCTGAATTTGTCTTAAAGCTCGGATGGGCAGTCGGGCGTGTCTTGGCTAACGGAAACAGTAAAGTGCTTATCGGCAAGGACACCCGCATTTCCGGTTATATGTTTGAATCCGCTTTAGAAGCGGGTTTATCTGCTGCTGGAGTAGATATTTATCTCCTGGGGCCTATACCAACTCCTGCTATTGCTTATTTAAGCTGCCAATTAAAAGCCCAGGTGGGGATTGTGATCAGCGCATCTCATAATCCGTATTTCGACAATGGTGTTAAATTTTTTTCAAACGACGGAACCAAATTACCAGATACCGTTGAATATGCCATTGAAGCACAACTTGAACAACCACTAGACACGGTCGATTCAGCTAAGCTAGGTAAAGCACATCGGGTTGAAGACGCAAGATCTCGTTACATTAATTTTTGTCAATCAACCTTTCCCAAGCGTTGTGGACTTACTTCATTTAAGATCGTCCTAGATTGTGCAAACGGAGCTGGCTACCACATAGCACCGCAGATTTTTTCCAAATTAGGTGCCAATTTAATTGTCCTAAATGCAGAACCAGATGGTTTAAATATCAATATGGATTGTGGTTCTACTCACCTAGGTAGTTTACAAAAAACGGTTTTATCAGAAAAAGCAGATCTAGGTATTGCTTTTGACGGAGATGGCGATCGCGTGCTGATGGTAGACCATTGTGGGGAAATAGTTGATGGTGATGAATTAATTTTTTTACTTGCTCAGTACGGCGTTGCACAGGGAAATTTGCGTGGCGGCGTCGTTGGAACCGCGATGAGCAACCTTGGACTAGAATTAGCTTTAGGAAAATTAGGACTTGCCTTTATACGCGCTCCTGTCGGTGATCGCTACGTGA
This sequence comes from Gammaproteobacteria bacterium, assembly GCA_013288455.1. Taxonomy (GTDB): domain Bacteria; phylum Pseudomonadota; class Gammaproteobacteria; order Diplorickettsiales; family Diplorickettsiaceae; genus JABDBU01. Next base: position 13,244 of record JABDBU010000007.1, on the reverse strand, counting down.
ATGAACACTTGCAAGCGACGGGTTGGCAACTTGGTGGAGAAGCATCAGGACACATCATCACTCGCCATATTATTAAAACAGGTGATGGGATCATTGTCGCTTTGCAAGTGCTGGCTGCCATTCTGTCAACCAAACGATCACTGCATGAAGCAAAAAAGGGGATGCAAAAATTTCCACAGAGATTGATCAATATTCCTGTAAAAAACCCTCCAGCAGTTACGGCGCTTCCCACAGTACAAAAAGCAGTGGCAAAAGCGGAAAAAACACTATCAAATTCGGGAGGACGCGTACTCTTACGCCCATCAGGCACAGAAACCGTCGTCCGCGTCATGGTGGAAGGTAATAATGTACAGCAAGTCAACCATATTGCAGAAACGTTAGCCAAAATTGTTAGCACCGCTAGTGTTGCGTAGTGTTACTGTTATGACGATAGACGCGCATCTTTCCCCTATAGGTATAGGGATCACTCCACAGTGACTGCTTTTGCAAGATTTCTGGGTTGGTCTACATCCGTCCCCTTTAAAATTGCAACGTGGTAGGCTAATAGTTGCAAGGGAATTGTAAAAACTACTGGGCTCACTACATCCGTTGTCTTGGGTACTAAAACCGTTTCCACTTCCTCGAATTTTTCTTCTTCTAGTGGATCTTGTGCAAATAGTATAACTCGTCCGCTCCGTGCACGTACTTCTTGAATAGTAGACTTTAGTTTATCCTTTAAAAAATTGGATGGTACCAATGCAATAACAGGCATATTACTATCAACTAATGCAAGAGGCCCGTGCTTTAGCTCACCAGCTGGATAAGCCTCCGCATGAATATAAGAAACTTCTTTAAGTTTAAGTGCCGCCTCCAAAGCCACGGGATAGTGGATACCGCGTGCAATAAACAATGCATGTGATTTATCTACAAATATTCTTGCCAATCGCTTAACAGGACCGTCTAAAGTTAATGCCTCCTCCAAAAGTTTCGGTAGTGCGCGCACCTGTGAAATCCATGCTGACTCTTGCTGCTTATCCCAACCATGATACCGCCCCAAAAGCGCCGTCAACAACAACAGAACCGTCAGCTGCGTGGTAAAAGCCTTTGTCGAAGCCACCCCAATTTCAGGTCCTGCCCGCATTAGTAATACAAAATCAGACTCACGTACAATCGCACTTTCTGGAACATTACAAATCGCTAAAGTTGCCGCGTAATTACCTTTCGCCTTTACTTGCCGCAATGCTTCCAATGTGTCCGCTGTTTCACCAGATTGCGATAAGGTAATAAACAAAGTATCCGGTTCCGCTAAGGGTAGGTGATAACGAAATTCGCTGGCAATCTCTACTTGACAAGGAAGACCTACCCAGCTCTCAAACCAATAACGTGCAATTAAACCTGCATGATAGCTCGTACCACATGCTACTATTTGTATACGACGAATACAGGCAAACTTAGCAGTAGCCTGCAAACCACAAATTCCATCTAAAGTCTGACCGTCTCCAATTCGTCCTTCTAGTGCAGCGTTGATCGCATCAGGCTGTTCAAAGATCTCCTTTTCCATGAAATGACGATACCTTCCTTTATTAACGGCATCATTTTGCACCTCGGAACAACAAAAAGAACGGTGAACAATTTGCCCTTTGCTATTGTAGAATGTCGCTTTTTCCGTAGTAACACAAGCAATATCTCCCTCTTCTAAATAAACAAATCGTTGTGTAACAGGCAGTAGCGCCATATGATCAGACGCAATAAAATTTTCACCAATACCCAAGCCTATCACTACAGGGCTACCTTTTCGCACAGCAATTAGATCATTCGGCGCATGACGATAAAGGAAAACAATGGCAAAGGCACCTTCTAGGTGTCGAACGACGCTTAAGACAGCCGCTAAGAAATCTTTACCTGCCTTTAGCTGTTGATCTAATAAATGAGCAATAATTTCTGTATCTGTTTCTGACTCAAATTGATAGCCCGCTTCCACTAAGGCTTGACGCAGGGGTGAATAGTTTTCAATAATCCCATTGTGCACTAAGGCAATATCAGTCCCTGACATATGTGGATGCGCGTTGGTTGCACTAGGCTTGCCATGGGTAGCCCAACGCGTATGAGCAATGCCAACATTGCCCGACAAGACTTCGAGCTTCATGGCTTGCTGCAAGGACTCTACTTTGCCGACAGTACGTAGTCGCCGCAATTTTGCATGGGAATCCAGCAACGCAATACCGGCTGAATCATAGCCCCGGTATTCAAGCCGTTTCAATCCCTGCATAAGAATAGGCGCGACGTTGCGTTGTGCAATGGCAGCTACAATTCCACACATATTATACTCTAGCAATGGATATACGTTCTTTCATAAAAATAGCAAAAGCAAAAATAATTCACCCATTTTTTCCTTACATTTGCATTTTTTGTAGCGAAAGAACAAAGAGAGAAATTGATTTATGTATCGATTGTGAAAAAAATTTACCTTGGCTGAATCAGGTCTGTATTCACTGCGCGGCGCCTTTACCATCGAACATAAACTCCATCTGTGGTACCTGTTTGAAAACGCCACTCCCCTTTTACAAAATTTGTATACTGTTTTCCTATACACCCGCTATAAAAAAATTGATCACAGGACTTAAATTTCAACAACGCCTACTCTACGGAAACATTTTAGGTACCCTATTAGCGGAAAAAGTAGCATTACTCTATCAGCAAGAGGACCTACCTGAAATCATTATCCCTGTGCCATTGCATAAAAAACGCTTTCGAGAACGCGGCTTCAATCAGGCAATAGAGCTTGCAAGACCCATCAAGAAAAAACTAAAAATACCTATCGACCACACAAGCTGTATCCGACTTCGAAACACGGCAGCACAAAGCACACTACCTGCCCATCAGCGCGCTATCAACGTAAAAAACGCATTTATTATAAGGAAACGCCCAGCCGCTCAGCACGTGACGCTACTCGACGACGTAATGACCACAGGCCACACACTCATCGAGTTAAGTCGTGCTCTATACGATACCGGTGTTAAAAGGATAGATGTGTGGTGTTGTGCACGCACTTACTTGAGCAACCTTTAAACCTCTTTATTTCCCCCCACGGAGTGCAAGGAAATGATGTCCTAGTATTGTTCTTCACGCTCACGGTGACGGTGACCGTTTCCACCACCATTACCAGAACCTCCCATGCCACCTGAGCGACGACGATACCCTCCACCTGTACGGCCACCACCACCGCCACCGCCGCGGTTGCCGCCGTTTCCACCGTTCGAGTCAGGCGGATTGGCCTCAGAAACAGTGATAGTACGCCTTTCATGAATGCTACCATGCAAACGCTCGATAGCTTCTTTTGCCTCTTCAGCGGTAGACATCTCGACAAAACCAAAACCTTTGCTACGACCGGTATGGAAGTCTCGAATGACCTTAACAAACTTTACTTCACCAAAAGGTTCAAAAAGCGCCTTTAAACCATCATCGTCGACGCTATAACTTAAACCACCAACATACAATCTTTTATTCACGAAAAACCTCCAATAAGGCTAAAAATGACCACTTTCCAAGATAGCATCCGCTTACACGTTTCTAGCTAAGCCGTGGCAGAGATAAACTAAACGCCCTCATAGTAACACAGGAGAACCAACTAATGTATACAGGCACATAGCAATAATACGCGAGGGACGAGGCGTCCTTTTACGTAAGTGCCACACAAATCTAACACCTGCTAAAATCCCCGAATAGACTATTCTAAAAAACTGCGTAACATCCATGCATTTTTTTCATGCACCTCCATACGCTCCGAAAGCAAATCGACCGTTACTTGGTCCATAGACTTCTCCACTTTTGGCAACAACTCCCGCGCCAAGCGAGTGATAATCTCTTGATCCTCCACAAGCTGCTTTATCATCGCCTCAGCTTTTATATGAGGAACACCCACCACCTCTTTGATCTTACTTGATTTTGCAAAATCCTCATAGCTAGCCGGTACAAGAAAACCCAATGCACGAATACGCTCAGCAATTTTGTCAGCCGCATACCAGAGATCTATGTACTGTGCTTCAAATAAGCTATGCAAGGGTTGAAACATAGGTCCCGTCACATTCCAATGAAAATTATGTGTTTTCAAATACAGCACATAATTATTAGACAACAATTCAATCAACCCGGCTACCGTTTCCTTTCGTTTTTCCTCTGCTAAACCTACATGCAGTTCTTCTTGCATATCACTTCCTCCACTGTTAACCACATGCTCTCACGCCCACCACACTCCGCTGACCCGTCCTTTATTCTACAACGTCGCTATCACCATCATCACCATCATCACCGTCATCATCATCATCGAAAGAGGCCGATGAACTATCCTGACTATTTTGCTGAATCAGATAATTCCTATGCTGTAAATACGCATTTCGCTGAAAAATGTAGGGATCAAATGAGGCTTGCTTAATCGTTTGATCAAAATCCAACAACTGCGCCCTCGCATTAACGAAGCTTCCCGCTGTTAAACCGTTGCGCCATGCTACATCGCTGATGTAAGGATAGACAGAAAAAACACCGTAATCAATAGGCCAAGAAATAGCATCCCGCACCGTACGTGGCCCCAAGATAGGAACCACTAAATACGCTGAAGAACAATAGCCCCACTTAGCTAGAGTTAAACCAAAATCCTGTGCATGCAAAGGTAAATCGATCTGACTTGCGACATCAATAAATCCACCTATCCCTACCGTTGTATTGATCACTAATCGCCATGCATTACCCGTTGCATCATAAAAATCAGCTTGTAACAGGTTATTAATAATGGTAGGAACTTGTCCTAAATTGCTAAAAAAGTTACTGATACCCTTAGTTACAGGCCAAGGCAAAACAGTTTTATAAACAGTTGCAATAGGTTTAAAAAAAACTTTGTCTAATGTCTGGTTCAGACGAAAAGCATGACGATTAAAGTCTTCATAGGGGTCATTATTCACATCTTTCGCAAAAATTGGCAACGCAACCAGCAGCAACAGACAGCATCCTAATATTTTACCCAACATAAATGTGGCACTCCCAAGACCATAATTTATAATTTTATTCAGAGCACTCTTCTAAATATTTTTTTGCATCCAACGCGGCCATACAACCTGTACCTGCTGAGGTCACTGCTTGACGATAGGTTGGATCCGCCACATCTCCTGCGGCAAAAACTCCTGCCACACTCGTCGCCGTTGCATTTTGATCGTTGCCTTTAACGAGAATGTAAGCATTTTCCATTTTTAATTGTCCTTGGAACAAACGTGTATTTGGCGTATGTCCAATAGCAATAAAAACGCCACGCACCTCTAATCGTTTAACACTTTCTGTTTTGAGATTTTTTATCTTTAAACCATTCACACCACCTTCTACATCACCTAAAATCTCCTCTACAACACTATCCAAAGCCAGTGAAATTTTCCCTGTCTCTACCTTTGCCATCAACCTATCGGTTAAAATTCCTTCGGAACGAAAAGTATCCCTTCGGTGAACTAGCGTTACATGCTCTGCCATGCCAACCAAATAAAGCGCTTCCTCAACAGCCGTATTTCCACCACCGACAACCGCTACCTTTTGTCCACGATAAAAAAAGCCGTCACAGGTTGCACAAGCCGAAACCCCTTTCCCCATAAATTGGGTTTCTGATGCCAAGCCCAAATACTTAGCTGAAGCACCCGTTGCAATAATCAAAGCTTCACAGCAGTAATCCGCTTGATCACCTTTGAGACAAAAAGGCCTTGTGCTAAGATTAACTGCATCAATTTGATCAAAAACAACCTCTGTGTTAAAACGCTCTGCATGTTTTAACATGCGTTCCATTAGTACAGGACCTTGTAATCCTTCTACGTCACCTGGCCAATTATCAACATCCGTCGTAGTCATTAATTGACCACCTTGTTGTAAACCTGTGATAAGTAGCGGTTGGAGATTAGCACGCGCAGCATAAATAGCTGCTGAATAACCCGCTGGCCCAGAACCTAAAATAATTAAGCGACGTTTCTGCATTTTACTCATATACCCATTCACTGTAGGCTAAAATCCAGATAAATAGGATGTTGTTATAATCAAATGGCAGGTGCAGTATAACAACAAATGTCACAAATAGTATTCATTACCCTCTGGCAAGCCTAGCCTATCGTATATCCAAACCTTGATGAATGAGGAGCTGCCTTGAAACAACAAACCAAAATTGAGCAAACCCATCACCTACATCTACAACAACGTCTGCGTGAAGGACTACTGATCACCAGCGTAGGAATGTCAATTTTTTTATTCCTCGCTTTATGGACCCACCATCCAACCTTTCATGAAAGAGCATTAACGAATATCGCCGGCCATTTTGGTGACGCACTGGCTCATTTATTTTTTTCTGAGGTTGGTTTTTTGGCATACTTACTCCCCATTTTACTTTTATATGGCGGATGGCGGGCATTTAAATGGCCCTATTGCCATGCTCGCATCAATTATTCCCTCTTAATTCTACGATTGATCGGATTTACCGTTGTTTTCATCGCTGCTTGTGGTCTCACCACACTCCATAGTCGCTCTATCATCCACGGCTATACGCCAGGAGGAATGTTAGGAACAATCGTTACAAAAAATTTTATTGCCCAATTTAATATCGTCGGTAGCACTGTGTTTTTGCTGGCTTTATTGTTGGCTAGCACCACCTTTGCGACGGGATTTTCCTGGATAAATAGTTTGCATCGCGTGATACACCAACTCAGCTTGATATTCATACGAACCGGTGAAACAATAAAACAGATTTTTCATAACTTGAACAAAGGTTTTGCTAAAAAAGCAAGGGACACTTCTGTTGTCTTGAATCGATCTAGCCCTGTGTTTCTATCGAATAGCCAACCATTACAGCTACATTCAAGTACAACATCGCTAAATTCGCCGTCTCATCCGCCTGAATCTATTACCCATTCTTCCTCAGTGCCCACTAAGTCCTACACGGCCCACGCCACAGTGCATTCCAGCAAAAAAATTGCAACAGGCAGTGGCGTTTCGCTGCCTTCGCTGAGCCTATTAGACCCTGTAGAAACATCCAGCAAGGAAGGTTATTCTCATGAAGAACTGGATCGCCTTTCGCGTGACGTTGAGCTTCGTTTGCAGGATTTTAATGTACAAGTGTGTGTAGTTGCGGTACATCCAGGTCCCGTTATTACACGTTTTGAAATGCAACCTGCTGCAGGCATCAAAGTAAGTCGGATTACAGGACTGGCAAAGGACCTTGCTCGCTCTCTATCTGTTGAGAGTGTAAGGATAGTTGAAGTGATACCTGGTAAATCAGTCGTCGGTTTGGAAGTTCCCAACAAACATAGAGAAATAGTTCGCTTAAGTGGAATACTCACTTCAAATTGCTACCAACAGGCACGTTCCCCACTTTCACTAGCGCTGGGAAAAGATATTGCTGGCCATCCTGTTATTGTTGATCTGGCAAAAATGCCACACCTACTTGTTGCCGGTACAACCGGTTCTGGTAAATCCGTTGGCCTGAATGCCATGTTATTGAGCATCCTCTACAAAGCAACACCCCAGGAAGTCAAACTGATCATGATAGATCCTAAAATGTTGGAACTTGCCGTGTATGAAGGTATCCCACATCTTTTAACTCCGGTTGTTACGGATATGAAGGAAGCAGCTAATGCATTACGATGGTGCGTTGCAGAAATGGAACGCCGTTACAAACTTATGGCAAATTTTGGCGTACGTAACGTAGTAGGTTATAACCAAAAAGTGCAAGAAGCTGAAACAAAAGGACATCCGCTTCAAGATCCATTTTGGACACCTGAGCAAGGAAAGCAAGCCGAGCCATTGATGCAACTGCCTTATATCATTGTTTTGATCGATGAATTCGCTGACATGATCATGGTCGTTGGAAAAAAGGTGGAAGAATTCATCGCGAGAATTGCACAGAAAGCACGTGCAGCGGGTATCCACTTAATTATCGCAACACAAAGACCCTCCGTCGACGTTATTACTGGATTGATCAAGGCCAATATTCGAACTCGTATTGCGTTCCAAGTTTCCTCAAAAATTGATTCGCGCACGATCCTCGATCAGCAAGGCGCTGATCAATTATTAGGATATGGCGATATGTTGTATCTGGCACCAGGAACTGGTTTACCCATCCGCGTTCATGGTGCTTTTGTTGCTGACCAAGAAGTCCACGATGTAGTAAACGCACTAAAACAATCCGGTACTCCTGAGTATAAACTCGATCTTTCTCAAGCATCACTCGATATTGCTGACGCTAGCACAGAATTTATGGAAGATAATTGGGGGGAAAAAGATGCGCTATATGACCAAGCAGTACAAATCGTTTTAGAAACGCGTCGCGCTTCTATTTCTAGCATCCAACGACGGCTTAAAATCGGCTATAATCGTGCTGCTCGTCTGATGGAAGATATGGAAAAAGCAGGCTTAGTCAGTGCTATGGAAAACAACGGTAACCGAGAAATTTTAGTCCCTGACAGACTCAACGAATAAATCTGTTCCTCAGCAAACTGATCCTACCTCCATTGTTTTGACATGATGAGCACCTCTGCGCAGTCTAAATAATTTCACAAACGTGTGTTCACTCAAATTGAGTAGGTTCAGTTTGAACTCTTTATTGTATTTTTTGGACATTGTGCACCTTTGGTTGTGTGGTCAACCCCCCATTTTATGAAAACATTGTCGTTTAGAGAGCCAGATTCTTTGACATTCGATCCTTGTAATGTAAGCCAGACCATTTTGATGTACACTTTCACTTATTTGGCACGCTGATGGATACACACTTCCTTAACCATTTCCATTTCCTGAATCAATTGGTGATATAGCGTTTCTAATGGATCTTTCATGCCTTTACGCCAGCAGCTGCTAAAATTTTTACATGCTTGCTCTAAACGCTTTGCTCCGTAGTAACAGGCTCCCCCCCTGCCATTTGTGTGCAATGGCCTGAATGCTTTCCCAATCGGAGGTTTTGTACCAATTTGCTAGCTTTAGTAGATCTTCGCTTAAACCATCTATCATCAATTCCCGACATTCTTTGATCAGTGCATCATCCTTTAGCAAAGCTTTAATAGCATCCAAATCCAATACTGCTCCTTCAGTAAGACCAGCAGTCGACAAGGATGATACCCGCTCAGTTGACTCAGCTTGCATGAAGGTAGCTAACAATTCTACGGCTGTTTCTTTCTTCAGCGGCTTCAAAATAATCATGTTCATGCCGGCATCTAAACAACGCTGTTTCATTTCTTGGTTAATGCCCGCTGTTAATCCGACGATAGGAATCATCATGTGACTATTTTGCCATTGCTCACGACGTATGCGGTGTATGAGTGCAACACCTTGCATATCAGGTAAGCCAATGTCTAGGAGAATTAATTGATAAATATGCTCTTTGAGTCGATCCACTGCAGCCTTACCACTGGATACAACATCTACTCGATAATGCAACGCCGACATCATTTTTTCGGCGACTTTTGCCGCTACTCCATCATCTTCAACCAACAAAACCTGCTTACTCACCATGCTTAGCTCCTCTGAGGCACCTCTATAAATTGCCATTTTACTTCAATATACCGTTGTGATGTCGACTACGCGGTTTAGTTTGAAGAAATCGCTCTACACGGATGCTGCTAAACCGACCAAACTCTCCAACTGATGCAGATCGTTTGCCATCAATTCCCGCCATTGCCCTCGCTTTAAATCAGCAGGCAAATTGATATCACCAAATCGAATCCGAATAAGCCGACTCACCATAACGCTTTGTGATTCCCATAGACGTCTCACTTCCCGATTACGACCTTCTTTCAGTGTCACGTGATACCAACGGTTAGCACCTTTTCCAGCACATTCTTTAATGTGAGTAAAAGCTGCAATTCCATCGCTGAGTTTTACACCTTTTTTTAACCGATCAAGTATTATTTCATTCACTGCACCCAAAACACGCACAGCATATTCTCTCTCTATTTCATAAGAGGGATGTGATAGTCGGTGTGCTAATGCTCCATCGTTAGTAAACAACAGCAAGCCTAACGTGCTTAAGTCTAAGCGCCCTACCATGATCCAGCGTTGTTCCTTTAAACGTGGCAAATTTAAAAATACAGTAGGCCTATTTTCAGGATCATGTCGTGTACATACTTCACCAGCAGGCTTATGGTAAATTAGCACTCGTCGACATAGGGACGTATTGGAGCATAATTGGATTAGCTTGCCATCTACAAAGATCTTTGCATCGCGTTCAACCCTATCCCCCAGCGTAGCAACCTGCGTAGCAATGCTCACTCGCCCTTGCTGGATCCAACGTTCCATTTCACGCCGCGATCCTAGTCCGTATGCTGCCAACACTTTTTGTAATTTTTCACTCATAGGCAACGGCAACGATAGAGGGCAGCACAGGCAGCTCAGCTAATTCCTTCATGTTGAAGTGATCCAAAAATTGCTTGCTTGTCACATACAGAGTGGGCCGGCCCGGAACTTCTCGTTGCCCAGCGGATTGAATCCATTCTTGATCGAGCAGACTTTTTATAATATTCGGACTGACACTGACTCCGCGAATTGCTTCTATGTCACTTCTCGTAACGGGTTGCTTATAGGCGATGATAGCCAATGTTTCTAAAAACGCTCGGGTATACCGTGGCCGTTTTTGGGACCATAACCCTCGGATCCATGGATGCAACTCAGGTAAAGTACAGAAACAATAACCACTGGCAACTCGTTTCAAACGAATCCCTCTTCCACAGTAACTGGATTCCAACTCAGTCAGAGCTTGCTTTAGCATGGATTCAGATGGTCGCTCAACCTCCTGAAATAATCCAAATAAACGCTCTAAACTCACAGGCTCACCTGCTGCCAAAATAGCTGCTTCCAAAATGATTTTTAGTTGCTCAGGATCCACGAAAATCACTATAGCAGTCATTTAGTACTGTATTACGGGACAAAAATTTGTTCAGCTCCGAAGTATAATGGGGTAAACTACAGCATCTTAAAAAATAAAAAAGAGGATTATGAGCCAATTATTACACGGCTACGCCAAAACGCCAAGGACCAGATCAGCTGCAATTTGCCTTAGCGCGTTGTTATACTTACACAAGCGGTAGATCGGAAGGATATAGTACGTTTTCTAGAAGTGACTGCAATGAAAATAATACTCTGCTTCGATGAATCAACATCTTCCTTCTCACCCATAGGAAGGAGGGTGTAATGGCACCGACCGTTGCATGTGAGATTGTTTTTAAACAATTATTCTACGATGTAGAACGGATTCGGCAAAAAAATCCCATCATACACAACATAAGCAACCTCGTCGTCATGCCTATAACGGCAAATCTGCTGCTATCACTCGGCGCTTCGCCTATCATGGCGCATGCTCAGGAAGAGCTTGCCGAAATCCTTTCGCTTGCCAAAGCATTGGTTATCAATATAGGTACATTAGATGACTATTGGATTAACTCCATCACCATGGCTCAAGAGATCGCCTTACAAACTAAGATTCCCATTGCTTTCGACCCTGTTGGCGTAGGTGCCAGTCACTATAGAACTGAAACAGCAAAAAAAATCCTATCACGGGGCGTACAGGTAATTCGTGGTAATGCCTCTGAAATTATGGCGCTAGTCGATCCACATATCAAAACCAAAGGCGTTGATTCTCTACAAACCAGCGAAAGTGCATTACCCTCTGCTGTGCGCTTAGCAAAAAAATATCATTGCACGGTCGTGGTTAGCGGAAAAATTGATCTCATTGTCGATCAAAGCAACTACGTGACATTACAATGTGGAACACCGCTGTTTACCAAAGTGGTAGGCATGGGCTGCTCGCTGACCGCTATTATCGGTAGCTTCTTAGCGGTAAACCAGGATCCATTTTTGGCCGCCGTACATGCTATGACAATATTTGGACTCACTGGTGAATTAGCCGCTAAAACAGCCCTAGGACCCGGAAGTTTTTATACACAATTACTCGATCATTTCTATAAATTAGAACCATCGAGCTTGGAATCCTTGGTTCTTAATCGACAGTATGCCAGAAAAGGGATCATGGAATAGACATGCTACATAAGACAAGCTTACCCATTGTCCTGAGCATTGCTGGAACCGATCCTTCCGGAGGAGCTGGCATGCAGGCTGACATTAAAGCAATTTCAGCAACCGGTAGCTATGCCGCTTCTGTGGTTACTGTTTTAGTCGCTCAAAATACACAAGGGGTTCAATCTATTCAGGAAATTCCACTACCGTTTATACAGCAACAACTCGATTCTGTATTCAGCGATCTACACCTTGCAGCCATCAAACTTGGCTTGCTCTACAAGCGGGAAATCATCGATTTGGTCACGCAAAACTTAGAGCGGTATCGCCCTCCGTTTATTATTTTGGATCCAGTGATAACAGCTCAAAGCGGTGATGCGCTCTTGCAAGCCAATACGACGGCCGCTTTCACCAATTTATTTCCTCTAGCTACACTGATTACACCAAACATTCCTGAAGCAGAAATTTTACTCAATCAAAAAATCAGTACCATAAAACAAATGCAATCAGCAGCAGCCCTACTAGCCAATGTACACAAAACT
>JABDBU010000007.1:0-698 GCA_013288455.1 Gammaproteobacteria bacterium | reverse complement strand
AAACTTCGGTGCTCTTAAAGGGAGGACATTTAATGGCTAAGAATTCTCCTGATCTTTTTTACGATTATGCACAAGCCAAAACCCACTGCTTCGACAGTCCGCGTATTGATACGAAAAATACACATGGCACTGGCTGCAGCTTGTCTGCAGCTATTGCGTCCTATCTCGCACAAGGTCATGACCTATATCATGCTATTCGTAAAGCAAAGACCTATCTATATCAAGCCATCGACTCAGGAAAACATCTAAAAATAGGCAAGGGTAATGGACCTGTAGATTTTTTTTACTACTTAAGAGCACCTCTTATAAATTGCCTTTTTACTCCAACTTTCTAGCGACGTCCTAAAGGAGATAGTACATGATCTTCGATGAATTGTGTGATGCAGTGGTCGACCTCATGCCTAAAATCCATGCGCTTCCTTTTAATCGGGAACTGGCAAACGGATCACTTCCTTTAGAAAAATTTATACATTATTTGATTCAAGATGCATTCTATCTAGAAGATTTTTCAAAAGCCTTAACATTAACTGTCAGCAAACTGACCCAGTGTCAACAAATTAAGCGCTTAATACAACTTACCAATGAGACGACAAAGGTTGAACGCGAATTTCATTGCACTATCCTGCAAAAACATAAGCTCGACACGGGTATCACCCATAAAAAAAGCCAATCCTGTTTAATATACACTAATTACTTAC
>JABDBU010000006.1 GCA_013288455.1 Gammaproteobacteria bacterium | reverse complement strand
CAGCCTTGTAATCCACTAATTTTTAACCTGCCAGACGACCATTGCTGAGCAAATTGTCCAGTTAAATGCAAACCAACTTGTGTATCTAGCAATAAATATCCAATACCTACGAAAATCAGGCTTATCATGCCAAGCATGATCCCAAACAATCCGATAGGACGCGTTTTCATAGCAGATCAATCCCTATGCTAAATTGTAATCGCAAAGGCTGGCCCGGTAGATCCAGCGCCTTGCCTAGAGTCAACTCCATGGGACCTAGCGGTGAAACCCACACAAGACCAACACCAGCACCTTTACGTAAATTTATTGGAAAATTATTTACTGCATTACCAACGTCAAAGAAGACTGCACCATAGAAATCATTGATCAGTCGATGTTGATATTCTGCACTGCCTACCATCAAATATCGTCCAGGGCCCAAACTTTGATAAGCATAGCCACGAATGCTTTGGCTTCCCCCCGCATAAAAAAGTAAAGAAGGAGGAAAGGTATTAGGATCAGGGGTTAACGTGTAACCGAGTTCAGCACGCAGGATCAGCCTGCTATTATCGTTCCAACTCATAATTCTTTTGGTTTGCAGTTGAGTTTGCAAAAAACTTGCACTGGATAAAATATTTTTATCTGCTCCTTGCAATCTCAGATTGATACGATAACCGTGTAAAGGATAGAGATTGTCATCAAATTGACTGCGTGAAAAATTGACACCTGGCATCAGCAAATGCGAGGAGATTACTGTTGCCCTGTTCGCATAGTTAAAATGCTCAATTTGATAGTTCAAAAAAAGATTACTCTGCCAAGTTTTCCACTGCTTCACGCTGGTGATACCAATTGCCTGTATAGTGCTATCCACCTGTGCAAGCAGTCTACGGACGATGACGAAGTTAAGGTTGTAACTATCCGTATTAGGGTGTTGCCCTGGAATGGTGTAAGTGGCTTGTAAACTGTTTTGTCGCTGCGATAATTGGCCAATAATGCTTAATTTATGACCAAATTTATTTAGATATCGCGATTTCCAACCCAACGTAGCCTTCATGCCAATGTCTGTGCTGTAACCTATACCTGCCGTGTATTGTTGAGCAGACTGTGGTGTTAATTTAAGTAAAATAGGAATTTGTTGACCCTGCTTTTTTACTGTTAAACCATCAATAATGGAAATGTGTTGAAAGTAGCCACTGCTGTCTAGATTTTCCTGCAGTTTCACAAGTTGTTCAAAAGAATACGGATCACCGACGCAGAAGGGGAGATAGCGTTTTAAAAAGGAATGTTTAAGGATATTGGTTTGAAAAATAACGGGACCAAAGTAGTAGCGCGGTCCCGTTTCTAGTGTTAAGGTGATGTAAGCTGCATAGGATCGACGATCAATCAATACTTGCTGCTTAGCAAAATGAGCGGATAGGTAACCCTCTGCTATCACAGCCGTGAGCAGTGTTTGTTTTGCTTGTTCGTATTGTTCGCTTAAGAAGCTATCACCTTGGTGTAGTGGTAATTCAGTGAGACGCTTCTGTAACGTTGCATGACTTGCTCCCTCTCCATGCATGGAAAGAGTGAGCTGCTTAATTTTCAACAAAGGCCCCGGCAAAATTCTATACATAGCCTGCCAGTGCTTATTGTGATAAAACAGCCTTGCATGCACAGATGGTTTAAAGTAACCATACAAAGCAAGTGTATTCTGAATTTCAATAGGTGCACGACTACTATACCAAGCTTGAATGGCATCTAAGCCTATGGGCTGCAAGGCCCGTAAGCTATAGTCGAGTCGCGCCCTGATCGCCGCTGTAAAAGCTGGCGACAAGCCTTGAATTTGATAGTTAATCCGATCAGCGGCAGCGCTGTATCCCTCGGGTGCGTGGAACAAGCTGGCGAGCAGCAGTGTGGCGGTGACGCATTTTATTATTCTTGACATACAGTTAGACTACATACCTATACCGCAATAGGCGATCATAAGTAAAGGGGTATCCCCTTCCTTGGGTAGCGGTGAGGATAGATATGCAAACAAAATTATATAAGGCGTCCTGTTATGCTTAAGATACGTGCTTTGTTGCCAGTGGTAGCTTGCTTAATAATAATGCTATTTGGTTCCGTGACGACCAAGGCCGATCCTGTGATCCCTATTACAATCCCCTCTTCACCCCCTAAAGGGCAACCTGTGTTGATCCCGATCCCCCCCCCTGTCAATGCCAGAACCTACCTCCTGATAGATGCTTATAGCGGCAATATTCTGACTGGTGCAAATATCGATGAACAAGTGGCGCCAGCCAGCTTAACTAAAATGATGACTTCTTATGTCATATCCATGGCTCTACAGGGAGGGCAAATCCATTTGGACGATCTAGTGACCATTAGTAAGGCCGCTTGGGAAACGAATGGTTCAAAAATGTTTGTAAAGGTTGGTGACCAAGTCTCTGTACACGACTTGATGCAGGGAATTATTGTTGATTCTGGCAATGACGCCTGTGTAGCAATGGCCGAATATGTAGCAGGTAGCCGGGAGTCTTTTGTGGATCTCATGAACCATGAAGCTATTCGACTAAAAATGAACCATACCCACTTTGCCAATGTGGATGGCTTGCCGGATCCAAATCATTACTCTACGGCACGCGATATGGCCATTTTGGCGCAACGATTGGTTCTCGATTTTCCGCAAGACTATAAGTGGTATTCACAAAAATGGTTTACTTATAACGCTATTAAGCAGCCAAATCGCAATCGTTTATTATGGCGTGACCCCTGCATTGATGGCATTAAAACAGGCCATACGGACGATGCAGGTTTTTGTTTAGTGGCTTCTGGTCAGAAAAATGGGTTGCGTTTAATTACCATTGTGATGGGCGCTCCATCAGATGCGGTGCGTGCACAAGATAGTTACAAATTGTTAACTTATGGATTTCGTTTTTATGAATCGCGGAAAATTTACAATGCCTATACAAAGCTCGCTGAGATGCGAATTTGGTTTGGAAAACGCTCTCGCGTATACGTTGGTGTAGCGCAAGATTTGTATGCAACCTTGCCAGTTGGTCTAAACAAGACGCCGATGACAAAAATGACTTTCACTCCTAATGTACAGGCTCCGATTAAAAAAGGAGATACGATAGGTCAAATAGATGTGATCTTAGATGGTCAATCTATTGCAAGTACTCACCTCATTGCACTAGAAAACGTACCGCGAGGTGGATTTTGGCGTAGTGTAGTCGATCATGTGGCAGGTACTTGCAAAAAATTAAGTCCTAATATTTGAATGGTAGGAGGGAGTGCATGAAACTTGTGCAGCACTTAAGAGCTATTGCTACTATGCTGCTCTACACCATCAATATCGTGTTGTGGTTCCTACCATTAGGAATTTTAGGAATATTTTTTTATCTTTTTCCTGTAAAAATTTGGCAACGAAATTGCAGACGCTGGATGGAGGATTTACCAGCTCACTGGATAAGAACTAATCAGTTGATTCAAGAATTAATGACGACCATGGAATGGGACGTTACAGGTTTAGAACAACTGATGTACCATGAGTGGTATTTGCTCATTGCAAACCATCAATCTTGGGCTGATGTATTCATATTACAGCGTATTTTTAATAAAAAAATCCCTACACTAAAATTTTTTCTTAAAAGGGAGTTACTCTGGACATTGCCTTTTGCTGGCTGGGCCTGTTGGGTATTAGGATTTCCGTTTGTGCATCGTTACAATAAAGCGGTGCTAACCAAACACCCGGAATGGAAGGGTAGGGACATTGAAACCGCCAAGCGCACCTGCCAAAAGTTTAAAGCGACGCCAACTACTGTAGCCAATTTTGTTGAAGGAACACGATTTAGCGAAAGAAAACATGAACTACAAGCCTCTCCTTATCAATATTTACTGCGCCCCAAATCAGCAGGTATTGGATTTAGTTTAGCGGTGTTAGGAGACTTCTTTCATAAAATCCTGAATGTAACGATCATTTATCCACCGAAGCAAGCCAGTTTATGGAATTTTTTATCAGGCGGTATAAAAAAAATAACGGTACACATAGAAACTTTGCCCATTACGTCTGATTGGTTGGGTGATTACCAACATGATCGATCATTTCGAACCGGGTTTCAAAAAAAGCTCAATGACTTATGGGCCCGCAAGGACAAGATCCTTAAAAAAGAATACAATTCGCGTATTCAAAATAATAAGTAAGATCCATTGTGTCTTCCACGATTCAATTTTTAGAGCGCGGTCCTCTACTTAAAAATCCTCATCGCGCAAAGAAAGTACGTGAAGTTGCGAATTCGAAACTTCACGTACAATGGGTATATACACAACATGTGCGCTAATTAAACAATTGACAACCTTAAGTGCAATCATTGCATTTTTAGACGTTTAAAGATCCTTTCCGGAATCAAGCGAACCACTAACATGACGATTCTCCAGATCATGGGAACGTAGACGCTTTCCTTTCCATTATCTAAAGCACGTATAATTTTTAAGCCAGTTTTTTGTGGATTTGCCGCTAAAAACAGCGGATAGTTAGCTCCAAACGTCATTTTTGTATCAATTAATCCCAGTTTCACTGTCAATACACGCACATGATAGGGATACAAGGAGCTGCGCAAACCCTGCAAATAGGTCGTTAATCCAGATTTACTTGCACCATAGATGTAATTGGACCGGCGCCCTCTATCACCCGCTACGGAGCTAAATCCAACGATAAAGCCTTTTTTATTTGCTGCAAAATAATCAGCACATACTCCTAGTATTGAAACCGGACCTGCAAAATTAGCTAGAATAAGCTCTAAGGGAGAGCATTTTTTATCTAGTAAACCCACTGCCATCAATACTCCAGCAATGCCTCCTGCTCTACTTAGCACTTCATCGAAAAAAGAAGCATGGGATTGTAGCTGTGTGATATCAAAAAAGGAATACTCAACTCGCGTTTTAAAACGTATCTGTAGATCTTTTGCTAATCGCCCCAATTCAAATAAATCTCGACCTGCAAGGTAGAGTCCATGACCTCTAGAGGCAAAAACCTCCGCACAAGCCCTTGCGATCGAAGACGTAGCACCCAAAATTAAAACAGACCCCATACTAAAAGGCACCTCTATAAATTGCCATAGTACTTCAATATTCAATATTTATAGAGGCGCCCACTAAACAACTCCTTATCTCGCTAAATTTTTAAAACAGGCAAGAACTTACCTGTACTGAAACGGGAGGCTTGTCAGAAGCTATTGGACAACGCGGAAGTCAGGAGCACACTTTTTCAAAAATTCTAACATGATCGTAGATTGATATTTTTCTTGATGGATCAAAATATAAAATTCGCGGCTAAGATTTAAAAAAGGAGTCTTTAATTCCACTAATGTATTCTTTTTTAAAGAATCCCTAACTATTATCTTAGAAAGACAGCTGATCCCTAATCCTGCTTCAGTAGCTTGTTTAATGGCCTCAGTATCATCCAATTCTAAAAAAGGCTGTATTTTTCCACCTACAGCTTCTTCTAATTTCAAGCGAGTGTGGGAAGACGCCTCCCGCAGTAACCAACAAGCATTCATGATATCAGATAACACAAGTTTCTTTTTCTTACTCAGTGGATGCTTTGGAGAAGCCACCACAACTAATTCATCTTTTCTCCACAAATAAGCATTCACTTTATCGAAATAGCAGTTGGTCTCTATCAGGGCTATATCGACATTGAAAGCAAGTAATTTAGACAACAGGACATCTGTGTTGGATATCTCTAGCTTGATTTGAATGTTTTGATGCAAACCGCAAAACTCCGAAATGAGTTGTGGTAATAAATAGTTACCAATTGTCCTACTTGCACCGACAATCAATTGCCCAGATAAATTATCTTTTTTGTTTTCAACCATCATATCCTTTAGTTCTTTAATCTGCGATATAATAGTGATCGCTTTCGGCAGTAGAGATCGTCCTCTTTCATTCAAAAATAACTGCTTTCCATGCCTATCAAATATAGAACCTTCTAGTTGCTCTTCCAGAGCAGCAAGCGCCATACTACAAGCGGATTGAGAAAGATACATTCTCTTTGCAGCGTGACTAACATTTCCAAATCTGGCAGTTTCGACAAAAATCTCGAGTTGCTTTAATGTAACGCGCATATTTTTTTAAATTTTCATTATATGAATTTTATTACACAAGAGCTCATGGTACCGAAATAATAACGCTATGACTATAATTTTTCTATAAAATTATCTATAAAGCATACGATCAAGTAATGTAATGTCACATTTATTTGTGGCGCAATCCACTTGAATCGCTTAGGAAAAAAAGAAAGTGAGGGATCAAATTTTTGTTTACTTATTTTTGCATCCATTCTATCTCAACAACACTACGTGTACTTTTTGATTACTCTTAGACGCTCATCATTATTTAGAGTGTAGTGTTGAGCAGCGGAAGAAAAGGAAACGAGATATCTGTCGTAATTCCATGGCTAAAAAAATAGCGCGCCGTCAGCTGGTGCCGAGAAGAGGACTCGAACCTCCACGGGTCGCCCCACAAGTACCTGAAACTTGCGTGTCTACCAGTTTCACCACCTCGGCTTCTTTACACCTGAATTGTTTGCACTATCGAGTTGCATCAGCGGTCTCGAGATCCTTCATCGTCAAGCGAATCCGACCTTGTCTATCAATCTCCAAAACCCTGACCCTAACGACCTGACCTTCACGCAGGACATCGCTTACGTTTTCAACTCGTTCATCAGAAATTTGTGAAATATGAACAAGGCCATCACGACCTGGCAATACATTAACAAATGCACCAAAATCGGTTAGCTTAACCACAGGACCTTCATAAACAAGTCCTATCTCAACTTCTGCTGTCACCCTTTTAATACGTTCTAGCGCATCCTGACAAGCCTGTAAATCAGAGGTAGAAACCCTTACTAAACCATCGTCGCTAATATCGATCAAAGTACCCGTTTCTTCCGTAATAGAACGAATCGTCGCTCCACCTTTACCAATTAAATCTCTAATTTTATCTGGATGTATTTTTATCGTAGTAATACGTGGCGCGTATGGGGAAACTTCTATCTTAGGTACCGCTAGTCTTCTGTGCATAATATCTAATATGTGTAAACGCCCCTCTTTTGCCTGAACCAGCGCCGTTTTCATAATTTCCTCGGTGATTCCATCAATCTTGATATCCATTTGTAAAGCGGTAATACCATCCACCGTCCCTGCGACCTTAAAATCCATATCTCCCAAATGATCTTCATCACCCAAAATATCGGTCAGTACAGCGAAACGCTCTCCCTCCTTGATCAAACCCATGGCAACGCCTGCAACATGTTTTTTTATCGGTACACCCGCATCCATTAGAGCGATACTCGCGCCACAAACCGTTGCCATGGAACTAGAACCATTAGATTCCGTGATCTCAGCAACTACCCGCAATACATACGGAAAATCTGATTCACTAGGTAGCACCGCGCGTAGAGCACGTTTTGCCAAATTACCATGTCCGATCTCTCGTCTTTTAGGACTACCCATTTGCCCCGTCTCTCCCACGCTATAAGGAGGGAAGTTATAGTGGAGTATGAAAGTTTCGCGTGCTTCACCATCCAGTGCTTCTACAATTTGTGCATCTCTATCGGTACCTAAGGTAACCGCAACAAACGTCTGTGTCTCACCTCGGGTAAACAAAGTCGATCCATGCGTACGTGGCAACACACTAGGCTGAATAGTAATCGGCCGTACTGTTTTTTTATCACGCCCATCAATTCGTGCCGACCCATCCAAAATACGTCGGCGAACTACACCCTCTTCCAATGTAAAAAATAGGTCTTGGATGGCCTTAGTTGTGCCACCCCGCTCTTCACTCAGCCATGTTTTAGTAATTTTTTCGCGTAACCCATCCAAACAGGCTTTACGCTGAAGCTTCTCTGGAAGCTCGTAAGCTTCCGCTATTGAAGCCACCACGCTTTGTGTAATTTCCTGTTCTAAGGCTTGTTCCATCGGGACATTTGGTTCCCAGTTCCATACGGATCGCCCTGCTTCCTGAACAAATTCGTTAATGGCTTGAATTGCAACCTGCATTTGTCGGTGCCCAAACAAAATGGCACCCAGCATAATTTCTTCAGAAAGCTCTGCAGCCTGTGACTCCACCATGAGTACAGCCTTTGCAGTTCCTGCTACTATCAAATCCAAATCTGACAGTTCAAGCTGCTTAAAGGTGGGATTGAGTAAATATTCGCCCTGAGCATAAGCCACGCGTACCGCTGCAATAGGCCCTCTAAAAGGCAACCCTGACAATGCTAACGCTGCTGAAGCACCTATCATCGCCGGAATGTCCGCATTGATACCAGGATTTGATGACAAAACAGTCGCGATGATTTGCACTTCACTGCGAAAATTCTTTGGAAACAGGGGACGTATCGGTCTGTCAATCAAGCGAGAAGTCAAAACTTCTTTTTCGGTTGAACGGCCTTCACGCTTAAAATATCCACCAGGAATACGACCTGCTGCATAACTGCGCTCCTGATAATGGACCGTCAAAGGAAAAAAATCACTTTGCTCACCAGCTTGCGAATTACGACCAACCACCGATACCAAAACAGTTGTATCCTCCAAAGTTACCAAGACCGCGGCCGTGGCCTGACGAGCGACAACGCCCGTCTCTAAGCTCATCTCATAGCTTCCAAACTGAAACACCTTTTTCACAGGATTATTTGACACTTAATTTTCCTCAAGTAAAAACAAGCAGGCAAAGCAACAACCATCCACTTGTGTACAACACACTTCTTTAAGGCACTTCTACAATTTCCCGTATTCTTACATTTACTAAAGCTGCCTTTTATCCAAATTCTATCCAGCAAATCTAATCAACAATCTAATTAATTGATAATTTTAAGCGCGTAAGCCAAGCTGTTTAACCAGATTTACATAGCGCTGCAAGTTCACTCTTTTTAAATATTTCAGCAATTTACGGCGCAAAGCTACCTTTTTCAGCAGCCCCTGCCGTGAATGATTATCCTTCTTGTTTGCTTGAAAATGGCCGTTGAGATGTTCAATAGCGCTGGACAATAGGGCTACTTGAACCTCTGGTGAACCTGTGTCACCGGAAAAACGCTGGTATTTAGCCATTACTTCTTGCTTAGCCAACATACAAAAAACCTTCTTATCTATGGATTAAATGGACTCGACATTCTATGCATAATCCTAGCAACTGACAAGGCCTGTTTAACGGCGTGTCAGTGACTCTCTAGAAAAGAGACAGTGTGCAAAAATACGGGCCACTTACTACTCGCTTGGTTTCAGCACTAACACTAGAAATTATAAAAATTAACAGATAAAATCAACGCACTTAATAAGTGAAAAATGACATGAAGAACCATCTGCATACCATTTTAAAGGGATTAATGGCTGAATTGGGGATTAACGAATCAGAGCTAGCACGCCGAACTGGGATTGGTCAGCCCGTGGTGCACCGAATCTGCTCGGGGGAAACGGATAATCCCAAGGTAGCTACGCTCAGCCCCATTGCAAATTTTTTCGCCGTCTCTATCGATCAATTGTTTGGCACCGAGCCGTTGCCACCTGATCGAATTCCAGGCACCTTTAATCCTGATGCTCAGGGCTGGCGTCAAATTCCTCTATTATCCTGGGAACAAGTACTTTTTTGGCCAAGTTTGACACAGAAACCAAGTCCTCTACCTACTGTTTCAACAGATATCGAGTTGAGCCAGCATGCCTATGCCCTGACAGTGAGAGATACGACGATGGAACCTCGCTTTCCCGAGGGAACCGTTCTTCTCGTTGACCCAGAGTTAAGTCCTAGCAGCCTGGACTTTGCCATCGTCCATATCGAAGGACAGCATTTGCCGAATTTCAAACAAGTTTTAATCGATGGTGAACACACCATTCTCAAGCCGCTCAATCCAGATTTTAAAACCTTGTTGCTAGACAAGCCGCATAAATTTTTAGGCGTGATGATACAATCTCGGATGGATTTCAAAAAGAAAAAATAACGTGAACGCCAAAAAGCGTCTTGCTATCTTCCAGCACCTTTATATTCAAAATCCTCACCCTACAACCGAATTAGTTTATCATTCTCACTTTGAGTTACTCATTGCCGTCATGCTTTCTGCACAAGCGAGCGATAAGTCGGTTAATCGGGCCAGTAAAGCATTGTTTGCAGCAGCCAATACACCCGAGCAAATGCTATCACTCGGCCTGCAAGGTTTGAAAGATCATATAAAATCTATTGGTTTATACAACACTAAAGCGCAAAATATTATAAAAACCTGTGAAATTTTACTGTATCAGCATCACAGCCAGGTTCCAGAACAGCGTGAATTTTTGGAAAAATTGCCTGGTGTAGGCCGCAAGACAGCAAATGTTATTCTTAATACGGCGTTTAACCAAGCTACCGTTGCTGTCGATACGCATATTTTTCGTGTCTGTAACAGGACACGACTCGCCATCGGAAAAACTTCACTAGCTGTTGAAAAAAAGCTAATAAAAGTCATTCCTAGAGCCTATTTAAAAAATGCACACCATTGGTTAATTCTACATGGACGCTATACGTGTTTAGCACGTAAACCAAAGTGTTTGGCATGTGTTATAAAAACCTTCTGCGAGTATCCAAAGAAAACAGTAGCCACTGAACCAAAAAAAACCGTAATGGCACCTTTAAGTTAGTTCATATCAATTCTTGTAAAATACTATTTCCACCTCGATCTATTAATTCCTTTGCTGCCACAATTCCAAGCATTTCAGCTTCATCCAGCCTTCCATATTTTTCTACCTTGATGAGTAAACTACCATCCGGCTTTGCCACCAAACCTCGCAAATATATCTGATCCCCTAAGCATTCTGCATAGGCAGCGATGGGAACCTGACAGTTTCCTCCTAATTGTAGGCTAAGGGTTCGTTCTGCTGTGACACACACAGAAGTTGGATCGTGATTTAAGATAGAGATTAAGTTTCGTGTTTCTACATCCTTTGATCGACATTCAATGCCCAATGCGCCTTGACCAGGTGCCGGCAAAAAAAAATCCAGCGAAAAATATTCACTGATACAAGCAGATTTTCCTAAACGAATAAGACCAGCAGCAGCTAAAATAATAGCGTCATATTCACCCGCAGCAAGCTTATCTAAACGTGTTCCAACGTTACCGTGCAATACGCTAACCTTGAGATCAGCACGCAAAGCCAGTAGCTGTGATTGACGCCTTAAACTGGATGAACCAATGCTGGAACCAGACGGTAGTTGTTTTAGGTTTTTTCCTGATGGAGTGAGCAAAACATCCCGTGGATCTTCTCGTTCAAAAATCGCTGCTAACAGCAAACCATCTTCTAGCGTCATCGGTAAATCTTTCATAGAATGGACGGCGATATCGGCTTGATCATTCAGTAAGGCCATTTCTAATTCTTTAACAAACAGACCCTTGCCGCTTAACTCACGCCCAGCGCTTTCCGTGTATCTATCGCCTTCTGTAGTGAAAAGGATCAATTCTATTTCCAGGGACGGATATTGCCTTTTTAACAAACCCTGCACTGCATTCGCCTGCCAACAGGCCAACGGGCTCTTTCGACTTGCAATACGTAAACGTCTTCTCACTACGCTCCTTCTACATACCATTAATTCTGTTTCAACCAATCGATGATATTCAGAGGCGTGTGCATCATGGCATTCGCTTTCCAGGATTTCGCTAGCTTTTCGCTGGGTATGTAACCATACAATGCAACCAGACTACGCATACCGGCTGACCTCGCTGCTTCAATATCTTGTTGCGAATCACCGATATAGACACAGTTTGCTGGTAGGCATACCAGACACTCACAGGCGTGCAGCAAGGGTTTCGGATGGGGCTTGTTGTGCGCCAAGGTATCGCCACCGATAATACAATTCGCTTTTTGTAATAAAGCAAAATGCTCAATCAATTTCGTAGTCAATGTCATAGATTTGTTCGTGACGATACCCCATGGCAAACAATTTTTTTGTAAATAATCAATAAGTTCCTCTATACCGGAAAATAATTGGGTTTTGTCGCAGATGTGTTGACCATAATATTCGATGAATTGTTGTTGCAAACCAGAAAATATAGGACTTTGATCTGTGACATTAAATCCTAATTTCAGTAGCCCAGCAGTACCTTCAGAGACCTTGCGACGAATTGTTGTCAACGGCAACTGGGGAGAACGCCGCGCTAATAAAAGCGCATTCAATGCCCCCGCTAAATCAGGTGCTGTATCTAGTAACGTTCCATCCAAATCAAACAACACGGCAGTAATTTTTGAATTAGAAAATGTTGTAGACAACATCAACTACACTCGCTTTTGGAAAGCAGCGATATAATTCACCCTTATTGCGTTGGTCAGGCTTGCCACGTGGGTAAGAGGATTATAATGTATACCTTGCAGTTTTTGTAAACTTAAACCCGCTTTACGCGCTGCGGCAGCCAGCTCCGAGGGTCGAATAAATTTTTCATACTGATGAGTTCCCTTTGGCAAGAGTTTTAACAAATATTCGGCACAAACAATAGCCGCCAGGTAAGCACAAAGATCTCGATTGATCGTAGAAAAAAATAACCAGCCTCCGGGCGTAACGAGATCGCTACAGGTCTGAATCAAAGCGCTAGGATCAGGAACATGTTCAAGTAGTTCCATGCAACAAACAACGTGAAAACAACCTCGCTCTTTTTCAGACATGATTTCTGCATCTTCGTTCAGGTAGCGGACGTTCAGCACATCTTGATTTACATGTTGCTTTGCAACTTCTATTAACATATCACTCGTATCAATTCCGGTAACACAGGCCCCTTCTCGGGCTAGCGCTTCACTCAGTAACCCACCTCCGCAACCGACATCGATTACTTTTTGCTCCTGCAGAGAAGGAACGTATGTTTTTAAAAACAACAAGCGTACCGGATTGATAACATGCAAGGGCCTGCAGGGGCCTGTTGGATCCCACCATTCCTCAGCCATTGCCGAAAATTTATTGATCTCTATTGGATCGCTGTTAGAAAATAACATGCCAGGAGGAACCTGCTACTCACAAAATTTTGCTTTGGATACAAAACACCAGTTCTAATTCATGGTTCATCTCTGCCTGCCACGCCTTCGTTTTATATCGATGTCAGCCATGGCAAAGAGCTTTCTATAATTTTTTCAATTATTCTATCAAAAAAACCTATCTTTACGCCATTCTCAACTTTTAAATCACATTGGCCACAATTTCTTGTTTTTGCAAGTCAAGCCAAATAAGCTAACATTTTTTATCTAATGCCTTGGCCACGCGCTTCTAGTTTTACAAAAAGATCCTCAAGGTAAATGCCGGGCTTGCCTAAGAAAGTTGAAAAATACTGAATTTTGTAAGCTGCTATCTCAATATAATAAATATTGAAAGGAATTTTATATCTGCAATGGTAACAAATATGAATGGCATATCGCTGCACAATATTGGTTTTTTACGAGTAGCATATTACAATGTACTCAGTCTGCTCGCTTCAACATGACGCATTTCTTAAGGACACTTCTAGAAATTAGAAATTTTGCTTTAAGATAAGGCGTGATGGGCGCTGTTTTTATGGAAATCTAGGAAAGTTATGGACGTAACCCCCACCAAGACTTGTGGGCCTAGCCCTTTACATTTTATTTTTGTATGAATAGCCTTACTAACCATAGCTACCGGAACATTTTAGAGGGGATTGCGGGCATTGCTGAACAAAGGATACCCAAAAAGCAATTTTCGCTTTTTTCCGTTTTTACACAACAGTACTACGCACATGCTGACTTAGAGACTCTCAAAAATCGATCAGTAAAAGATTTAGCAGCCTCTGTCATATCTCACTGGAAACTAGCTTATCAGCGCTTACCCAATCAAACCAAGATCCATGTATTTGACACGGATAGCAAGCAGGATATTTGGGAGACAACTGGCTCTACTGTGCTGGAATACGTTACTGACGACAAGCCTTTTTTAGTAGATTCAACTCGCATGGAGATCAATCATGAGGGTTTTGGCATTCTTTTCATTAATCATGTTGGCGATATTAAGGTACAACGTGATTTAGCAGGAAGGATCGTTCAGGTCCTGCCATCGGATGCCAAGTCCTTCAATGGACACATTGAAGCATGGGTTCATATAGAAATTACTAAAGCACCTGATCAAGCTGCCCGTGAAAGGCTTGCTGATAAAGTGGGTACAGTTTTGGATCAGGTCGAATTGGTGGTACAAGATTGGCCAAAGATGTGTGAAAAAATGCGGGGTTGCTTGCAAGAGTTAGAACAAAATTCACCTCCCTATGATCCAGAGGATGTTGCTGAATCTCAGGATTTTTTGCGGTGGTTGCTCAATGAGCATTTTACCTTTTTAGGCTACCGTGATTACGAATTAAGCAAGGATCGTAAGACATTACGAATGGACAAATCCTCTGGATTAGGAGTACTTCGGTGTGACAGTAGGAGTAAAGTAGAAAAATTATTGACTGAATTACCACCGGAAGCGCGCCGCCTAGCCTTTTCACCACAGGTGCTGGTTATTTCTAAAACCAACACGAAGGCGAGTGTACACCGTCCCGCTTATGCTGATTATATTGGTATCAAACATTTTGATAAGGGAAAATTAATAGGTGAACGTCGCTTTATTGGCCTTTACACCTCCACCGTTTACCACAGTGATCCTCGACATATTCCTTTAATAAGACGAAAGATCAAATTAGTTTTGAACAATTCCCGTCTTCCTTTACAGGGTCACGCTGGCAAAGAGCTATTGGATATTCTATCTAGTTTTCCACGAGATGATTTATTTCAAGCCAGTGCTGATGAATTAACGCAATTGTCCCTCGGTATCCTGTATATTCAGGAACGGCAGGCGTTACGTCTGTTTGTACGACAGGATACTTATCGGCGTTTTATTTCCTGTTTGGTGTATTTACCTAAGGAAAAATTAAACACCGATTTACAAAAAAAGATGGAAAAGATTTTAGTACACGAGTTTTCTGGAATAGAAATTGGTTTTTCTACTTCGTTTGGGGAATCTAATCTGGTTAGAATTCATTTTTTAGTCCGTACTGATCCTAAAAAAGAATTAAGCTATGATGTTAAAAAAATAGAATCAAAACTTGTTGATGTGGCCCGTTCTTGGAAAGAAGAGCTACGGCAAGCTTTGATTGCTCACTATGGCGAAGCGCATGGTGGACGTTTAATTCAGAAATATGAATATGCATTTCCTAGCGGTTATAGAGATACTTTTTTAGCTAGCGCTGCCGTTCATGATATCGAACATATCGAAAGCATTTCACTCGATCATCCTTTGTCAATGAATTTTTATCACCCTAACAATGCTGAAAAAACGGTTCCTTTGCGTTTCAAATTATTTCAGGCTAATCGACCCATCGTGCTCTCCGATGTATTACCCGTTTTAGAAAACATGGGGCTGCGTGTCATAGATGAGTGGCCACAGGAAATTACGTTAAGCGACGGCCAGCGTGTTTGGATCAATGATTTTGGAGTAAAATCGGTACAAGTTGACGAAGTGGATGTTGCTCACGTTAAAGAAATTTTTCAAGAAGCTTTTCACAGAATATGGTTTGGCGAAGTCGAAAACGACGGCTTTAATCGCCTGATACTTGCAGGTCAGTTAACTTGGCGTGAAATTTCTATCCTCAGAGCTTACACTAAATATCTACGCCAAATTGGTGTACCGTTTAGTCAAACCTATATAGAAAGCGCAGTTTCACGCAATGCCAGTATTGCAAAAATCTTGATTCAGTTATTTAAATATTATTTTGATCCTAAACGTCAAGAAGAATCAAAAAGTATTATCAAAGGCCTAGAAAATAGCTTACAGACTGCATTAGATACGGTA
This sequence comes from Gammaproteobacteria bacterium, assembly GCA_013288455.1. GTDB lineage: Bacteria > Pseudomonadota > Gammaproteobacteria > Diplorickettsiales > Diplorickettsiaceae > JABDBU01. The sequence goes on along the minus strand of JABDBU010000006.1, from coordinate 11,690 downwards.
GCAAGTTTGGATGAAGACCGTATTTTACGCCGCTTATTTGAAGTGATACAGGCCACTTTACGAACCAATTATTTTCAAAAAAATAAACTGGGAAAACCAAAAAATTGGCTTGCATTTAAATTAAATCCAGCTCGAATTAGCGATTTGCCTTTGCCACGACCGTTGTATGAAATTTTTATTTATTCGCCACGTGTAGAGGCCGTGCATTTGCGTGCTGCCAAAGTAGCGCGCGGCGGTATTCGCTGGTCGGACAGGCGTGAAGATTTTCGTACCGAAATATTAGGATTGCTGAAGGCACAACAAGTGAAAAACGTGGTAACTGCTACCGATGGAGCGAAAGGTGGATTTGTTTGTAAACAATTTTCTGAAGGAGGTGATCGTGAAGCGATTCTAGATGAAGTAAAACTTTGCTACGAAATTTTCATGCGCGGTCTATTAGATTTAACCGATAATTTACGAAATGGAATCCTCGTTCCTCCTCCTGATGTAGTCCGTTATGATGATGACGATCCTTATTTAGTCGTTGCTGCAGATAAAGGGACCGCTAGCTTTTCAGATATTGCCAATGCTATCGCTGCGGAACCTGAATACGATTTTTGGTTGGGCGATGCTTATGCATCAGGGGGCAGTGTTGGGTATGATCATAAAAAAATGGGGATTACTGCTCGTGGTGCATGGAAATCTGCAGAGCGTCATGGCAGAACTTTAGGTCTAAACCTGAATAAAAAATGATTTCACTGCCATTGGTATCGGTGATATGTCGGGGGATGTTTTTGGCAATGGCCTGCTGTTATCAAGGCACATCCAGCTCGTCGCAGCATTTAACCACATACATATTTTTCTTGATCCCACACCTGATCCAGAAAGCAGTTTCACAGAACGCGAGCGTTTGTTTCATCTACCCCGTTCTACCTGGAAGGATTATACGCCTAGCTTAATTTCTAATGGAGGAGGAGTGTTTAGTCGTTTGCAAAAATCCATTCCCTTATCTCCTGCGATTAAAAAATTACTAGATATTAATAAGGATTTTATAGCGCCAGATAATTTAATTCGTGCAATCCTCAAAGCCAAGATCGATCTACTATGGAATGGTGGTATTGGTACTTATGTTAAAGCGAGCAACGAAAGAAATGCCGATGTGGGTGATCGCAGTAATGATAGTTTACGTATCAATGGTAATGAATTACGTTGTCGCATAGTGGTAGAGGGTGGAAATCTCGGCTTCACTCAGTTAGGACGTGTTGAATATGCACAAAATGGTGGACTCATTTACACCGATTTCGTTGATAACTCAGCTGGTGTTGACTGTTCCGATCACGAAGTTAATTGCAAAATTTTATTAAATGCTGTTGTTGCTGCCGGCGAAATGACTCTGGAAGAACGTAATCGCCTATTAATGAAAATGACTGATGAAATTGCTGAACTCGTCTTACACGACAATGATTGTCAAACACGCATCATTAGCTTAGCGACGGCACATGCACGGCAAGAATTGGAATTGCATCGCCGTTACATTGAACAATTGGAGCGCGACGGTAAATTGGATAGAAGCTTGGAGTTTTTACCTGATGAAAAAGGATTACTGGAGCGTAAAGCCATGGGGAAGGGACTAACAAGCCCTGAAATTGCGATCTTACTCGCTTATACCAAAATACTACTTAAAGCTGAACTGCTAGAGAAGCACAGTTTAGAAGGGGATTATTTAACAAAAATATTGGTATCTGCTTTTCCAAAGCCATTACGTCATCATTTTTTAAAATTTATGCAAACCCATAGTTTGCGACGTGAAATCATCGCGACAAAGCTCAGTAACGCCATAATCAATGATATGGGTATTACCTTTGTATTTCGATTAAAAACGGAAATAAACGCTGACATTGCTTCCATTGCGCGTGCTTACGCCATTGCACATCAGGTATTTAACTTTACAGAATTACTCAATCTTGCTGAAAAACTAGATGATACGGTGGCGTCTGAAACCCGTTACGCCATTATTCATCAAACTAGCCGATTGATCCGTCGTGCAACACGTTGGTTTATTTATAATTATAAAGACCAACTCGCTGATATCTTAGGTATGGTCAATCGTTTTAGCGCATCAATTGCCTTGTTGCGCAACCAATTACCTCAGTTATTGGTAGGTGAAGAAAAAGAACAATGGGAAAAAAGTTTACAAGAATTACAAGATGCTGGCATTTCCGCTGACGTAGCTACACGTATAACTAGCATCAATCATGAATATGCTTTGCTAGATATCATTGAAGCAACACAAAAAAATAGTCTGCCTTTAGCGGATGTAGCAACATTCTATTTCCTCATAAACGACAGATTTGAATTCTTTTGGCTGCGATCACAGATCATGAAACAACCCATGGAGACGATATGGGATACTGTAGGTCAGATTGTATTAATAGACGATTTAAATATTCAGCAACGCTGCTTAACGGTCATTATTTTGCAGTGCATTATTGATGGACACGAAGATAGTATAACGTGGTTAGAACGGTGGGAAAACGATAATCCTGCTTTTATGAAACGTTGGAAACACTTTATATCTGACTTGCGCAGTACCAGCGAATTAAAATTGATTATATTTTCCGTTGTTGTACGAGAGCTAGTTAACATGGTGGCGGCTTATTCCAGTAGTTCAGCCACACTGAACTCAGCTGCAGAAGCTGAGAAGGGGAGAAATACTAGCTAAGAAGAGATTTTTGATATTTATTGTATGTAAATTTTGAAAATTTACGATATAATTTTAGCAGGTATTTCAGTTTTTTTCATCTTGCGCGATTATTTTTACTTTGGTGTCAATTTTAAGGGCACCTCTAAAAATTAGAAATTTTGCTTCAAAACAAGGCGTGATGACGGCGAGCAGCGGAGTTTACATGGAGTAAATGAGCCGCGCAGACTACATCACAACGATGTATTGAAGTAAAATAGCCATTTATAGAGGTGCCCTTAAGTTTATTTTAATTTTTATGGCTTAATATGAATAATAATGGAAGGTTGAAAAATATGAATCCATCCATGTTTTTTAAACACCAAGACAGTCACTAGTACAAAAGAGGTAACTTCTATGGATCTACGACATCTAAAGAAAAGCACCGTACAGAAGGACGCGCAATTACTAAGCAGATTACAACAATCGCTGGCAAATGGCGATTATCATGCTTGCATGCACGACTTCTATTCTTTAGGAAGTCGTTTAAAGGATGGACATAAAGATTATGTAAGAAATAACCAATCGACTGTGCCTAGCGACAGCAGCAAAGAGCAAGGTGACAGCCGCACAGAGCAAGTTTTGACATGTAAACAGTACGTCAAACAGTACGTCATAGCACACTTGCAAGAATACAATCCACTCAGTGTCACTTCGTCCTCGTGCGTGAGGCAACCGCAGAAATTGACCACCACCCTACTGGATGCTAGCACGAATTTATTTATTTTTTCACAAGCCTGGGCAGATAAAAATCTAGGTGACAATCTGTCCAAAAAGAACGATGATTCATCAGAAACTGATTCGTCTGGTAGTGTAGATGGTACACGTACGTCTGAAGTTTCCTCTAGTACATCTGGTACTTCCACTGAAAATGGCGCGTCGTTTGATGCTGAGTCTGGACCCTTTGTAGTTAAACGCACTGCGCTGCGAGAAAGCGTGAGTCACAAAAAGGACATTTCGAAAAAAGACAAATTAGCTATACGTAGAGGAATTTTTGCCGCGTGGTTGGGTATCATATCACACACTCGGACACTAATACAGAATAAATTGAAATACTTAGAAACACAATTAAATACTATCCAACCTGATGATTCAGATAGCGGCGATGCTGGTAGTGCTACGCAAGTGCAGCAACGGGCACAGGTGTTAATGTTACAAATGCGCGAGCATCTGCGCGAGATAGATGATATGATAAATGATCCAGATCTGCAAACCGAAAAAGCAAAAACTAAAATAATACTCAATTATACAATGCATTGCCGTCAAATGCTATTAAATTTAAATTCTGTAGAGCAGGGTGTTGCACTAGAGTCTAGTATAGATAAAGCAGAAATTACAAGAAAATATAACCAGGCAGTTGCGGCAATTAACGGGTTTGGTACAGTATGGGCTTGGTTCCTTTGGGTTATTGGAGTAATGTGTGGCGTCCTTTCAGGGATTGCTTGCGGCTCTACTACCGGCCTTTCAGTCACTTTTTTTCTACTACCTTTGCTTGCACCGCTGGGGCCTGTTGGTATAGCACTTGCTGTGTTCGTGGGTGTATGCATCGGTTTGGCTGGTTTTTATTCTAACACGCGTTATTTCTCAAAAAATCTACCACAAATTCTTGCAAAATTTTATAGTAAAGTTACTTACTGCATTGGTGAAGATGGTAAATATAAGTCGCTATCTCGCATTCAACGGTTTTTTGTAGGGGTGGCATTTCTTGCTTCACTATGTGTAGGTCTTTCCACCGGCATAATGATCGTGCATGTTATACTTGGTTTCTTACCATTGATTTTACCTGCATCCTTGATGCTGCCCTATGTACTGATTCCTATATTGGCATTGCTGGCAATTCCAGTTTGTGTAGCGATAACTTTAGTCATGTTTAATGCGTTTTTGTCAATCGTTCACAATCCTCAGCACTACATATTGCTAATTAAGAACTATTTCAGTAATTTGCTGCAAAACTTCACCCCTCTGACTGTAATTGCCTGCGTACTCAAAGTAGCGGTACTGGCCGTTGTTATATTTGCTTTGTATCAGCTGTGCTTCATTGGCTGCCCTGACCTGGCAACGGCTTTGTCATTTTTGAATTCCGCTGCAGCAAATATTGTGTCATACATTACATGTGCGTTATCTTTTATAGGTCAGTTGCCTTTTACCATTGCTACAACACTTAGCCTCTGGGATCGTGTAGCGGGATTGATGCAACAGGCTTGTAATCGTTTGATTGGATTATTTTGCAGCAATAATAATACACCATTATCATCCACATCGTGGACGATAAGAGATATTGTAAGTGGCGTAGCTAGTCAATTTCTCATTCTTCTAAACGCATTCGGTAATTCAGCGTTACAATTGCAAAATGGTATATCACCAGGTACAATCCCTGCTGCTACTGGAGGCTTGATAATATCTGTTGCCGCTAATCAAGTTGGAGATCTTAGTAATGAACAATGCAGAACGGAAGCAAATGCAACTGATTGTAAACAACTCTACAGTGTATTAGGAAGCAATACGCATAGTAATGACCAAATGCATCGTGGGAATCATGCTGTACAATCTGAAACAACGCCACAGCGGATATGTGGAAGCGTTGATCACGGGAAGAAGAATAACTATGGCCTCTTCCGCCGCCGCGCTAGTGTTGGCGGAACTTGCCTAAAGCCAGTAGATCAATGCAGTGACTTTCCTGATCTACAGCAGCAACGATCACCCTTGCTTTGTGCTACTAGTTACTAGTTCAGCTCATTAAATCACAATGTTATGTTTGCCAAATACCCATTCTGTGGATGTTTGGCATTGCATAAAAAAGGCGTGCTTATTATACTGTGCGGTAATTTAATCAGGGGACAAATGGCCGCTGATGAATTTCAACGTCCTTTATATGATGGTTCAGAAAATAGGAAAAGCAAGTTTGATAATCGTCCCAATTGGTTTTTTTTGGGGTATAGTATTACATAGCTTGCAAATCACCAGCTCTTTTGTGTTAGGTGTATTACTGTGGGCACTGCCTAGCTGCTACTTTGTAAATAAATTATTTCGTTGTTTCGATAAGGTTTCGCCAGTTTCCTTGTTGGGTTTATTTTATAGAGCGGAAATAATTAAATTATTTTTGAGTGGGATTTTATTTGTAGCGATAGTTAAACTAGTACCATCAATTCACTTTTTGGTGCTGGTAGCGGGCTACTTCCTTGCTCAACTGAGCTTGTGGATACAGTTCGTGATGCAGCCAGAATCAAAATGGATGCTGCCATGAGTACTGGACAGACTTCGGCCGATTATGTTCAACATCATCTTGAACACCTCACCTTTAACCTAGAAACCTGGAATTTTTCAGGGAAAGGATTTTGGAACTTAAATTTGGATACCTTTTTTTTATCCCTGGTGTTAGGGATAGGGTTTTTGCTGTTGTTTTATTGGGTAGCTAGTACGGTCAAAGCGGGAGTTCCTGGTAGAATGCAAAATTTTGTGGAAATTCTTATTGAATTTGTTGATAAAACTGTGCGTGAGTCTTTTCAAGGTAGTAGCCAATTGATCGCTCCATTAGCTTTGACGATTTTCGTTTGGGTGTTTTTAATGAATTTTATGGATCTTATCCCTGTCGATTTTTTGCCAACCACACTGTCGTTGTTTGGTATACACCATTTTCGTTCTGTACCGACAGCAGATCCCAATACGACGTTTGGAATGTCAATTGCGGTCTTCCTGTTGATTATTTACTATAACCTCTGTATCAAGGGCTTTAAGGGACTTGGCAAGGAAATGCTGGTTGTACCGTTTGGTCTTTGCCTCTTCCCTATTAATATTATTTTTCGCTTATTGGAAGAGTTTGTTCGTCCTATCTCTTTATCGTTACGGCTGTTTGGAAATTTGTTTGCAGGCGAGTTGATCTTCATTTTGGTTGCTTTGCTGCCATGGTGGATGCAGTGGACTTTTGGCGGAATTTGGTCGATTTTTCATATTTTAATCATTCTCATACAGGCTTTTATTTTCATGATGTTGACCATTGTTTACTTAAGTATGGCACATGAGTCACATGCAAAAGAGGTACACTAGATTTCCTGTAGGGTGGAGCAAAAGGATTATTAATTAATAACGAGAGGGTATAAAAATGGTAGATGTTGCTCAAGTAATAGCTAATGTTCAGGGATTAACGGCGATTGCCGCTGCTTTATTGGTTGGATTAGCAGCGCTAGGTACCGCTATTGGATTCGGTATCTTAGGAGGGAAATTTTTAGAAGGGGTTGCCAGACAACCTGAATTAACGCCTATGTTAATGTTGCGGATGTTTTTGATGGCTGGATTGGTCGACGCCTTTGCCGCTATTTCTATCGTTATGGGATTGTATTTGATCTTTGCTAAGAATCCATTTTTGACTGAAGTTTTAAACCTGGTTTCTAAACCGGTTACTGGTTAACAGGCAAGTCATCGTGGAACTCAACATTACCTTGCTCGGTCAGCTCATTACATTTGCTGTCTTTGTCTGGTTCACCATGAAATTTGTATGGCCTCCCCTTTTGAAGTCTATGCAAGATCGGGAGCAGCGTATTGCTGAGGGTTTGGCAGCAGCAGAGCGAGGTCAACGTTCTTTAGCATTGGCACAGCAAGAGGGCCTGGAGTATTTACAGCAAGCAAAACAGCAGGCAGTAGAGATTATTAATCAAGCAAGTAAGCGTGCTAGTCAAATAGCAGAGGAATCAAAGCAACAGATACGTAAGGAAAGTGAACGGTTATTATCTATAGCAAGAGATGATATACAACAAGAGTGGCGAGCTGCTCAGGAAAAACTGCACGCTGAGGTTGCAAATTTGGTAATTACGGCTACAGAAAAGATTTTGGCACATTCACTCGATGAAAGTGCGCAACACTCTCTGGTCAAGCGATCGTTGGAAGAAATTTGATGACAGAGATGAGCTGGGCATCCATTGCAAGACCTTATGCCAAGGCAGCATTTGATCATGCTGTAGAAACAGGCAGCTTAGATGCATGGTCTGCCTTATTGAGTCAAGCGGCTGCGGTCGTAAAAAAAAAGCCTATGCAAGTTTTATTGATGGATCCGCGTTTTGATAAAATGCTGGCTTATGAGTGTCTGCTGGTGGTTTGTAAGTTGTTGATATTTTCTGCAGGGGAAAATTTTTTAAAACTCATCGCGCTGCGTCAGCGACTGTTGATTCTACCGACGATCGAATGTTTATTTAAAAAGCGGAGGACAGAGCAAGCCAATCAAGTTACAGTGCAAGCCATTTCTGCGGTACCTTTAACTAAGTCAGAAGGGCAAATACTGGCGTTGGCTTTGACAAGACGATTACAGAAGCAAGTCACATTAGATTATTGCGTAGATGGCAAGCTACTTGGTGGATTAATGGTGAAGATTGGGGATGTAGTAATTGATGACTCTGTACGCGGCAAGCTGGAGCGTTTACGCCACAGCTTAGTGAATCAAATTTGAGAGGCAATCATGCAGCAGTTAACCACGTCAGAAATTAGTGAATTAATCAGGGAGCGTATAAATAAATTCGATGTAGCTGCCGAGACTCGCATTGAAGGAAGTATTGTCAGTATCCGTGATGGAATTGTACGCATCTATGGCTTAAATGATGTCATGTTAGGTGAAATGATAGAGTTTTCGGAATCATGTTACGGTTTGGCACTCAATCTGGAACGTGATTCAGTTGGAGCTGTTATCTTAGGTGATTATGAAGCACTGAGTGAAGGTCAGGTTGCAAGATGTACGGGCCGTGTTTTAGAGGTTCCGGTAGGCGAAGCGTTACTTGGGCGTGTGGTAAACGCTTTAGGCCAAGCTATTGATGGGCGAGGCCCCATTGTAACTGACAAAAGTATGGCAATTGAACAAATTGCACCCGGTGTTATTTCACGTCAAGGTGTTTCACAGCCCTTGCAGACTGGTATTTTGGCAATCGACAGCATGTTGCCCATCGGGCGAGGCCAACGTGAATTAATCATCGGTGATAGACAAACGGGTAAAACAGCCTTGGCTATTGATGCCATTATCAATCAAAAAGGCACCGGTGTGCAATGTATCTATGTAGCGATAGGACAAAAAGCAGCTTCCATCGCTGCCGTTGTCCGGAAGTTAGAAGAACATGATGCGTTAAAACACACCATTATCGTTTCGGCCAGCGCGGCAGATTCTGCTGCAATGCAGTTTATCGCCGCGTATTCAGGGTGTGCCATGGGTGAGTATTTTCGCGATCAGGGCAAAGATGCTCTCATCGTTTACGATGATTTGACCAAACAAGCATGGGCTTATCGTCAGATTTCCCTATTATTGCGTCGTCCACCCGGACGCGAAGCGTATCCCGGCGATATTTTTTATTTACATTCTCGTTTGCTGGAGCGGGCAGCGCGTGTCAATGCCAAGTTTGTAGAGCAGAGCACACAAGGGCGTATTAAGGGAAGAACAGGGTCATTAACGGCTTTGCCTATCATTGAGACACAAGCAGGCGACGTTTCTGCATTTGTTCCAACTAATGTTATTTCCATAACAGACGGTCAAATTTTTTTGGAAACCGATCTATTTAATGCGGGTATTCGTCCGGCTATTAACGCGGGTTTATCCGTTTCACGCGTGGGTTCTGCGGCGCAAACCAAAATTATAAAAAAATTGGGAGGCGGTATTCGATTAAGTTTAGCTCAATATCGTGAACTCGCTGCCTTTTCACAGTTTATGTCCGACCTTGATGAATCTACACGTAAGCAGCTTGAGCGTGGCCAACGCGTCACAGAAGTGCTGAAACAAAAACAGTACGCGCCACTCAGCGTCAGTGAAATGGCTGTACTTTTATTTGCGGTAGACCAAGGGTATTTAGATGACGTTGAATTGGCCAAGGTAATTCCTTTCGCCGAAGGGCTATTGGCGTATGTGCGTTTAGAAAAAGCTGATTTACTCGTTACCATTAATGAAAAAGGTGATTATGACGAAGCGATCTCCAGCGAGCTTGGTTTGGCCGTTAATTCATTCAAAACGACGCAAATGTGGTAATAACGGATGAGTTTTGCGCAAGAAATTCGAGGTAAAATTTCCAGTATTAAGGGTACGCAAAAGATCACGCATGCGATGGAAATGGTAGCTGCCAGTAAAATGCGCAAGGCGCAGGAACGTATGGCGCTTTCTCGGCCATATGCTAGCAAGATGCAAGATGTCATACACCATCTTGCCAGCAGCCATGCAGAGTATCAGCACCCTTACTTGCAAGTGCGAGAAATTAAACGAGTTGGCTTTGCCCTTATCACTACAGATAAAGGTCTTTGTGGCAGTTTAAATTCTAATCTGTTTAAGATTGCCTTAAAGCAATTTCAGGCCTATAAAGCAAAGGATATTCCTGTTGATCTTGTAGTAATCGGTAAAAAAGGTGAAGCTTTTTTCAAGCGAGTTGGTGGTAATATTATCGCACGTACCGATCATTTGGGTGATGCACCACAACTACAAGACCTGATCGGCACCATCAAGGTCCTACTGGATGCTTACAAACAAGGCCAGATCGATAGTTTTACGCTCATCTATAATGAATTTATTAACACGATGACACAGAAGCCGCGGGTTCTATCGTTGCTGCCGATCGTACCAGTTGAAAAATCGACACTAAACTACCATTGGGATTATATTTATGAGCCAGATTCCAAACTACTTTTGGAATTGATATTAACGCGTTATATCGAATCGCAGGTTTATCAGAGTGTTGTTGAGAACGCCGCTTGTGAGCAGGCGGCGAGAATGGTGGCCATGAAAAGTGCAACAGAGAACGCGGGAGAACTGATTAAGGATCTACAGTTAGCTTACAATAAGGCTAGACAAGCGGCTATCACGCAAGAGTTAGCTGAGATAGTGGCTGGAAGCGAGGCAGTGTAGTTCGCTTGTTTTGCTGCTGCAGGGCAATATATGAACTTCTGTGGAAAATGCTATATAAAATCAAATTCATTGTGTGATTTGAAATGAGGGTTACATGAAGCAAAAGGTTACGGAGTCAACGACACAGTCAATGGCCGCTGTCGGAAATATTATTGAGATCATTGGCGCAGTTATAGATGTAGAGTTTCAGCGTGGATATGTCCCCAAAATATATACTGCGTTGACTGTGGACGATAGTGGCTTAGTCCTGGAAGTTCAGCAGCAATTAGGTGATGGCATCGTTCGTACGATTGCAATGGGTAGTAGTGATGGCTTGAAACGAGGCACAAAGGTGCAAAATAGCGGAGCACCTATTCGTGTACCTGTCGGGAAGCAAACCTTAGGACGTATTATGGATGTTTTAGGCCGCCCTATTGACGAAGCAGGACCTCTAGACGAAGCAATCAGTTTACCGATCCATCGTAAAGCGCCAAGCTTTGCTGAACAAGCAGCAAATGAACAACTGTTAGAAACGGGTATCAAAGTAATTGACTTACTTTGTCCTTTTGCCAAAGGTGGAAAGGTTGGATTGTTTGGTGGAGCGGGTGTGGGAAAAACTGTGAATATGATGGAGCTGATTCGCAATATCGCCATCGAACACAGCGGTTATTCTGTTTTTGCTGGTGTGGGAGAACGTACACGGGAAGGAAATGACTTTTACCAAGAAATGAAAGAATCCAATGTTTTAAATAAAGTATCCTTAGTTTACGGACAGATGAATGAGCCACCTGGAAATCGTTTGCGTGTTGCACTGACGGGTTTGACAGTTGCAGAAAATTTTCGTGATGAAGGCCGGGATGTTTTGTTATTTATCGACAATATTTATCGCTATACGTTAGCTGGCGTTGAGGTATCTGCTTTGCTAGGTCGTATGCCTTCCGCAGTGGGTTATCAGCCTACCTTAGCTGCTGAGATGGGTGCTTTACAAGAACGGATTACCTCGACTAAAACTGGTTCTATTACGTCTATTCAAGCAGTGTACGTTCCTGCAGACGATTTGACGGATCCTTCACCAGCGACTACTTTTGCACACTTAGACGCTACTGTGGTGCTATCTCGCCAGATTGCTGAATT
>JABDBU010000005.1 GCA_013288455.1 Gammaproteobacteria bacterium | reverse complement strand
ACGCCTGAACCATTGATGGTATGAATCAATTCTATCGCATTAGTTTCAGGATTTCGCCAACGTGCCTGCAGTCGACGCGCCTGAAAATCTCCAAAATTACTGCAGGATGAAATTTCACGATAGGTATTTTCACTCGGTAACCATACTTCTAAATCATAAGTTTTAGCAGCACTGAAACCCAAATCACCCGTGCATAACGCAACGACTCGATACGGTAATTCTAGTTTTTGTAAAATGGTTTCTGCTTCTTTTGTGACAGCTTCCAGGGCTGATAGAGAATCTTCTGGCTTAACAAAACGAATCAACTCTACCTTTTCAAATTGATGCTGACGAATCATGCCACGCGTATCCTTCCCATAGGAACCCGATTCACTACGAAAACAAGGAGTATGTGCTACGTATTTTTTTGGTAAAGCCTGGTTCGGAAAAATAACACCCTGTGCTAGGTTCGTCACAGGCACTTCGGCCGTTGGAATGAGGTAAAAATCTTGATTACCCTTCAATGCAAACTGGTCATCTAAAAATTTTGGCAGCTGACCTGTATTTCTCAAACTGGTGCCATTCACAATATAGGGAACGTACAGCTCTTCATAACCGTGCTCTTCTGTGTGGACTGCTAACATAAATTGAATCAATGCACGCTGTAGCCTCGCTAATTTTCCATATAGCACGACAAACCGTGCCCCTGACATCTTTCCCGCTGCTTCAAAATCCATACAGCCACTTTGCTGTCCCAAATCAACGTGATCCTTCACCACAAAATCAAAGCACGGTATAGTACCCCATTGACGTATAACCTGATTATCACCCTCATTCAGACCAACAGGTACGGTGTTATGAGGAATGTTAGGAATCGTCAAATAAATGGCTTCCAGTTGTTGCTGTACTTTGCTGAGCCGTCCTTCCAAAGTTTCACGTTGACTCTTCATACTCTTCGCCTGCACCGACAAAGCCGCTATATCTTCGCCCTTCCCTTTCATGCGTCCTATGGATTTAGCGATTTGATTACTCTTATTTTGTAAAGCCTGTGTTTCGATTTGCAGCATTTTTCGCTGCTCCTCCAAACCCGTTATCTGTTCAACATCCAATAAATAGCCTCGTAACCTAAGGTGTGTTGAAACTTCTTTTATATGCTTACGTAAATATCTCGGATCTAACATATAATGTAGCCTGTGTTTATCGCAGGTTTCACATTTCGAAACACTAGCTGTTCCATGTGAAGCAGTGTCATGCCAGCTACCAACCAGGGGCTGTGCGAAATGGCCGTTTATCTGTTTTTTTCAAGTGAGCTGAGCACATAATTATGACGGCAAAAATCATTGATGGCAAAGCAATTGCCAAAAATATTTGTGATCATTTAAAAAACAAGGTCCAGGATTTACTGAGGAACAACTGTCCTGCACCTGGATTAGCAGTAATACTGGTCGGTAACGACCCAGCTTCGCAAGTTTACGTACGTAATAAGCGAGCAGCCTGCCAAAACTGTGGTATTAAATCGATAGCGTTAGATTTACCTCAACATATCTCTGAGGAAAGATTGTTATCACATATCGAACAGCTCAATCAAGATCCCTCTGTTCACGGTATTTTACTCCAACTTCCCCTCCCTCAGAGCATCCATACGCCACTTGTCCTAGAGAGTATTGATTTTACAAAAGATGTCGATGGTTTTCATCCATTGAATCTCGGATTACTTGCCCAAGGTCGACCTTATCTGCGTCCTTGCACACCGTATGGGATCATACGTTTACTGGAATACGAAAAAATTGCTTTGCGTGGTCTAGATGCTGTCATCGTTGGCAAGTCAAACATCGTGGGTAAACCTATGGCGCTCGAACTTCTCAATGCAGGATGTACTGTTACACTTTGCCATAGTACAACTCGCGATATAGAAAAATACGTAAAACAAGCCGATTTATTAATTGCAGCAACAGGAAAAGCCGGCATTATTAAGAGTCAATGGATTAAATCAAACTCTATCGTTATTGACGTTGGTGTGGTCCGTATGTCTAATGGAAAGTTACACGGAGATATTGAATTTGAAACGGCGAAGCAATTAGCTGGTTATATTACACCAGTACCCGGTGGTGTCGGACCCATGACAATAGCCATGCTACTTGAAAACACCTTAATTGCTGCAACAAGTACTAGAAAAATCACTTATCGCAAGATCCTGAACCAACCAGCACCTGAAAAATAAACACAAGACGGCATCGGAAAATCTACAGCCCATTTCGCTACACACTATGGAATCGTATCCAAGTAAAAAGTTCAGCAACTCATGCTAGCTACCCTTGTTTCAGCAATCTCCTCCGCTGTGCATACTGATACTGCTTGGCTCACACTACGCGCTACATAATTTACTTCGGCATTGGCATTGGAACATCGAACTCTGTCGACAGAAGAAAATAAGCGGTTACGATCACTACACAAGCGTTCCTCTTCTTGTCCTTGATATCCTGTGTATTCTATAGCCAACTCCCTTGACTCCGCATCGTCACCTGATACCTTATCGTTCGCCTGCCAAACTTCTCTTTCATTAGCAGAAACCGCCTTCATCTCATCTCTGTGCCCCCTCAATTTCTGCATGACCTTATTTGCTAATCTTCTACCACCAGCTTCAAAAATTTTTTTACAAAACATATCCAATATGGTAAATAAGAAATGTATACCTATGACAGCCAAGCTCACTATCTCAAAAATCTTATGCATATCAAGCATATCTCTCTGCAACCTCATCTCTTCCAATAGCCTTTCTGCCTGTTCTGTTTGTCTTTCCTCAGTTTTTAGCATGTCTGCTTGAAACTCTGTCAAAGCCTTCGTTAAGTTAGCAAACCCCTCTTCTAATTCGCGCGTATACAACAACCAACAGTCGTATGAGGCCACTCCTGAACTCAAGTGACACAAAGCGCTCAGCAACAGCAAGTTACGAAACTGATTTGATAAAGAAAATATTGTTTGCATATTTTTATTCCTTAAAAAAACTTAATCCAGCAATCGATTAGAGTATTTCACTGTAACGCCAACAACAACTACCATGGATGTAATGGCTTATCCAATTAATTGATATCGAATAACGTTAGTGAGTTTAGTGAGTTTAGTGAGTCGTATATTTTTTCATAAGGTAATGCAGGACCGCAAGGACTGCCATGGCTTCCCCTCCCTCCGGTCTTCCTGGCCTATAATTGACATTATAGGCATTTGAATCAATGTGTACCCATACTGTACTTTCTTGCACAAAAGCACGTAAAAATAGAGCGGCCGTGATCGCGCCTGCATAAGGAGACGATCCAGAATTACACATATCTGCTAATTTACTATCTAGTATTTTTTGATAGGGCTTATACAGTGGTAAACGCCACATCGGATCCTGTTCTTCGTCACTACATACTAACAAATCCTGGGCAAGCGTCTCTTGTGCCGTAAAAAAAGCACTTATTTCTGTCCCAACCGCCACTCTTGCCGCACCTGTTAACGTGGAAAAAACGATCAATAATGCTGGATTTTCGCTATCTGCTTCGGTTAAGGCATCCGCCAACACAAGTCGTCCTTCCGCATCCGTACAATCTACCTCCACGCTCAAACCGTTGCGCATAGTAATGATATCGCCTGGTTTATAAGCATTGCCTGCGATAAGATTTTCAGCAGCGGGTATGAGTAAACGCAAACGCACGGGTAAGTTCATAGCCATTATCATTTCGGCCAATCCAAGCGCCTGTGCTGCGCCGCCCATATCCTTTTTCATGAGCAGCATACTTGCACCAGATTTTATATTTAGTCCACCGGCATCAAAGCATATTCCTTTGCCCACTACAGTAACCTTGGGTGCTGTTATAGAACCCCAGGTTAGATCGATTAATCGCGGAGCACGCAAACTTGCTCTGCCAACCGCATGAATAGCTGGATAATTTTTTAATAAAAGCGCGTCTCCGATTATTTCTGTTACAGTGGCATGAAATTTTTTCCCTACTTGCAAGACAGCGTGTGCTAATTCAGCAGGACCCATCGCTTCGGTTGGCGTATTAATGAGATCTCGCACACGATAAACAGCTGTTAGTTTTGCTTCAAGGACATCTGCATCAATTTCTGCAGGAAGCAATAATTGTGCCAATGGCTTTGTTGATGCTTTATATTTTGTAAATTCGTAAGCGCCTAATCCCCATGCCATGACTGCACGGTGCAATAAATTTATACTCTGAGGTTCCGCATAATGGTAATGTCCTGCAGGTAATATGTCAGGTAAAGTACCGAATGACCAAAAATCCGCTTCATCATTCAACACGATTATCGCTTGTTTTAGCTGCCCATCACAGCGGGGAATCAATGCCACACTTCCTGCTTTTGTTCCAAGAAAATTGATCGTCCTCAACCATTGTTTAGCGGCAGCTTCTTGTTTTGCTAGCCACGCGTCCCAGTGTTTAGGAAGCAATGCAATGATTGGAACTGAGCACTTCGTATAATCAAGAAAACATTTATGCATGTAAAACCTTCTTTATCAGGACATTAGCGGTATATAAGTCCGATCATATCATCTTAGATCGAGACAATTATGACCATGGCTCCTCATGGCTGTCCAAAAGCTAACCGGTTTATCTGAAGTCGAAAGTTATGGAGCTGGTTAAGCACTAGATTCTATAAGAATAACTTGTTTTGCTATGATATTTAAGGCAAAAAGAAACGACGCATATTGAGACTATTGTGCATATGCTCCGCCGGAAGGTTATTTTTCGCTTCGAGTATCCAAAATTAATTGGTAAAGATGTTTTTTTTCCCTCTCGGTTAACTCCGAACACTTTGCTTGCCGCAACAATCTATCGATATTCCTTTGCATCGCCAATTTTTTTAAATGATTCAGGAGATCATGGAACTCGGCTTGTATCCCGCTAGCAGGAATACCGATTGAATAATAGAGCAATTGTTTCAAAATCTGAAAATTAGCTTCGTCTTTTCGCCAATGCTCTAATAACATTCCGCTGTTTAATGTGGGGAATTTGTTAAGTAAATGAGCTAATTGAATCAGTAAGGAGCTGCCTGGTAAATCGATGGTCTGCAGTAGCATGTACTGCTGTTCAGAAAGTGTTTTAGCAAGTTGTGGATATTGTGCTAGCAGTGCTATCGCCAAACGCATGGGTGAACGTATAAGCAAAGGACGCAAACCGGTATCTCTGTCTGATTTTTTAGACCTTTCAGACCTTTCTTTTAAGAATCTACTAGGTTGAGAGAGTGTCACCTTTTTCAGCATATCGACATCCATACTCACCAACGCAGCAAGCTGTTCAAATAATTTATGCTGCATAACGCTGATAGGGATTTTTTTAAGCAAGGGAACGGCTAATCTTGCTAAGCGTGCTTTCCCTTCCAATTGGCCAATATCGGCTTCAGCAAGTAAATGATCAAATAAAAAATCACCCAAATGGGAGGCCTGCTGTAAACAAGCCATAAACGCTTCTCGTCCATGTTTGCGAATAAAAGAATCGGGATCTTCATTACTTGGCAGCCGTAGAAAACGTAATGAACATCCGTCCTGTAAAAGAGGTAAACTTATCTCCAAAGCCCGCCACGCTGACTTTTGTCCCGCTGGATCGCCATCAAAACAAAAAATAACCTCCTGTGTCACACTAAATAAACGCAAAATTTGTTCTTGACTAGTCGCCGTTCCCAAAGTAGCTACCCCAAAAGGGATACCTACCTGAAACAGGGCTAACACATCCATATACCCTTCAACCACAATGATGTACGCAGGCTGCTGACGATGTTCTTTACAAACTTCATAAAGCCCGTAAAGTTCCTTGCTTTTATGAAACAGAGTTGTTTCAGGAGAGTTTAAATATTTAGGTTCACCTTCCGCTAGTACGCGCCCTCCAAATCCAATAACATGTCCCCTTTTATCCCGAATAGGAAAAATGATCCTGTCACGAAAACGATCGTAAAATCCATTCCCTTCTGCTTTTTTGATAAGTAAGCCTGTGGTGTGAAGTGCGACTATGTCGTGGAAGGATTTACGCAAATGATCCCAAGCAGCCGGGGCATAACCTAACCCAAATTTTGTAGCCAGTGAGTCAGAGATTCCGCGCTGCTTCACATATTCAACCGCATGGGGTGTAATACGCCACTGTTTTTCATAAAATTTAGCAACCTCTTCTAGGACTTGGTAAAGATTGCTGGACCCTTGATATGACGCATGCTTTTGTGAACCATGGTATGGAATTTGCAAACCGTACTGTACCGCTAAGCACTCCACCGCTTCTGGAAAAGTCAAATGTTCATATTCCATTAAAAAACTCAAGGCATTGCCGCCTGCGGAGCAACCGAAGCAATAGTAAAACTGCTTGTCAGGTGTTACGGTGAAAGAGGGTGTGTTTTCAGCATGAAAAGGACAACGGGTAACGTAGTTTCTTCCTTTTTTCTGCAATGGAACCCGCATGTCGATAAGTTGAACAATATCACATCTGGCCAAGAGATCATGAATAAAATCTTGAGGAATCGGAGTCAACGGCATGGACAACACTGAACTCGGTCAGAAGTACCCATGCAGGGTACCTCTATAACTTGAAGCAAAATTCCTAATTTCTAACTTATAAAAGTGTCATTAAAGGGAGGATAATCGCTCTTTTACTCTGGTACTAACCATTCCACCCATATCCAATCCTTGATGACTCTGCCTTAGTTCCGCTATCACCTTGCCCATATCTTTGATGGAAGCAGCGCCTACTCGTTCTATCGCTTGTGAAATTAAGTCATCTAGCGCCTTTTCTTCGAGGGGTGCTGGCAAATAGTCGCGAATAACAACCTCTGCCTGACATTCTTTCTCCATTAAATCATCTCGCCCGGCTTGACGATACTGAGCAACGGCCTCATCGCTTTGCTTGATCATCTTATTCAGGATTTTATAAATGTCTGCATTTTCTAGATCAACACGCCTATCGACCTCAACCTGTTTAATTTCCGCCAATATCATACGAATCACGCTAAGTCGCGGCTTGTCTTGCGCACGAAGGGCAAGCTTCATATCTTCTTGCAGGCGCCGTTTAAGAGTGGACTCCATAATGCTGCTGGCCTAGTGCTTACGCTTCTTTTTTTGGGCTAAAAAAACAGAACCTTCACGCATTAAGCGCTTACGGCAACGCTTGACAGCCGCAGCAAAACGGCGCTTGCGTTCTTCTGCCGGCTTTTCAAAAAACTCTCGACGGCGTATTTCAGCGTTAATGCGTGTTTTTTCACAGACACGCTTATAACGGCGTATGGCTGACTCTAGTGTTTCGCTCGGTTTCAATATCACACCCGGCATGTAGTACACTTCCTCAGTTAAAGTTAGAATGAGGTACGATTCTAACCAGCAATACAGAAAAATGCAAAGTTCTGACCCAAAACAAGATAGTTGTCACCATAAACCTATAATCTGCGTGCTAGGTATCGAAACTTCCTGCGATGAAACTGGAATTGCCATCTATGATGCTGAAAAAGGACTGTTGGCCCATTCACTTTATAGTCAAACCCACTTACACAATCAGTACGGTGGTGTAGTACCCGAACTTGCTTCGCGCGATCATATTCTTAAAATATTACCTCTACTCAAGGAAACTTTGAAAAAAGCACATCTCAAAATCTCTGCTATTGACGGTATTGCCTATTGCGCAGGACCAGGATTAGCAGGTGCCTTATTGGTAGGAGCTGTTTTTGGACGTAGTTTAGGGTGGGCTCTATCTATTCCTACACTAGGCGTACACCACATGGAAGCACATCTGTTGGCAGCAATGCTAGAGAACAATAAACCCCAATTCCCCTTCATTGCATTGTTAGCCTCTGGTGGACATACTTTGTTGGTGCGGGTTGAGTGCCTAGGAGATTATGAAATTTTGGGAGAAAGTGTGGACGATGCAGCGGGTGAAGCTTTTGATAAAACAGCAAAATTGCTTGGCCTGTCCTACCCTGGAGGACCAGCTATCGCTACATTAGCTAAAAAAGGTCAAGCTGGACGTTTCCGTTTTCCGCGCCCTATGCTGGACAAACCTGGCTTGAATTTCAGTTTTAGTGGTCTAAAGACATCTATTAGCAGCACACTCCAGACAGTTGATCACAATGCGCAAGTCAAAGCAGACATCGCTTATGAATTTCAAGCAGCTGTAGTAGATGTCTTGGTAAAAAGGGCACAATCTGCCATGGTACAAACTGGATTAAGGCGCTTAGTCGTCGCTGGAGGAGTAGCAGCCAATCTTGCTTTGCGAAAACAGCTGAACGATATGGCAAACAATATGATCGTGGAACTGTACTACCCACGCCATGAGTTCTGTACTGACAATGGAGCTATGATTGCCTATCTGGGTTGTCGTCGTTTGCAGCAAGGACAACGAGACGATCTCACTATCAATACCATCACGCGTTTATCCTTAGACAAACTCAGTTAGCAAATTGTGTGTTTACCTAATTTTACCTCTACGCCTTTTAATAAACGGCGTACATTAGCGTGGTGACGAATGACCAGTAATACATTCATCAACAAAATAGGTGCGCCAACAGAAAAAACTAGACAATACGATACATAAAAAAAACTCACCACCGCTGCAATGATAGATGCTAACGAGATATAGCGAAACAAAAATAATATCAGCAACCAAATCAGTAACATCAGTACGCCAGCAGACCACGCCACAGCAAACAGCCCACCTAAAGCGGTTGCAACGCCCTTACCACCTCGAAATTTAAAAAAAATAGGAAACAGATGCCCTAAGAAAGCACCCAAGGCCACCCAACCCAAGAAGCCTGCGGGTACTCCGACATAATTCGCCAATATTACTGGGAACCACCCTTTGAACACATCACATAGCAAGACAATAGCTGCTAAACCTTTCCCTCCTATTCTGAGTACATTACTTGCGCCAGGATTGCCAGAACCCAGCGTTCTCGGATCTGGCAGCCCTGCGCACCGACACACGATCACTGCACTCGACAAAGAACCTATCAAATAGGCCAGTAAACTAAAAATTATTAGTAATAACATTTCGGTTCTTTAACACGGAACAGCCCTACCATGTACAGTACATATCATATGATAGTGTAGATGTAGACGAAGGTATATAAAAATGAGTTCGCAACTTGAGATACAATGAGTATATAATGAGCTTTTCATGGTAAAAAATGACTACAAACCATTGCATGAAGCCTAAAGCGGATCATTTAATTTGGATCGATCTAGAAATGACAGGACTCGATACTACTCAAGATCGAATCATTGAAATTGCGACGATTATTACGGATTCACAACTTGAGATTGTGAAAGAAGGCCCGGTCCTCGCTATCTTTCAATCAGAAAACATTTTGACGGCAATGGACGACTGGAACAAGCGA
This sequence comes from Gammaproteobacteria bacterium, assembly GCA_013288455.1. GTDB lineage: Bacteria > Pseudomonadota > Gammaproteobacteria > Diplorickettsiales > Diplorickettsiaceae > JABDBU01. The sequence goes on along the minus strand of JABDBU010000005.1, from coordinate 18,828 downwards.
CAACACAAGGGTTCAGGATTACTTGAGCGTGTTAGGACAAGTAAAATCTCAGAAAAGGAAGCAGAAAAACAGACACTTGAATTTGTAATGACTTATGTTCCTCCTAATAAATCACCCATGTGTGGAAACAGTATCTGCCAGGATCGTCGATTTTTAGCCCGCTGTATGCCCATCTTAGAGCAATATTTTCATTATCGAAACCTTGATGTCAGCACATTGAAAGAGCTGGCTTACCGTTGGAGTCCCCGCATTCTCGACGGCTTAAAAAAAAAATCAAAGCATTTGGCATTAGAGGACGTGAAAGACTCTATTACTGAACTGCGGTATTATCGCGAACATCTTTTTAGACTTGATGACAGCACGTAAGTTTCAAAAAATTTGGCATACCAATGAGCCATTACAGTACAAATGAATTAAAAAGTGGTGTGAAGGTCATGCTGGACGGTGAGCCTTGCAGCATTGTAACAAACGATTACTTCAAACCAGGAAAGGGTCAGGCTTTCAATCGCATTAAATTTCGTAACATAAAAAATAATCGAATTATCGAACGTACCCTGAAATCAGGTGATAGCTTACCTGCCGCCGATGTATTCGATGTAGAGGCCCAATATCTTTATCACGATGGCCACCTCTGGCATTTTATGGTGACAGATACTTTCGAACAATATGCTGCTAATGCATTAGCCATTGCTGCAGCTAAACAATGGCTCAAGGAACAGGATATATGTACATTAACCGTGTTCAACGGTTCACCATTAGCAGTAGCCCCACCTAATTTTGTGATGCTAAAGGTTGTTGATACAGATCCAGGTGTGCGAGGCGACACTTCTGGTGGAGGTGGCAAACCTGCCACGTTAGAAACGGGTGCAATAGTACGGGTGCCGTTATTTGTGCAAGTTGGTGAATACGTTAAGGTAGATACGCGGACCGGTGAATATCTTTCTCGGGTAAAGGTATCCTAAAAAAAGAGGGGGATGCATTCTTACATCCCCATCTATCCTTCTAATTTCCTCTATATTTATGGTTCGACTTAGCGTTTGTCCTTTTGACCGGGCCATTCTGGTTTATTTGGATTTTGTCCAGGATTTTGCCCAGGGTTATTACCACTCCATTGAGGCTTGTTACCTTGGCCATGGAATGGGTTCTTTTGTTGCTTTTTGTCTTGTGGAAAGTTTTCTCTGTTCATAAAATGCGCTCCTCATTAAAGGCATAATACGTATTGCTCCCCTTAAGCCTAGCAAAAACCTTGGCAATTTCCATATTATAGCACCGCATTGTTGTAAAATAGAGCTATGTGTATAGGACGTATAAGTAGCCATTGTTTTCTTATTGAGCAAAGGTACCGTCGTCATTACAGTGCAATTTGATCAAACGACGTGGGGCTACCCGACCATCTGCCAGTATTTCACCCACTCCTATAAATTGATCATTGATCGTGTGGACTAAACGGACCCACCCTTTCTCAGGTGTATCGGGGAGCCGAATAGCCTGGCCTCGAAAAAGGTAGTAAGCTGCCGCCTGAGACAGTTTCAAGAAGGGCAAGGATGGTAATAAACTGTCTAAAGGTAACAAGCAGCGATCACGTTCTTTTTCATTGCAGGCTTGAAGTTTTTCCAAGCTAAACATTCCATCTTCGCCATAATTAGCGACACCTAGTCGGCGCAACCCTCGAACGTAGGCACCGCATCCCAAGGCCTCACCAATATCTTCGATTAATGTACGAATATAGGTGCCTTTACTACAATGAATGGCTACATCAATACTATTCTCTGTTTTATTCAGTAATTGCAGTGAATGTACGGTCACTTCTCTGGCACGACGTTGCACAGTAATACCTCGACGCGCCAATTCATACAATGGTCTACCCTTAAATTTCAATGCAGAAAACATAGGTGGAATTTGTGATATAACACCGCAAAAACCTGATAAAACAGATTCTAAATTATCAAAACAGGAAGGAAGTACGGGTCGAGTTGCTACAATTTCTCCCTCTGCATCACCGGTTTTTGTCGTCCTTCCTAGACAAGCACTCACCCAATACGCCTTATCCGCTTCTAGCAAGAATTGTGAAAATTTGGTAGCTTCTCCAAAACATATCGGTAAAAGCCCCGTCGCTAATGGATCAAGGCTTCCGGTATGTCCCGCTTTATCTGTTGCAAATAAACGCTTAGCTGCTTGCACAGCTTGATTCGAAGTCAAACCCTTAGGTTTATCCAGCAGCAAAACACCATGCACTAAACGCTTTATTGTTTTTTGTACCGGAAGAGCACGCATAAAAAGTTATTATTGTGTAAAATTAGCTGCCATATCAACGGAACTTTTCAATCTATCTTTTTCAATAGCACCATCGATCAAACGGCATAAGTGTTGACACTGCGTATCTGAATGATCATAAGAAAACTGTAGTTCCGGAACAGTACGTAGCTTCAGTCTCTTCGCCAAGAGATAACGTAAACGAGAAGCCGCTCCTCTCAGTAAGCTAATCACCAGTTGTTCAGTAATTCGTTGGCCTTGCAAATCAGTATGCTCAAGCTTAGTAAAAAAAATTTTAGCACTAGCTAAATTCCGAGAAACCTTAACCATGGTAATAGTAACAAATCGCAAACGCGGATCAGCGATTCCGCGCTGAAAAGCAATGGTTAATTCTTTTTGAATGACATCCGCAACACGTGCAACACGGCTATATTCTTTTGGCATTAGATGCTTCTTGCTATTGTGGTGCGCTCGAACACTTCTATTATATCCCCTACCCGAATGTCATCAAAATTTTTGATTCCTATGCCACACTCCATACCGTTTCGCACCTCTGCTACATCCTCTTTAAAACGACGCAAGGAATATAACTCGGCTTCATGGATAACGATATTGTCACGTAATATACGGATCGGCATGTTACGCCGCACCAGGCCCTGTGTTACTCTACAGCCTGCAATAACACCCAATTTTGCAGAACGAAAAACCTCCCTAATTTCCGCTAATCCTAAAATAGTTTCCTTGATTTCGGGTGATAACAACCCATTCATGATGCCTTTCACTCGGTCAATTAAGTCATAGATAATACTGTAATAGTGCATCATCAAGCCTTCCCGCTCAACAATGCGCTTAGCAGCCGCGTCTGCTCTGACATTAAAACCTAGAATTAATGCACGAGAAGCCAGCGCAAGATTAGCATCTGATTCAGTAATAGCACCCACTCCGCAATAAATGAGTTTTACTCTTACCTCTGAAGTAGACAACTGGTTTAATGCGTCTTGCAAAGCTTCCACAGAACCTTGCACATCTGTCTTGAGAATAATGCTGAGAGTCCTGACCTCTTCTCGACCAAGATGGCTTAAAATATCCTCTGCTTTAACAGTACGTTGTCGAGCCAGTTTATTTTCACGTAATTTACCTTCACGAAACAGAGCAATTTCACGCGCCTTACGCTCATCAGGAACAACAACTGCTTCATCACCCGCTATCGGTGTCGCCGATAGGCCCAAAATCTCAACAGGCATAGACGGTCCCACGGATTCTACGGCATGACCTCGTTCGTTTAATAAGGCACGCACTCGGCCATATGCAACGCCCGCCAACAAAACATCCCCCTTTGTAATTTTCCCGCGCTGCACAAGTACGGTTGCAACAGGACCTCTCCCTTTATCCAAGCGAGATTCGATAACGATCCCTTGTCCGGGTCCTTCTTGAGGTGCTCTAAGTTCTAATACTTCAGCCTGAACCAATAAGGAATCCAGCAAATCATCTATTCCCATTCCAGTTTTTGCCGAAACTGGTACCACCATGGTATCACCACCCCATTCTTCCGGAACGAGACCTTGTTTCGCTAATTCGTTCTTTATTTTATCCAAATCCGCTTCCGGTTTATCGACTTTATTAATGGCAACGACAATAGGGGCATTGGCCGCTCTAGCATGCTGAATTGCTTCGATAGTCTGCGGCATGACTCCATCGTCCGCTGCAACGACTAGTACGACGATATCTGTTACCTGTGCACCTCTCGCACGCATAGCCGTAAAAGCAGAATGACCAGGCGTATCTAAAAAAGTAATGATCCCTTTGGGTATTTCTACATGATAAGCACCAATGTGCTGGGTAATACCTCCTGCTTCACCCTGCGTCACTTTCGTACGCCGTATATAGTCCAATAAAGAGGTTTTTCCATGGTGCGCGTGACCCATAATCGTAGCGACGGGATGGCGCGCCTGCAATTGACCCATTTTCTGTTGTGCGCTATGAGCCAACCCTTCTTCCAATGCATTAGCACGAATAGGTGTGGCGATATGGCCCATTTCTTCAACGACAATAGTGGCAGTATCCTGCTCAATCGGTTGATTAATAGTAGCCGTGATTCCTAGTTTCATTAAGGATTTGATGACTTCGGCAGCTTTTACTGACATCTTTTGCGCTAGCTCAGTAACAGTAACTGTCTCCGGAATGCTTACCTCATATTTTACTGCTGCCGTGGGCTTTTCAAATTGCTGCTGTAAAAATTGATCCGCTCTTTTTTGTCTGTTGACCTTTTTTCGATAACGAAACTCTTCATCTGTTTCCTCTCCTAACAAATAGATGCTTTTATGCCGATACTTGGCCATTTCTTTTTCTTTTAAACCACGAGCTTTGTGTTTTTTCTCTCGTTCTGCCTTTTCTTTATTCACCGCCAACACTATGGTTGCTTTTTCAGTAAATTTAGGCTTTTTGTACGCTTTAGAAGCAGCATCCTCCGCTCCATGCGGAGGATGCACTACGGGATACTCTTGCTTCACAGTGCCATCAGTAATAGATACAGGTTGTGTAGAACCAGCAGATGTTTGTGCGGACGCTTCTTCTTCACCTAATACGAGCTTCTGCATCTCTTTCCCTGCTGGCTCCATTTTTTCTTGCATCGCCGCCAATTCCCTTTCTTCTGCTTCCTTTGCCTCCTTGGCGTGATTTACTTCTTCATCTATTAAACCCTCGTTACTCTTCACGTAGGTTTTCTTTTTTCGTACCTGAACATTAATAGTCTTAGCTCTGCCTGAGACATCCTTAACTCGAAGTAAACTGTTACTTTTACGCGTGCGGGTCAACGTAATCAATTTTTTTGGACTACTGGTAATGGGATCGACAGCAGCCACTTTTTCATTTTTCTTGGGAAACACCTTGTCTGTCACTTTATCCTCGATCTTTTCTGTCATACAACGCCTTTTCTGTCAGTTTCCGACAGGTCAACGAGCCCTATGGCCAAATCCCCCCACTTACCAGTGATCTTTCATTGCCACAAAGCTATTCTAATTTTCAAATTTCAATCCCTAGGGGCGAGGCACAGACCCACGCAGTTAACCCTATCACAATCCCGCTTACTATGATTTGATAATTTTCTTTTCTTCTACAAACCAATGTGCACGCGCTGCCATAATTAGCCGTCCCGCCCTTTCACGGCCAAAATCGATGATATCTAGCAAATCATCGATAGATAATTCGGCTAAAGCTTCACGTGATGAAACACCGTGTTTAGCTAAAACAACTGCATCCTCTTCTGTCATTCCCTCCACAGCAAGCAAATCCTGACTAATGTCAAACGGCTTTTTCTGGGCATCGTTGGCAGACGTCGTTGCTGCAATGGTCAGTACTTCTTTGGCACGACTCTGCAGCGCCTTTACTAGCGCTTCATCAAATTCTTCAATATCAAGCAATTCGTGTTCCGAAACATAAGCCACCTCCTCCACACTGGTAAGTCCCTCACTAACAAGCATCTGTGCCACCTCCTGATCAATACCTAATTGCTCCATAAAAAGGTTTTGCAAGCTTTCTGACTCTTTTACAACCTTTTTGGCCGCTTCTTCAACTGTGATAACATTGATCTTCCAACCTGTTAATTCACTCACTAAACCGACATTTTGCCCATGTCTGCCTATTGCTCTGCTTGCTGCTTCTGATGACGACTGTTCTTCTTCTGTAGATGACTGTCCTTTTTGTGCTGCTGTTTGTACTGCTACGTCCATCACGCGTGTATCTTCATCTACAACAATAGAAACTACTTCAGCAGGAGCCATGGCATTAATAGCTAATTGAATAGGATTATCATCCCATAAAACAATATCGATACGTTCTCCTTGTAATTCCTTCGAAACAGCTTGCACACGCGCTCCTCTCATCCCTACACACGCACCGATGGGTTCAATGCGACCATCATTTGTCTTTACGGCCACTTTTGCACGTGAACCCGGATTGCGTGCAACGCTCTTAATTTCAATGAGCTCTTCACCGATTTCTGGAACCTCAATTTTAAACAACTCAATCAACACTTCAGGACGCGTACGACTCATCAGTAGCTGTGGCCCCCTGCTCTGTGGATTTACTGCATACAAACAACCACGTAAACGATCTTCGGTCCTAACTGCTAGACAATCACGCGGAATCATTTCTGCACGGGGAATAAATGCTTCTACGCCGGAGCCTAAATCGAGGATCAACCCCTCTCTTGTAATGCGTTTTACTACACCAGACAACAACTCCCCGATACGCTTCTGATAGGCTTCCACTATCTTAGCACGCTCGGCTTCTCTAATTTTTTGAATGATCACCTGCTTTGCCGTCTGCGCAGCAATTCGCCCAAACTCTACGGAAGGCATATGCTCTTCTACAACGTCTCCTACTTGATAATTCGGATCGCGCTGCCTCGCTTCACTTAAGTGGATCTGTTTTAATGGAAGAAATGGGGTTTCGCCGGTTACATCTGATTCCTCGAATTCGTCAGGCACCACGGTCCAGCAACGAAACGTTTCATAATCACCCGTGCGGGAATCGATAGCGACACGAACCTCAATTTCTTTGCCCGCTTTTTTCTTAGTTGCCGTCGCTAAAGCAGCTTCTATCGTTTCAAAAATAAGTTCCTTACTAACATCTTTTTCGTTTGATACGGTCTCTGCCACTAATAGAATATCTTTTTTCATAGCCTGCCTCTGGTTAGCTCATTCTTTCAGGCAACACTTTCACGTGCGCGATATTATCCTATCGCAATTTTATAAAGGCGCCCTTCATCAAAAATCATCTCTGGCGCTTCCAAAAAATGCCAAACAAAAAGCCCCAAGATGGGGCCCATTTACACGAAAAAAATTGGTAGCGGGGGCAGGATTTGAACCTACGGCCTTCGGGTTATGAGCCCGACGAGCTACCAGACTGCTCCACCCCGCGGTAATAACGATTATTATACCCTACAAGCTAGGTGAAACACAACGACGACGACACCTAAAACTGCAACACTCAGACTCAATCATCCACAATTCTCAAGCCGACTCCATGCATATCCAATAAGGTTAGTAATGTTTTTCCCGCCGCTGTTTTATTCAATTTCCAGTATACTTTTAAATAACTTTTTAGCAGATAACGAAAATCAGGCAATGTAAGAATTTTTACGATACCCTCTGTATTTTTTAAATCCTGATAACCTTGAGCGCAGGTTTGAAATAAAACTGCTGCCAAAAGTGTCGCTTTAAAAGCCTGTCTTGCCTTATTACCATAATAGAACCCCTGAAGACACTCCTCTACCGCTCTTTCCTTGTCCCAGTCACGCCACGCTCGGTAGAACTGCAATGCATGGAATTGATGGTCCTGCATATTAGGTACTCCTTTTTCGTCATGCACCTGCAGTACAAATAACATAGCAGGAATACTCGCTTCAACATTGGCCCACGAACAATTACCGCCAATCTGAGCTTCTAGCGGTAAGGTAATGCATCGTGTTAAGCCCAGCACGCGATGAATAGCCTGTGTAATAAATTCGCGAGTTTGACGAGTAAATATAAGTTGTTTGCAAAAATCTGCGTTCCAAGCTGTAGGATGTTGTACCTCATAGATAACAATGCTACCTTCTTTACGGCTATTTTCACCTCTATCACAACGAATAAGCCAATTTTTGTATTTGATAAATGCAATTGCATGTCCCTCATAAGCAACGGGTAATAACAATAATTCTTGGTCGAGCAACGCATCAATACTATTGCTATGTAATTGAATATCAATCGTATAGCGTTGATATTTTAATAGGGCTTGTGCAATAGAAAATGCCTGAATTAATTTTTCTAAATAGTGAAAATATGAGCGTAAATGACGTGCGGAAAAATTATTTTTGTACCGCTGCAAAGAGTGCATGACTACAGCAAGTGTAAATTCCAAGAAAAAGCCTTCATAATCAATTTCAATGAAACGACCTGTAGCATCCACGATATCGATGGGTCCAGCTAATTCGTACCGATGTCCTAACAATTTTGCATGGATAAAATCTTGAGCAAAATCAAGCCTAGCACCATATTGATAAAGCAATTTTTTCAACGCAAGCTGTTGTCTCAGCAAGGGATACACCAAAATCGGCTGTCCTGCTTTAGTGTACGCATTGGGATCCGCTTTATTAGCCAGCAATAATCGACACAAAGGAATATTATGATTATCAACCGCCCAGTGCAACACAGAACGGCCTGTCGTATCCGGCCTATTGATGTCAGCACCATATTCGAGCAGCAACGCAGCGAATTCTAGCTTATTTGCAATCGCTGCCTCTATCAATGGTGTAAAACCATATTCATCGGTTTCTTCTATGTCCGCTCCCGCTTGAATATAGTGCTCTACACCTTCCACAGTTCCAAACAAAATTTCCTGTGCAAAAGAATACATAGATTAACTACCGAGAAAGCCTGATACTCTTTCTTTGCCTAAAACCAGGATTTTTTCGTAGTTGATTTTCGTTACGTAACTCAGGGTAAGCCTTTCTTGCATCGGGGTTGTCTACAGGATTTGCAGTAATTTTTGGATCATCACCACTGAACTGTTGACTATGTGCCAACATAGGATGAGGATGAGGTTGATCGCCACAATTCGCCCCTGATCGAGCCGCCCCCTTCCCTCCCAGTAAAAGATTGGGATCCTCGGTAAAGGGACTAAGGCCAAATTTTTTCTGCCCCTGACGACGCTCCTTGGTAAAACAAGCGAGCAGATACGCATTATACTGCTCTACACTCAAGGTGATGCTACCGGAGGAACTCCCTCCTTCATACGCGTCATCATCCCTGACTATTTTTCGTTTTTCTTTATTCATAAAAGCCGAAAAATGCAGGATCAAACGGGTCACACCGTTCGTCTCCCTCTGCATTCAAAAAGAGATTTGTTTCAATCTTATCAGACATTCGATTTATTCACAGACATAGGCTCCATTCAGTTCATTTTATACCAAAATAAGAGACTAGACTAACACTCGACTATAATGAGTATAAGAATCCACTATACTGCCCATTATAGATATTCTTGAATCAAACATTCTGCGATCTGTACAGCATTCAGCGCTGCGCCTTTGCGGGTATTGTCTGATACGGTCCAAAGATTCAACCCCAAGGGATGTGAAATATCTTCACGAAGTCTGCCCACCATGACATCATCCTCTCGAAAATTCCGCATTACGGGCATTGGATAGCTGTTTTTGAACCGGCGGCCACCTACTACCGTAACACCGGGTGCCTTTTGCAACAATTGTCTCGCCTGAGAAACACTAATTTTTTTTTTAGTTTCTATATGCAGAGACTCAGAATGACCATACAGTACCGGCACACGTACCGCTGTAGGATTTACCTGAATCAATTTATCTGCCAATATCTTTTGTGTTTCCCAAACCATTTTCATTTCTTCACGCGTATAGCCATTTTCCTGAAAATCATCGATCTGAGGAATAACATTAAAGACGATCTGTGCAGAAAACGCCCTAGGTTTTTTAATAGCTAAACCATTGAGCAGTTTACCTGACTGATCCAGCAGTTCCTGCAAGGCCTCTTTTCCGGCTCCTGATACAGCTTGAAAAGTAACAACATTGATCCGGCTGATTCCTACGGCATCGTAAATAGGTTTTAAAGCCAACAACATTTGGATCGTTGAACAATTTGGATTCGCAATAATATTACGCTTTTTATAACCAGCTAAGGCTGTAGCATTCACTTCCGGAATCACGAGAGGCACGTCGTCGTCATAACGAAATTGCGAAGTGTTGTCGATGGCAATACAAGCATTTTTTGTTGCTATAGGGACATATTTTGCTGAAACTGCAGCACCGGCTGTAAATAAAGCAATATGTACTTTTTTAAAATCAAAATCCGCCACATTTTCAACGAACAAATGTCGTTTATCGAATGATATGGACTCACCACATGAACGTTCACTTGCTAACAGATATAAAGCATCAATAGGAAAACGACGCTGTTTTAAAACTGCCAACATAACCTGACCGACTAAACCAGTGGCGCCAATAACAGCAATATTAAATTTCTTTAGCATAAATTAATAATTAAGCTGCTCTCGGGTTAATAAAAACACTTCCGCTTCACCTCGTTCAAATTCTAACCAAGTGAACGGAATTCGAGGAAAGCGCTTTAGCAAAGCGGATTGGCTATAACCAACCTCGACAATGAGTAATCCACCTTTTTTCAAGTAATGTTTGGCTTGCTGCAATAACTCAACAACCATATCCAAACCATCCGCGCCAGCGGCTAGCGCAACGACCGGCTCATGGCGATATTCAGTCGGGAGTCTCGCAAAAGTTTCGGCGTCAATATAAGGTGGATTGCTAATGATAATGTCGTAACGTCGCTTTTTTAAACCTTCCAAACCATTTGACTGAATTAATGTAATTTGATTACCTCGCTTGTGTCGCGCTACATTGATCGACGCTACAGCTAACGCTTCTTCTGAGCAATCAACTGCGTCAATTTGTGCTTCCGAAAATGCATAAGCACAGGCAATTGCTATGCAGCCACTACCGGTACCCAGATCTAAAATAGTACCTATTTGTTGGCTACGATCAACCCAGGGACGAAATTGGCGCTCGATCAGCTCGGCCATAGGGGAACGTGGGATCAATACACGTGCATCTACATAAAACGGCAGTCCAGCAAACCATGCTTGGTTTACCAAGTAAGCCGTCGGCAAACGTTCGTTTACGCGCTGTTTAATTTTTCGAAGGATCTGCACACGATCTTTTTTTGTCAAGCGCTGAGCCATATTCGGGGGATCTAAACTGGAATCAAGCTTTAGGGCCCCTAATACCAGATAAACAATTTCATCCCAAGCATTATCTGTACCGTGACCATAAGCTAGCACAGCCTCCTGAAGCTGCGCACAACCCCAACGCATGACATCCCTCAGCGTAAATAGCTTCTCCAATGCTTTTGATAAGCTATCCTCTGATATCAAATACGACGACGCATTCACAAGATGATTGCTGCATGCCAAGAATTTTTAACTGTTGTCTGGGCGATCAAGCAACTCTACAATGGCCATAGGTGCATTATCACCGGCACGGAATCCACATTTCAAAATGCGCAGATAACCACCAGGCCTCTGCTTAAAACGAGGCGCGATAGCATTAAACAGAAGAGATACTGCTTTTTTATCACGCAAGCGGTTAAAGGCCAGTCGCCGACGTGCTACACCATCTATCTTGGCTAAAGTAATCAGCGGTTCCGCAACCCGACGAAGCTCTTTCGCTTTAGCCAAAGTAGTTTTGATAACTTCATGCTGTAACAAAGAAGAAGTCATATTACGAAACATCGCCCTTCTATGACTAGAAGTACGAGACAATCTTCGACCTGCATTAAGATGACGCATTGAATCTTCTCTTAAGTTTCTTCATTTTTTTCTGCTTCTCCAAAGGCTACTTCCGCCGGCTTTTTTAAAGTTGAAAGCTGCTGAGCTGGCACCTCCGTGCCTAACGCTAAATTACGCTTCTGCAAGGCTGTCTTAATCTCCCACAAAGACACTCTACCCAAATTAGGCGTTGATAAAAGTTCATTTTCTGTTTTTTGAATAAGATCACCAATTCGGTAAATATGCTCAGCCTTCAAACAGTTAGCAGCCCGTACTGTCAGTTCCAGCTCATCAACAGGAAGCAATAAAATAGGATTAATACTGGTATCCTGTTCTTGCACTTCATCGGCAGTTTCATGTTGCAATTCAACAAAAGTATCTAACTGGCCTTGAATAATAGTCGCTGCGCGACGTATCGCTTCCTCTGGCTCAATCGTACCATTGGTTTCTACGTCGATGACTAATTTATCTAAATCAGTACGTTGTTCAACCCGTGCATTCTCAACCGCATAAGCCACTCGCACAATAGGATTAAAACGTGCATCTAGTTGCAAAGCACCTACCTCACTACTGACGTATTGACTGGATTGACGCAAAGAGGCTGGTTGATACCCACGACCTCGGGCCACTTTCAAGGTCATTTTAAATTCCTTTGGCTTGGTCAAATTTGCTATCACATAATCCGGATTTTTCACTTCTACGTCGTGCGGCAAACTGATATCCCCGGCACAAATAGGACCTACTACACTTTTAAGTAATTTTAAAGTTACTTCTTCTCTATCATGTAATATAAATGCAATGCCTTTTAAATTGAGCAAAATATCGATAATATCCTCTTGCACACCATCCAAACTACTATATTCATGAAGAACGCCATCAATTTTTGCTTCAATGACCGCACAACCTGGCATAGAAGATAATAAAATACGACGCAAGGCATTGCCTAAGGTATGCCCAAATCCCGCTTCAAAAGGCTGTAAGCTAACCCGAGCCCTATTTTGACCTAAGCTTTGAACCTCAATGGTCTGCGGAATCAAAAACTTCTTAACATTCGTAGACATGGGTTACCTGCTTACTTGGAGTAATATTCAACAATTAAACTTTCGGTGAATTCTAAAGGCAGTTCACTGCGCTCAGGAATCAACTTAACGATGCCTTGCAGTTTATCAGAGTCAATATCTATCCAACTCGGCTGTGGCCTCTGCTTAGCTAGCTCCACCGCTGCCTGAATACGCGTCTGGCTTTTACTTTTTTCTTTTATTTCCACAACATCGCCTGCTTTAACCTGATAAGAAGGGATATTGACAATTTTACCGTTGACTTTTACCGCACAATGAGAAACCAACTGTCTTGCCTCCGCTCGAGTAGCAGCAAAACCACTACGATAAACAACATTATCTAAACGACGCTCGAGCAATTGTAGTAAAATTTCACCCGTGATCCCTTTAGACTGGGAAGCTTTAGCGTAATACACCCGTCGCAATTGCCTCTCTAATACACCATAGGTAAATCGAACCAATTGCTTCTGACGCAACATAACACCATAATCGGAAAGCCTGCCTCGTTTAGTGCCATGCATACCCGGCGGTGTAGCGAGCTTACATTTGCTGTCCAAAGCGCGTATACCACTCTTCAATTGCAAATCACTGCCTAGACGACGCGCTAGCTTGCAAGTCGGACCTCGGTATCTTGCCATTAACTTCTTGCCCCCGTTGAATAATCTTCTCTACACTCGACGACGTTTAGGTGGTCGACACCCGTTGTGAGGAACGCCAGTATTATTGATAATCTGTGTCACTTCAATGTCCTTATTTTTTAAAGCCATAATTGCTTGCTCAGCTCCTTGTCCCGGCCCCTTAATTCTAACCTCAACACGCCCTAAAGCATGTTTACAGATAACCTTATATTTATCTATAGCTTTTTCAATAGCCCTTTCAAAGGCTACACGTGCTGCAAACGCAGTTCCTTTTTTTGTACCTTTAAAGTCACATGCCCCGGCAGAAGAACTTCCCAGCGTATCGCCACCCTTACGGATAGTAATAATCGTGTTATTAAAGGATGTAGTAATGTGAATTACCGCATCGGGAATGATCTCTTTACGCCTTCGAATAGCAGCTACCGAAGCTTTATCCGCCATCGTCAGCGGTGTAGTATGTGAATTATAATCTATCATAACGACTCACAATTAATGCTCCAAATTATAGTTACGTCATGCATCCGCCGTTACCTTAGGTCACTTCCTTACGAATCATTCTACGAGGACCCTTGCGCGTACGTGCATTGGTACGCGTACGCTGACCACGAACCGGTAATCCTCGACGGTGTCTCAGCCCTCGATAACAACCTAAGTCCATCAAACGCTTAATGTTCATTGCAACTTCTCGACGCAAATCACCCTCAATTTTATAATTGAGTAGCGCCTGACGTATCGCATCAATTTGTACATCTGAGAGATCTTTGATCTTAGTTTGAAACGGAATAGCCAAATCTTTGCAGGTTTTTTCAGCACGCGAACTTCCAATTCCATAAATTGAGGTCAAACCTATTACGACGTGTTTGTTCATCGGTATATTGACACCCGCTATTCTAGTCACTGCTTACACTCCAACCCGCTAATAAAATGCCACAAATGGGCGCGTAGGATAGCTTAATTACTGAAAAAAATCAATAAAAACAGTTTATCATCCCTGACGCTGCTTATGCTTCGCTTCTGCGGAACAAATTACTCTCAACACCCCTTTACGTTTGATAATTGTACAGTTACGACATAATTTTTTAATAGACACTCTCACTTTCATAACGAATGTACTCCACCTGAGCTTGATAAATTTTTTAAATTAGCTTTTTTTAGCAAAGATTCATACTGCTGTGACATCAATAAGGACTGTACCTGGACCATAAAATCCATGATCACTACAACAATAATCAACAAGGAAGTGCCACCGAAATAAAAAGGGACATGCCAAGCGAATATCATAAATTCTGGCAACAGCGTGACCAACGATAAATAAATACAACCTACCAAAGTAAGCCTCATCATCGTTGTATCGATATAGCGAGCGCTCTGTTCTCCCGGCCTAATACCTGGAATAAAAGCACCCGATTTTTTGAGGTTATCTGCTGTCTCGCGAGGATTAAAAACCAGGGCAGTGTAAAAAAAAGAAAAGAATACTATAGCCGAGGTAAATAGCAAGATATATAGTGGCTGCCCTGGTGACAACCAAAAACTTACATTCGCCAGCCAGTTCATACCCTTTACATTGGCAAACCATTGCGAAAGCGTGGCGGGCAACATCATAATACTGGAAGCAAAAATAGGTGGAATAACACCAGCCATGTTGATCTTTAAAGGCAAATGACTCGTTTGAGCACTAAACATTCTTCGCCCCTGCTGACGCTGTGGATAATTCACAGTGATGCGGCGTTGCCCCCGCTCCATAAACACAACAAAAGCAGTGACGAAAATGATCATGCCTAAAATACAAATCAAAGCTAAAAACTGAATTTGCCCCTGTCTCAGTTGTTCCAATGATTTAGCAATGGCCACTGGCAAGCCCGAAACAATTCCAGAAAATATGATCAGCGATATCCCATTTCCTATGCCATGCTCCGTAATTTGCTCACCCAACCACATTAAAAACATAGTGCCTGTCACTAAAGTTATCGTAGCCACGAAATAAAAAAGGAAGCCAGGATTCAACACCACTTGGTGGCTCGCCAACCACTTTGCTATTCCGATCGCTTGAAATAATGCTAAAATAACCGTTCCGTATCGTGTATATTGATTCAGTTTGCGACGACCCGCTTCTCCTTCCTTTTTGAGCTGCTCCAACGCTGGAGTCACTGCAGTCAACAATTGTATAATGATGGATACGGAAATGTACGGTAAAAGGCCTAACGCAAAAACAGTCAATCGCGAGAGCGCTCCACCCGAAAACATATTAAACAAGCCTAAGATGCCGTTACTTTGATGACTTAATAAATCAGCGAGCCGCTGAAGATCTAAACCAGGAACAGGGATATGCGCACCAATGCGATAAACGAGAATAGCTAACAAAACGAACAGCAAACGACGTTTTAATTCAACAAAACCGCTGCCCTGTAGACTTCCCTTGACAAATGGAGTTACGCGATGGTTTAACTTATCCATCTATTTCTCAATGCTGCCACCAACCGCTTCAATCAATGCACGTGCACCCTTTGATAGCTGCAACCCTTTGACACAAACTGCTTTTTTTAATTCACCCGTGACAATCAATTTGACTTTTTTTACAGTTGCACTGACTAAACGCGCGTCCTTGAGTACCTGCAAATCAATAACCTCTGCTGTCAATTTATTTACTACAACGATACCAAGTACTCGCACTGCTGAAACCCGACGAGACGGAGGTTTAAATCCAAATTTAGGTAAGCGGCGTTGTAAAGGTGTTTGCCCACCCTCAAAGCCCAATTTATGATAGCCACCAGTACGAGCATGGTCGCCTTTATGACCTCGCCCGCTAGTTTTTCCCAAACCAGAACCAATACCTCGACCCAAACATTTAGATACTGATTTAGAGCCAGGAGCTGGTTGTAATGTATTGAGGTACATATTTCAAATTTCCTCTACCTTCAATAAATACGATACTTTATCAACCATCCCTCGCATAGCAGCATTATCTTTTATCTCAACGACTTGATTTATTCGTCCTAGACGCAGTGCATCGATCGTCGCCGCATGACGAGGCAGACGCCCTGAAATACTACGTACCAAAGTCAACCGTAATTTTTTATCTGACATGTCAGCGTACTCGATTATCCAACAATTTCTTCTAGTGCTTTGCCACGCTTGTCAGCAATCATTTCAGGTGTCGTAATACTTTTCAATGCTTTCAAGGTAGCACGAACAACATTGATTCGATTGGAGGAACCGATGATCTTGGCAGTTACGTCTTTAATTCCTATAACTTCACAAATGGCTCGCATAGGACCGCCTGCAATAATGCCTGTCCCTCTGCTTGCCGGCAACAATCGAACCTTAGTGGCGCCGTGCGATGCCTCCACTTTATGATGAAGCGTACCATTGTTCAGCTCTATGTAGAGCATATCTCTACGTGCTTTCTCCAAAGCTTTTTGCATAGCGACAGAAACTTCTCGAGCTGGACATTTACTAAATCCAATCCACCCCTTTCCATCGCCCACGACAACACTCACAGCAAAACTAAAGAGCCTACCACTCTTAACCACTTTTGCATGCCGATCAACAGCAACCAGCTTTTCTTTTAAACCATCACTCTTTGTTGCTTGATCGAAACTCATTATTAAATAACCTTAATTAACTAAAAAAAACTAAAAAAGCAGGCCAGTTTCACGAGCAGCCTCTGCCAGAGCTTTGATACGACCATGATATTTAAAACCAGAACGATCGAAAGCAACGCGATCTATCCCCAGCGCTAAAGCCCGTTTGGCAATGATACTCCCAACAACGACAGCAGATTTAACATTACCCAATGTCACGACATCCGTGGCGGCCTTTCCATGCTTTACATCTTCTTCAACCAAATGTGATATAACCTCTTTATCAAGAGTGGAAGCACTTGCCAATACGCGATCGCCTTTTTCAGCGCTAACAATAATTTGAGCATAAAGATGCTTCACTTTGCGGCTTACACAAAGACGTGCAATCCGTAATTCTTTAATTTTCGCCCGAGCCTTCGTTGCCCTGCGCCGCCGCTTTAATTTCTTGCTTACCACGTCCTCACTACCCCTGCACCTATTTTTTCTTAGTTTCTTTCAATTTAATTTTTTCATCTGCATAACGAACACCCTTTCCTTTATACGCTTCAGGTGGACGATAACGGCGTATCTCCGCCGCAACCTGCCCAACAAGTTGCTTATCCGACCCCTGAATGACAATTTCAGTTGGAGTGGGCGTACTAATCGTTATTTGTTCTGGAATGTTATAAATAACTCGATGAGAAAATCCTAAAGTTAAATCTAAACTTTTACCCTGTACGTTAGCTCGATAACCTACGCCAACTAACAAGAGCTTTTTTTTAAATCCATCAAGAACCCCGATAACTCCACTGGCTACATTTGCACGAATTGTTCCTGCTAAAGCATTTGCCTCTATGCTGCTATCCCCAGGGGAAAATTGCAAAACTCCATCTTGAATAGACAATTGTACACGCTTATCTAGCTGATAAGTCAAGGTTCCCTTACTGCCTGTAATAACAAGAACACGACCTTTTAAAGCCGCGCTGGCACTTCCAAGATTTATTGGATTTTTTGCAACTCTCGACATATCAAACCCTTGCAACCTCTATTCAACTGTAGCGATAACCTCACCACCCTGACCTAAAGTACGCGCCATTCTATCTGTCATCAATCCTTTTGAAGTAGAAATAATGGCAATCCCTAAACCACCAACCACCAAAGGCAATTGAGTAGCAGAACGATAAATACGAAGACTAGGACGACTTACTCGTTTTAGTGATGCAATAACAGGTTGATTTAAATGATATTTCAAAAAAATACTTAACACGGATTTTGCTTTTTGCGTCTCACATTGAAAATCGTTAATATAACCTTCAGTCTTCAACAAGCCAGCGATTGCTAACTTAATCTTTGACAACGGCATAGAAACATACAGCTTTTTAATTGCTTGCGCATTTTTTATTCGGATTAACATGTCCGCTATTGGATCTTGCATATTCATATGTTCGTTACCATTTAACCATTTACTACCAGCTTGATTTAACCACACCCGGAAGATCACCTTTCATTGCATAAATGCGCAACATACTTCGTGACAATCCAAATTGGCGATACACTCCACGAGGTCGACCTGTCAATCGACAGCGATTACGCAAGCGAACAGGAGAAGAATCTCGCGGCAACAGCTGCAGCCTCCGCTGTGCATCCCAACGTGCTTCGTCACTAGCCTTAGGATCACGTATAATCTTTTTTAGCTGAAGTCGCAATAACCAATACTTTTTTACAATCACCTCACGCTTTTTTTGCCGTGCAATAACACTCTTTTTTGCCATACTTTTTAATTCTCTTTAAACGGGAAACGGAACGCTAACAACAATGCACGCCCTTCTTTATCAGACTTTGCAGTAGTAATTAAACTAATATCCATACCCCGTAATTCAACAACAGTATCATACTTAACCTCGCAGGAAACACAATTTGCTCCCGGATACCGAGACTATAATTTCCACGACCATCAAAAGAACGAAGGCT
>JABDBU010000004.1 GCA_013288455.1 Gammaproteobacteria bacterium | reverse complement strand
AACTTTGTTCCATCTGGCACGGTAATAACAAGCATAGAGTACAAAATGTTTGGTAGGCACGAGTGGGATCGAACCACCGACCACCACCATGTCAAGGTGGTGCTCTACCACTGAGCTACGTGCCTGCAGTTACGACTTAAGGGAGAAAAAATAACATCCCTGTTTTGGGGATGCAACTGCCTAATCAATCCCAATCATTTTTTCTTTCAGTAGCTTCAGCGTATCCCTTACCTTAGTGGCCTCTTCAAATCTCAGATTTTTAGCATGTCGCATCATTTCTCGTTCCAGTTGTTTGATTTTTTTTATCAACGCTGCTGGCGCTACCGCATCATAGTGAGCTTGCTCTTCAGCAACTTTAAGTAAATAGTGTTTTTTTGTAGAAACATCAGATCGTGCACCTTCCAAAACGTCGTGCACTGCTTTTTCAATTCCTTTAGGAGTGATATGGTGTTTTTTGTTATAAGCTTGCTGCTTGCGGCGACGCCGGTCTGTCTCTGTTATTGCTCGTTGCATAGAACCCGTTATTTTATTTGCATAGAGAATAGCTATCCCGTGAATATGTCGCGCAGCCCGACCAATGGTCTGTATTAAAGAACGTTCAGAACGTAAAAAACCCTCTTTGTCTGCATCCAATATCGCAACTAAAGAGACTTCTGGTATATCTAAACCTTCACGCAATAAATTAATACCAACTAATACATCCAGGTGGCCTAAACGCAGATCGCGAATGATCTCTACGCGCTCGATAGTATCGATATCCGAATGTAAATAGCGAACCTTGATACCCTGTTCAGTAAAGTATTCGCTTAAATTTTCTGCCAATCGCTTGGTGAGTGTGGTAACTAATACCCGTTCTTTCAATGCCACACGTTTGTGAATTTCAGAAAGCAAATCATCTACTTGAATCTCTACAGGACGCACTTCAATGGCTGGATCAACCAGGCCGGTAGGTCTCACTACTTGCTCAACAACAGCCCCTGAGTTCGTCAATTCATACGATCCTGGTGTTGCAGATACATAAATTGTCTGTAGCGTAAAATCAGAAAATTCCTGAAATCTTAGAGGCCTATTATCCAACGCAGAAGGTAAACGAAACCCGTATGCAACCAAGGTTTCCTTACGGGAACGATCGCCCTTATACATAGCTCCAAGCTGCGGTACGGTAACATGCGATTCATCCACGATCATTAAACCATCTCTTGGCAAATAATCCAATAAAGTAGGAGGAGGCTGACCGGGATCACGTCCTGATAAATAGCGAGAATAATTTTCTATTCCGTTGCAATAGCCTAACTCTAACAGCATCTCGATATCAAATCGCGTGCGCTGCTCCAAACGCTGGCACTCTACGAATTTGCCTAGCGCATTCAGCTGGGCTATGCGTTCTTGTAATTCCACTTTAATCAATTCCACTGTTTGCAAAATACGCGAACGAGGAGTTACATAGTGTGTTTTTGGATAAATGGTCAAACGAGGCACTCGCCGCAATAACTCCCCAGTGAGTGGATCAAAATAACTCAGCCGTTCAATCTCATCGTCAAGTAATTCAATACGTATTGCTTCGTTCGCAGATTCCGCTGGATAAATATCGATAATATCACCGCGTACACGATAACTTGCACGACAAAAATCACTATCATTTCGTATGTATTGCAATTCTGCTAAACGGCGTAATAGGAAACGTTGATCGATATGATCACCTCTACGCACATGGATCATCATGTCTGCATAGGTGCTGGGATCACCCAAGCCATAAATAGCAGAAACAGTCGCCACAATAATGACATCGCGACGTTCCAATAAAGATTTTGTTGCCGATAAACGCATTTGTTCGATGTGTTCGTTGATAGCTGCATCTTTTTCGATGAAGGTGTCAGTTGTAGGTACATACGCTTCTGGCTGATAATAATCGTAATAAGAAACAAAATATTCCACGGCATTATTTGGGAAAAAGGCACGAATTTCACCATATAATTGTGCCGCTAATGTTTTGTTGGGTGCTAAAATAATTGCCGGGCGTTGGCTCTTTTGTATCACATGGGCAACGCTGAATGTTTTGCCAGAACCCGTTACTCCAAGCAACGTTTGGTGGATCAAGCCAGCCTTTAATCCCTTGTTCAGCGCTTTGATCGCCTGTGGTTGATCACCTGCTGGACTGAAATTTGAAACTAATGCAAAGGACCGTGCCATAGGATTGCTAATTGTGAATCTCTCGCAGATAATAGCATCGCTGCCTATTAAACATACATTCTTTTAGCGCGTTCTCTATAAAAAAATGATTGACCACCTCCCATGACCATAGTCCTTGCACATCGTATTTTACAGATAAAACCATCACCGACTTTGAGTCTTTCGGCTGCAGCCAACCGTTTAAAGGCTGCTGGCAAACCTATTATCAACCTCACGGTAGGTGAACCTGATTTTGATACGCCTGAATTCATTAAACAAGCGGCTTGTCAGGCATTATCTGATGGATTTACCAAATACACCGCCGTCGACGGTATCCCTAGCCTAAAGCAAGCTATTGTTGATAAATTAAAAAAAGAAAATCACCTCGCTTATTCACCTGAACAAATAATTGTTTCTAATGGCGCCAAGCAAAGTATCTACAATCTTATGCAAGCTCTCCTGAACCCACAAGATGAGGTGATTATTCCTGCCCCCTATTGGGTTTCCTATCCAGATATGGCGCTACTGGCTGAAGCAAAACCGGTCATACTTTCGACAGACATGGAGCAATGCTTAAAGATTACACCAGAACAATTAGCCGCCGCCATTACACCTCGCACGCGTCTACTCATCCTCAACAGTCCTTCGAACCCAACAGGCGCGGTTTACACCTGTGAGGAACTTCAGAAATTTTCAAAAATTTTGCTAAAGAATCCGCAGGTATATATTCTCACGGATGATATCTATGAACTTATCTATTGGGGGAAACAAGCTTTTTCAAATATTGTTAATGTATGCCCTGAATTAACTAACAGAACCATTGTACTGAACGGCTGTTCAAAGGCTTATGCAATGACTGGTTGGCGCATCGGTTTCGCTGCAGGACCCAAGGAAATCATACAAGCCATGGGCAATATACAGTCACAGAGCACTTCCAATCCAAACTCTATTGCTCAAGTGGCAGCACAAGTCGCACTTACGGGCGATCAAACCTGTGTGCGCACCATGAATGCAGAATACAAAAAAAGACACGATTTTCTTTTTCAAGCACTGAACGACATCTCTGATGTAAACTGCCTGCCTGCTGTAGGTGCCTTCTACTGCTTTCCTTCTTTTGCGAATTTTATCGGCACAAGCAAACCGTTTACATCAGACTATGCACTCGCAGATTATTTGCTAGATAAAGCGAACGTTGCTACGGTCCCCGGCACAGCTTTTGGTGCACCAGATCATCTGCGATTTTCGTTTGCTATTGACCTAGTGGAATTAAAAAAAGCACTATTTAGTATAAAGGAAGTACTCAACAACCTAGAGAGGCCCAGAACCTATCACCGCCCCGAGTGAATTTTTTGCAGCAATCTTTGCAACAGCCAGTGAGTTTACAGCGGACAGTTCGTTTGCTGCCGTTTGCGGATCGAGTTGCTCATCCTTGACGATACCACGCGTCTCTTTGACAAAAAATGCCAATGCCGCCGCCAAAACGAATACCACTGGCACGACCATCAACGCATGCTGAAAGCTTTTTGCCGAAAAAGTCATGAGATCTCCTCTTATGTGAATACCCGTCAACATATCTAATCCTTTTCCTATCAGTGGCTGAGATAACACTCCGCTCATCATGACCAACAAATTAGTCATCGCAATGGCCGTTCCAGATAGAGCGTGCACATTAATTTCTCTGGCAATGGGAAAAATAATCACCTGCACCGAACTACAAACTCCTACCATAAATAATAAAAATTTCAAATACGGATTCGACACAGCTGGGAAGCAAATAATGAGCGTAAAAATCGCTGCGCCTGCTAATGCACCTCCTATAATAGGATGACGCCGATTTCCGATTTTATCCGATATCCAACCTACAAACGGCCCACCAACAGCCCATCCTAAAAATACGAAAGCAATGGTTGTCGCGGCGGTAATATTCGAGAAGCCATAAACACGTATTAGAAAAGGAATACCCCAAATTTCTGCAAAACCAGCCAGTGACAAATACAAAAAATTCCCTATCACGCCAATTAACCACATTTGGGGATTTCTACAAAGTGCAAAGACAGCTTGAAAAAACTCTCGGTAATTCAATTTAGAAGAATCAGCAGCAGCAGTGGAAACCATCGCTGTTGTTTTCACGACCTTTGTTTCCGGTATGACCCACCACATAACCACCGTCAAACCAATACCCACCAGCGCTGCTAGGTACAGCGTTGCATTGAAACCCACAACAACTACCAGCTTCGCTAATACGATGTCCCCAACCATGCCGCCTATCATGCCCAAAGAAGTAGCTATGCCCGCAATCAATGCAAAACGCGATGGAGGAAACCACAGGGAAGCAAGTTTCAGCACTCCAACAAAGGCAAAGGCAGAACCAAACCCTACTAAAAAACGCCCTAGTTGTGCAGTAGGTAGGTAATGATGGGAAAATAGATAGGTCCCTATCGCACAAGCCAAGGAAGCAAAGGCCAACAATTTACGAGGACCAAATCGATCCATCATCATGCCTACGGGTAACTGCATAGGCGTGTACGCATAGTAATAAAAGGCAACTAAATTGCCAAACGCCATGCCACTGATGCTAAACATTTTTAGCAAATCTTCCGCCATAACGCTGGGCAAGATCCGCAAAAAATATTCGTAACAGTAAAAGAACGCTCCCAAACCACACACTAGATAGGGAAACAAGCTAATACGTTTTTTTGACATGAATTCACCCCTACTATTCATGGCGATCAGTGAATTGGATAAACTTCGTTAACAAACCAAGGACTTGCTTGAAAGGTAAGTCAAACAATTGCAAATGACGAAAACTACGTAACCTCTGCCGTATCGCTGGACGCATCAACGGAAGCCATGCCAGGACGATTTCCATACCTTCGTTTAAATTTATCGACCCGTCCACTGGTGTCGACAATCTTTTGTTTACCTGTATAAAAAGGGTGACACCTAGAACAGACCTCAATGTGTAGCATTGGCTCACCGAGGCTGGAGCGGATCTGAAAACTATTTCCACAGCTACATGTTACTGCAACTACATCGTAGGGCGGATGAATATTCGGCCGCATATAATTTTTATACCTCCTAAAATCAAATCGGGTCATATTATAACAAAATGCACCACAAAATAAAATTTTAACTTACAATTTGGATTTTGCATCCTGGTCACACAATCCGTTACTATACACAGCAAAAAAATAAATTCCTCACCAGTTAACGCTACTCTGATGCTTCTAAAACCATGACCAATATGTTGAAATGGTTTTTTTATACGGAAAAATTGCCTCGTGTTTAGATCGGGTTCATGCTTGAGTAAAAAATGCAGATTTTTTGCGCTCACTCTGTTGTTTTTGTTTATTGAGTTGAGCCCCTCAGTAGCTTTTTCTATGACACCTGCCATCAGCTTTTCTTACGGTGCTGGTGAACCTGACCACCTCACAGGCTATCGCCTTGCTTTATCAAGCCCTTGGCCATCCATTTGGGCCGCCAAAGCACCTATCAACATAAGAGGTTCTTGGGAGCTAAGCCTTTCCCGTTGGCAGGTCAACCCTGATCGAAAGGATCAACCCAATGCTCTTTACACCTTCGCCGCCTCACCTATCATACGACTAGAAACCAGAGACAAATGCTTCCTCGCTGGCCAACCGTACGTAGAGCTTGGAATAGGAGTGAGTTTTTTATCGAATAATCATCTAGGACATCGTAATTTAGGAGGACAATTTGCCTTTCAAGATATTATCGGCTTAGGCCTACACTGGAAAACTACACGCAGTTGGTCGCTAAGTTATCATTATCTACATTACTCAAATGCAGGACTTTTCCCCCCTAATCAGGGTATTGATGTGAAACATCTCATAAGCTTTACTTATGAATTCGCCTAAGCCATGAAGCCATGGAACTAAACACCTAGGTAGTTATTTGCAAAAAGCTAATAAAAAAGCTAATAAAAGGTCTACAAAATTAGAAAGCAAGCTCAATTATCAACAATCGCATCCAGAAAACCAAAATAAATTAAATCTAGCAGAAGCAGATCGAAGCAGGCAAACTACATGCAATGATTCAAAAAGCTTGCGACTACGAAGATGCTGCAACGTATAATGCAACGTATAATAGGAATTCTAGTTACTCAATCCCTTTTACTGAAAACATTCATTGCAGCACTGCCCCCTTGCAAAACGGGAGATGAATTTGTGTGGAATTTTTATAAAATTGCAGCGTATTTCTTGATCAAAATACCGCACTCGATCTATGCTCGGGACGAAACCCAAAGGATTTCTACCACGCCACGAGAAACCAGCCATGGCCAAATCCAAAGCCAACAAACCTAAGTTAAGCCCCATCATTGAATGTCGGCCACTGCGCATCTTTACTGAAAAAGCCTACCTGGATTATTCCATGTATGTCATTCTTGACAGAGCCTTACCTCATATAGGGGATGGCCTAAAGCCAGTGCAAAGACGAATCATTTATGCAATGTCAGAATTGGGCTTGACGGCTCTAACAAAATATAAAAAATCCGCCAGGACAGTCGGTGACGTGCTCGGTAAATTTCACCCGCATGGCGATGCACCATGCTATGAAGCTATGGTACTGATGGCGCAAGCTTTTTCCTATCGCTATCCACTCATCGATGGTCAAGGCAACTGGGGATCTCAGGACGACCCTAAATCTTTTGCTGCGATGCGCTATACTGAATCGCGCTTAACACAGTATGCACAGGCCCTGCTAGCAGAGCTCGGCAACGGCACCGTTGACTGGGTTCCTAATTTTGACGCCACCTTAACAGAACCTAGTCTCTTACCTGCCTGTCTTCCCAACATTCTACTAAACGGGGCCACCGGCATTGCTGTAGGTATGGCAACCGATATTCCACCGCATAATCTCAGAGAGGTTGCTAGTGCATGTATACGTTTACTGGACGACCCTAAAACCACCCTCACCGACCTTTTTGAACATATTCAAGGACCTGATTTCCCTACAGCAGCCGAAATTATCACTTCTATGGAAGAAATTCGAAAAATCTATCAAGAAGGGCAAGGCGTCGTTCGAGTACGCGCTGTTTACAAGGAAGAACAGGGACAACTAATTATTACTGCTTTACCCTATCAAGTGTCCGGTTCCAAGATCATCGAACAAATTGCTGAACAGATACGTGAAAAAAAGCTTTCCCTGATAGAAGATTTACGTGATGAATCCGATCAAAAAAATCCGATACGTTTACTTATCGTGCCTCGCTCAAATCGCGTCGATAACAATGCATTAATGGACCATTTATTCGCTACTACTGATTTAGAACGAAGCTACCGCATCAATCTCAACATGATTGGCTTGGATGGTCTTCCCCATGTCAAAAATCTGTTAACCATATTGCAGGAATGGCTAACGTATCGGCAGCAAACAGTCCGTAGACGCTTAGTATTTCGCTTAGAAAAAGTCCGTCATCGTCTGCATTTGTTGGAAGGCTTTTTGATCGTCTATTTACACATTGAAGAAGTTATTCAGATCATTCGTGAACATGATGAACCAAAAGCAGCGTTGGTGAACCAATTTAAACTAAGCGATATTCAAGCCGACGCTATTTTAGAAATACGCTTACGCCAATTAGCTAAGCTTGAAGAAACCAGGATTCGGACAGAACAAAAAAGCCTATGTATTGAACGCGACGCATTACAAGAAGTCCTTGCTTCTGAAGTAAAATTGAAACGCCTAATCCGAGATGAATTACAAAAAAATGCAGAACTCTATGGCGACGAACGCCGATCACAGCTTGTCGAACGCAGCACCGCGCAAGCGTTTCAAAAAATAGAAATGATTCCCGCAGAACCAATGACTATTATTCTTTCCATACATGGCTGGATACGCGCTGCAAAAGGTCATGACTTTGACGTAAGTGGCTTGAATTTTAAAGCAGGCGATTCGTTAAAAATGGCGATACAAGGCCGCAGCAATCAATTGCTGGTCATAATTGACTCAACAGGTCATAGTTATTCGACCGCTATTCATACATTGCCATCCGCACGTGGTGCTGGTGAGCCCTTAACGAGTCGCTTTAGCCCTCCCAGCGGTGCAAGCTTCGAAGCTATTATCAGCGGAGATCCAGAACAGTCGGTTTTACTTGCTTCAGACGCTGGCTATGGATTCATTACGCAATTAACGGAACTCTGTTCTAAAAATCGCCGCGGGAAAATTTCTATAAAATTACCGGAATGCAGTCAGGTATTACCGCCACAGTTGATAGATAACCTCGATAGCAGCTCCATTGCAGTAGTCACTAATCACGGCCATTTTTTAATTATTAGCGCTAGGGAATTGCCAGTCATGCCGCGAGGAAAAGGTAACAAAATAATACAAATACCCTTCGAAAAAGCAAAAAAACGCGAGGAATATATAACCAACTTAGTTGTATTACCGACAAAAAATAGCGCACTGCTCTTTGTTTCAGGAAAACGCCACATGATCCTAAAACCTGCAGACCTGGAACATTACCGAGGTCAACGCGGTCAACGCGGTCATAAATTGCCGAGAAATTTACAAAAGCTCGATAATTTAACGGTTCATCTGAGTTAATTTTATGCAAAATTCCAGCCTCAATTATCTATATTTTTGTTTGATAGCTTTTTTTTGGGGTAGTTCATTTGCCGCTATTGCAACAGTAGTTTCGATAGTACCGCCTTTTTTTGCTGCCATGTTACGTATCGGATTTGCCTTACTTTTTCTTATACTGATACGATGCTTGTTTAAACACAAGGTATCCTTCTCCATACCGCTTTCTCAGCGTTGGCAGATCTGGATAACAGGGCTTTTTTCCCTTGGCTTCCCCTCTCTTCTTCTTTTTTGGGGCGAGCAATATATTTCATCGGGTTTAGCCGGTATTTTAAATGGCACCGTGCCAATTTGGACGTTGTTATTTGGTTTAATTTCCCCTAAAACTAGGCACTTTTTCCCTCTAAAGTATCTCGGTTTACTGACTGGCTTACTCGGTGTTTGCATTATTTTTTGGCCACTACTGCATCTGGATGGTACCCCAGATCACATGTTAGGCGCCGCATCCATATTGTTGATGGCCTTCAGCTACTCAATAGCCAATTTACTTAATCAACGAACCTTCTGTACCCAACCTAAATCAGCCTTTTACGCTAACCTCTATTACCAAGTATGGGCCAGTTTTATTTTTTTGATGCTTGCTTCGCTCTGCTTTGAAAGCTGGCCTAGCAGAGCCGTATTATTTCATACACCATTACTCTGGATAGCCAGTATCTACATGGGATTATTTTCGACTGCTTTAGCCTGGATCATGTATTATCGCCTCATCCGTGAATGGGACGCGGTTCGAGCCAGTGCTGTCATGTATGTAGCTCCCATCATGGCCATTTTTTGGGATTTTATCCTTTTTCACCATCATCTACGGTGGGTAGAGTATCTGGGAGTTGCTGCAATCCTATTTGGAGTCGTCCTCATACAGTGGCCAAAATCGAAATTAAAGCAATCTTCAGCTTCCGTTTGATTGCACAGATAAAACAGTTAACAAACGCTGTACAAACGCTTGACGTGTCAGTTGACCCACTATCCTTTGCTCACTTAATTCCCGACCATTTGCCACAAAAAACAAAAAGGTTGGCGGCGCAATCACTCCAAACTTTTTTTCCAAAGCTCGCGTAAGGGCATCATTGGCAGTAACATCAGCACGCAATACAATAAATTGAGACAATAAACGCTGCACTTGCGGCGTTGGAAATACCAACTTTTCCATTTCCTTACAAGATAAACACCAATTTGCATAAAAATCTACTATGACGGGTTTATTTGCTTGCTTTGCCTCAGCAAGAGCCTGCTCAAGCCCAGGGATAGCATGGATAGTGCGCATGTGGATGTTTTCTAAAACAGACATTTGATTGTGATTGGGTTTGAACCAATGAAAAATTTGTGCATCTTCTGGAATAGCACGCCATAACAACCACGCCGCCATCATTAACATCATTATCCCGATCACGATCTTCACCCAATGCATCCACGGACCTGATTTTGGCAAGCATTTACCTGCCGAAGTCCCAATGATTAGTAGCGGAATACCTGAACCCAAACCCAAAACAAATAAGGCAAAACCACCGAACACTGCATTGCCAGTATTACCGATATAGGCCAATACACCGACCAAAGGCGCCGTAACACAAGGAGAAATAACTAAGGTAGATAAACAACCCATCAATGCCACACCTAGGTAGTGCCCTCCTTTCTGACGATTAGTAATGTGGGTCAGCTTTTCTTGCCAGCGTGCTGGAAGATGCAATTCATAAAAACCAAATAAAGAAAAGGCCAGTAGCACAAATACTACACTCACGAACACGATGATCCACCAGCTCTGTAAAAAAGCTTGCAGATAACTACCCGCTAAACCCGCACAAACGCCTGCTATCGCATAAGTTAACGCCATAGCCATCACATATGTTGCCGATAAAATAAAGGCTTTCAGTGTGGTTAATTGCTTTTGACCCAAAACAATGGCGGATAAAATAGGTATTAGTGGGAGTACACAGGGAGTGAACGATAATAATAAACCAAAGCCAAAAAAAGCTACTAAAACCAGCCATAGATTATGACTAGCTAACAGTCGCGCCACATTGCTTTGTCCATTTTCGACATTTGCAAGATTCGCTTGCATCGGATTCTTCACAGCAGCTACGTCCACTTTCTGTCCCAACGACTGTGCGAATTGTTTCGTATGACATGGTGAAGAAATTATCTTGGTAACAGGAGGATAGCAAAAGCCAGCTGCTGCACATCCCTGATAATCTACAATCAAAACCAAATCAGCGGGCAACGGATGCGCAAATTTCAATAGCACAGTTACTCCTCGCTGATAAATTTGGTATTTACCAAGCAACTGGCTCTGCTTAACAATACCCGGAGGAAAAATCGCTATTTTTATGGGAACTTTATCGCTATGAAAATGTATCCGACTACGATACAAATGATAATTTGGTTGAATAGCCCAATGTATGGCTAGTGTTTTGTCGTCAATTTGTCGACTACTGACCTGAAAAACCTGCTCGACAGGAGCTGGTTGGTGTATAGCAACCACAGGAGTTGGTATCCATGCTATAAAAGCGATCGACAAAATTTTCAAAAATTGGTTGAAATATAACAAAATGAAGTCCTCTTTAACCTTTTGGCATTAAGACGTCTTGTCGCCAAAGCAACCCTACTATATCATGGAGGATCCTCTGACCTAGTCAAGACTCAAAGGATATTGTATATGCAAAATGCACTTGATCAGCTCCCCGTCCCTCCTATGCAGGTTCCTAGTACGGGCGCACCTCAACAACCGTTAAAAACTTGCGTTGCGCAGGCACTGGAAAATTATTTTTCTCAATTAGAGGGAAATTCGCCTTCCAACCTTTATGAATTGGTTTTGGCAGAAGTTGAATCGCCTTTGTTCGAGGTTGTATTGCAGCAAACCCGCGGCAATCAGACCAAAGCGGCTAAATTGCTAGGAATTAGTCGTGGCACCTTGCGAAAAAAATTAAAACAATACGATCTCGCCTAGTAAAAATAATCAGTACACCTGTTCTTCATTTGTTTTCAACAACATCAATAACAAATAAAAACAAAAATAAAAAAAACAAATGCCCTCTGCAGTAAAAAAAGAACCCTGCCTCAATTGGGTATTCTGGTTTTTTGCCTCGAATGCCATTTTGTTTTGGGTGATCGGATTACGTTACTTTGCTATTATCCTTCCCTTCCACCTTTCTATTTCTACACCACTGAATCAATGTTTAGCCTGGTTGTTCTTACTCAGTGCTTTCGTAGGTCAGCTGAGCTTATTTGCCTGTACCGCTGCTATGCTACCTACCGTTCTCGTATTTTTATGGCCGAACAAGATCCTGATCAGTACACTTTCTGTATCTATCGCCTTCCTATCTCTCTGTCTTTTGTGTGCTGACGTCCTCGTATTTGGCCAATATCGCTTCCATTTAAACGGTGTCATATGGAATTTACTCACCAGTGGCCAATTAACGGAAATCTTCGATTTTTCTTGGTTAGAATGGCTTTTTATAGGGTTTCTCATCACCTTTTTGTTAGCTATTGAGATAAGCTTAGCGATGTTTATATGGGTAAAACGATGTTTTCAGCCTCTACGTCTGAATTATCCACTTTTTTTAGTGGGATGCCTATTGTTTTCCTATTACATGCTAGCGTTGGCCACTGAAACTACGGCTTCCTTATCCTTAAATCAACAAGCTTATGCAATTCCTCTCTATTACGAGGTTCTTACCATGGCTTTGCCTGGCAAACACCGCCTCCCTGCTATGGAAAGTCTTTATCGATCCAATTTTATTGAAATTAATCACGCCAATGCAAAGCTTCGCTATCCATTACACCCGTTGATCTATGGACCTATCGAAAAACCGTTGAATATAGTCTTTATTCTTATCGATGCCTGGCGGTTTGACAGGCTAAATGCCGTTAATACTCCAAATATTTATCGATTTGCGCAACAGAGTTGGCAATTTCAACGTCATTTTAGTGGCGGCAATGGCACACAACCGGGCATTTTTTCGTTGTTTTACGGTTTACCTGCAAGTTATTGGTCCGCAACCATTCATGAACACAAAAGCCCCGTATTTATAGATAAACTCATACAGGATAAATACCAAATGGGAATTTTTGCCAGCGCTGAACTACTGGCACCGCCATTTAATCAAAATATTTTTGTAAAAATAAAGAATCTAAAAACTTCCACACCTGGACACTGGCCCTACGATAGAGATCAACGTATTACCGAAGAATTTCAGCAATTTATTACGCATACCGCATCTCCTTTTTTTAGCTTTTTATTCTATGATTCTGCCCATAGCTTCTGCTGCGGTCATAGCCCCGTCAACCCCTTTCAACCCAGCATTGCCGTCTGCGATCGATTGGTTTATACCCAAGCAAGTGATCCCTTACCTAGCTTCAACCGCTATAAGAACGCACTGTATTACATTGATCAATTAGTAGCGAAGGATTTGCTCTTACTGAAAAAACAACATTTACTGGACAACACGATCGTCGTTATTACCTCTGATCATGGAAATGAATTTAATGATAATCATCTTGGCTACTGGGGACATGGCAGCAATTTCACACATTACCAAATACACGTCCCTTTTATCGTACATTGGCCAGGACAAAAACCAGCTATTTTTCAGCATCTCAGTACCCATTATGATCTAGTTTCAACCCTTTTAACTCGGCTTTTGAATTGCAAAAACCCCGCTAGCGATTACAGTATCGGTCAATCTTTACTCGATCAAAAAAAACGGCCTTACTTACTTATGTACAGTTACACAAATCTAGGAATTATCGAAGATCAGCACATTATTACGATATATCCTTCGGGATATTTTCAAATTCAGGATCTGCATGCCAGATTTTTGCCAACCAATCAACTACCTGTACAAACAGTACACAATGCGCTGGCTGAAACAAGACGATTCTATACGTGGTAATTTCGATCTATGACAACAGGACTGCATAAATAAAAACTGCTTCTAGCGCAGTTTTTATCTTATTGAACCTTATACTTACACCACCTAGAATAAATAGCCTTTTAATCAATAAACTTAAGAATGATGTGATGAAGTAGGGACTTCTTCCTGTTGTGTCTGTTCTGAACTACTATCTGAACTACTACTAGCCCCTGACATAGACGATCTTGAATCTACTGCTACATTCGCTGCTGCAACCTGAACCTGATTCTGATCTGTTACCTCTGTGGCGCTTGCTCTTTTGGCATGTTCATGAAAATAATCAACTTGCTTAGATAGAGACTCAGTTTCGCCCATGTTTTTCCAAAAAGCCTGGAAGGCGCCAGGAGCAGTTCTCTCTGTTTGTTGTTTGAAGTGTGAATATTCAGACTCCGTCCAATATTCATGAGCATGCGCATCCACACTACTATCTGTTGCATTTCTGTTCTGATCATTCATATTATTCATATTATTCATCCTTTTATGCACCTGCATTAATTCTTTAATAATAGGATCATTTATAGCGTTCCGAGTCCATGTTGTGAGATTAGCGTGTATAAAACGGTCTTGTTCGGTAAGATGGTCTTCTTCCTCAAGTGACAACAAGTACTTCTGTAGCAAAGCATTGGCTTGATTCTCATCTTTTGGCAATAAAGTAACCAACCGTTCAGACAGATGCTGAAGCTTTGCTTCCCGTTTATCCTTTTGTGAGGTATCGATGTATGAGACGGAATTTTTCATTTGTGTGCTTAAGAAAATCACCTTTTCACATAACTTCTTCGTGAGTTCCTCTCTGTATTGCTCAGTATTCTCAGGAACCGAATAGGTGAGATGAGCATAATAATCGGGGGTTTTCCTAGTACCAACCACCACTTGATCAACCAATTGAGCAGTGTCGCTGCACACACTCTTCGCATCATCCATCGGTACTGTATAGTCCTCCACCATTTGGCTATCAACAGGATGAAAATGCTTATAGATCCCATAAGCTGTAACGATCAAAACCAGCGCTGCAGCTGCAATCGCAACGACCATCAACGCAGGCGCCACTAGAGGCATAAACACACTCAAGACCAAAGCAGCTGCTACCAAGCATCCAACGAGGCTGGAAAGTCCATACTTTACCGCTTTGTCTAGAAAAAAATCATTTTCTGCAGGCGTTGTTGCTTTTTGCCCGCGATAGACGTGATAGAAGTACTGCCCAAGGTTATAGAGCGCATTGATACCTACAACTCCTATGAATAGCGCAGTCCCCACGAGGACAGGCAACCCCAAGAAGGATCCAATGATAGCGGACAAAATTATTACTGTAGATATCGCGGACCAAGCAAAAGTAAAAGTTTTTCCTAAATTTCTATTATCCGCCTTAACGAGATCTCGAAGAGCGAGAAGCGTAGCGATGAATTCAGTAACTCCTAGCGCCGGAAGTACGATAAATCTGCCAAACTGTAGAAAAATTTTCCCAATTTCCCCAACATTGGAGAAAAAGACCAAGAAAGCAGCCAAAGCAACTGATTTCATCCCTTCATTGGCATGATGTACTGCTGCTGCTGCGATATTTTCCTGTTTTCTTCTGTTGAAGATCTTTTGCCTTCTTTGATCCGACAGACTCGCCTCCTTTTTTACGCCATCTACCTTCGGCGTATTCGGCGTTGTTTCTGTACCTTCTGCTCTACCCTCTAAGTCCGCCACAACTGAAGAAGACGCTGCTGCTACTGCTTCCGGCTGCCCTACTTCCAGCTGCCCTACTGAATCTTCGAACCAAACTTTAGGCTTAGTACTTCCGGTACTTTTACTTGTTTTTTTCACCATTTCACTACCTCCGACAAATTGTCTATCTGTAAGCAAGTACTCTACCTAATGCAGAGTATAACTAAAATTTCTGCTCATTTCATTATAAAGACTGGCAAAACAAGATCGAATATGCTCCAATAACCCACTATCGTAATGACTGAATAAAAGGGGCTTTCTGGGGTATGGATTTGGATAAAATTAACCAACTCATTAAACTGCTTCATGCACATGACCTCAGTGAAATTGAATGGCGTGAAGGTGAACAATCGATACGAATACAGCGACAATTCACTTCTTCCGTCACGACACCGCTTTCACAGCAGGGCCCGGGCCCTGCTGCCTCTATCACACCACAGGCCTCTAGTGTAGCGCAAGTATCCTCTATCTCAGGTCATCAAGTCTGTTCACCGATAGTAGGTACCGTTTACTTGGCACCTGATCCTAGATCCGCTCCCTTTGTAGATATAGGCCAAACTGTCAAAGTGGGTGATGTACTTTGCATTGTTGAGGCGATGAAAATAATGAACCAAATTGAGTCAGATAAAGCCGGCGTGGTGAAAGCCAGGTTAATAGAAAATGGCATGCCTGTTGAATATGATCAACCCTTGTTTGTCATTGAGTAGGCAGTTCTTCATGTTTGTTATTTGAAACGAACACTGCAAATTCCATGCTGTGGATGTAAGATCATGCTAAATAAAGTCGTTATTGCAAATCGCGGTGAAATTGCTTTGCGTATACTACGTGCCTGCAAGGGGTTAGGTATACAGACTGTAGCTGTCTACTCTACAGCCGACGCCAACTTAAAGCATGTTAAACTTGCTGATGAAACAGTTTGTATCGGTCCTGCAGCTGCTGCGTTAAGTTATTTAAATATACCCGCTATTATTTCTGCTGCTGAAATTACAGACGCCATGGGCATTCATCCTGGTTATGGTTTTTTATCAGAAAATGCGGATTTTGCCGAGCGCGTGGAGCAAAGTGGCTTCATTTTTATTGGCCCTACATCAGCTACCATTAGGACGATGGGTAATAAAGTTTCGGCAATTTCAGCTATGAAAAAAGCCAAGATACCCTGTGTACCTGGTTCAGACGCTGAATTAGGTGATGATGATAAAACGAATTTTAAAATTGCTAGGGAGATTGCTTATCCGGTGCTTGTTAAAGCAGCAGGTGGCGGTGGTGGACGTGGTATTCGCGTTGTGCATAGTGAAGCTGCTTTACTCAATGCTATTGCTGTAACCCGTTCCGAAGCGCTAGCTAATTTCAAAAATGCTAGTATTTATTTAGAAAAGTTTCTAGCAACGCCACGTCATATAGAAATCCAGGTATTAGGAGATGGTCGAGGAAACGCTATTCATTTAGGTGAGCGAGATTGTTCTATGCAACGGCGGCATCAAAAAGTAATAGAGGAAGCACCTGCGCCAGGTATAACTGAAAAACAGCGCAATCAAATTGGTGAACTGTGTGTAAAAGCCTGTCGCGATATGAAATATCGCGGCGCTGGTACTTTTGAATTTTTATATGAAAACGGCCATTTTTATTTTATTGAGATGAACACACGTATACAGGTTGAACATCCTGTTACCGAGGAGATCACAGGATTTGATTTACTGAGTGAGCAGTT
This sequence comes from Gammaproteobacteria bacterium, assembly GCA_013288455.1. Lineage (GTDB taxonomy): Bacteria > Pseudomonadota > Gammaproteobacteria > Diplorickettsiales > Diplorickettsiaceae > JABDBU01. The sequence goes on along the minus strand of JABDBU010000004.1, from coordinate 14,823 downwards.
ACGTATTGCGGCTAAAGAAAAATTAGCCTATAAGCAGAATCAAGTTACTTTTCGCGGGCATGCGATAGAATGTCGTATCAACGCCGAGGATCCTAAGACTTTTCTCCCTTCACCGGGAATGATTACGCTCTATCACCCACCTGGCGGACCGGGTATCCGCGTTGACACGCACATTTATACGGGTTATTACGTGCCCCCCCATTATGATTCCTTAATTGGAAAATTGATTGCGTATGGTGAAACGCGGGACATTGCTTTAGCGCGCCTGCGTACTGCTTTAGAGGAGATAGTCATCGAGGGAATTAAAACGAATATTCCCATGCACCAAGCCTTAGTGCGAGACGCTAATTTCATTAAAGGGGGTGCGCATATACACTATCTTGAACAGCGTTTAGCATTGTAGCTACCTCCAATTACAACGACGTGTAGTTTTTTATGAATCTCATTGCCTGTGGCATTAATCATCACACGGCGCCTTTGGCCTTGCGCGAGCAGCTTGCTTTTTCACAGGATTATTTAGCTGAATCGTTGCATGGAATGCTTACTGAAACACGGGCTGAGGAGGCTATCATTCTCTCGACCTGTAATCGTACTGAGTTTTATTGCATTAACGGTGAAGCACGCCATACTATTGAATGGTTATATCGTACGAAGCAAGTACCACCAGCGTGTTTACAAAAGCATTGGTATGTTTATCAGCGAGAAGATGCGGTACGTCATATTTTGCGGGTAGCTACTGGCCTAGATTCCATTATTTTAGGTGAACCGCAAATTGTTGGACAGCTAAAGACCGCCATTTCCTTTGCAAATTCACTAGGTATTGCTGGTACCAAATTTAGACGTCTGTTTCAGTATATATTTAAGGCCACTAAACAGGTACGCCATCAAACCTCGATTACTGCCCATCCTGTTTCATTGGCGTTTGCATTAATAACATTAGCAAAAAATATCTTTGCTCATCTCAGTGATTCCCGAGTACTGCTAGTAGGTGCTGGAGAAACGATTGCCTTAGTGGCTAAACATCTAGTTTCTCAAGGAATTCAGCATTTTTGGATTGCTAATCGTACCTACGCAGAGGCGAAACAGTTATCCGTGATCATCGGTGCCAAAACAATTCGATTGGATGAAATTTCTCACTATTTGCCTGAAATCGATTTACTCATCACTGCAACCGCTAGTCCACTACCTTTGATAGGTAAAGGTATGTTAGAAAGTTCATTAAAAAAACGTCGTCGTCGTCCTTTATTGGTGGCCGACTTAGGAATGCCGCGCGATGTGGAAGCAGAAATAAATCAGTTAGAAGACGTTTATCTTTATACACTGGAGGATTTCCAAATACTCATTCAAAAAAATCAAGCGCATCGTAAGGATGCAGCAGTCCAAGCAGAAGCACTCATCGAAAATAAAGTGCAGGATTATTTAGGTTTATTAAGAGTGAAAGAGGAAGCTGTACCAATCATTCATGCTTATCGTAAACAAGCCGATCGCTGGCGTAATGAAGAATTAAAAAAAGCGCTTGCCTTGTTAAAGAAGGACATTCCTCAGGAAGAAGTCATGGAGCGCTTAGCAATTAGATTAACGAATAAATTAATCCATGTTCCCAGTGTTGCTTTACGAAGAGCTGCCAAGCTAGGTCAGAAGGATATTTTAGCATCCGCTATACAGTTATTTAATTTACACGCTCACTCATGCTGCGATCAAAATATCGCGTAATACTCACCGCAAGCTGAATTGATAGGAGCCCACTAGGTGAAAATCCTAGTGGGCCAACCGGATTCTACACACTATGGTCTTATGTTCACGACGGAAATATTCCTAGCATATTTATTTTCTCTCGCCTCCATCTGACGTTCTGCTTTGCGATAGTTCGCTGCTTGATGAGCAGACACCGTTGCTCGCGGGGATTGTCGTTGCGTATACCGAGTCAATACATTGAGCCACAATAGCGTACCGTTCACATCAGGATTTGCTGTTACCGCAGGATTCCACTTTCCTGCACCATGCTGTGGAGTTACTCTGCTTAAATTCGCTGCCCCAGTTCCCTGCAACAAGGACGGCGACTGATGGTGAGGGTGTTGAGAACGGTTCCATGGCAATTGCTGAGCCGACGTCATGAGATTCACCCGCTTTCCAATTTTCTCCGACTTTCTCGTAAAAAATTGATGCTTATCTTTTGTAGTATGATGAAACGACACTGTCTGATTTCTTCCTACCTGACTTACATTGGCGGACCTTTCTTTTTCCCTTACGTCTCTACGAAACGCTTCTTGTACCGCAGGCCTTCTTTCTCGCCACCTCTCTTGCTCCCTACGCGACATCTCCGCTACGCTCACTTGCGAACGACTATCCTTTGCAATCACAGACACCGCCTGCTCATGGACTTTCTTCTCACGCTTCGGCCTTTCAGACTTTACACGCGTATGGCGGCGCTCATATCGCTCCAAATAATCCTCCGCTCTGTCATCTACCTCTCTAAAATCAGCAAACTTCTCTCTTTTTTCTCTTTTCTTTCTTCTCAGCAACGGTCCCTCCGTTGATACAGGCGCCGGTGAATGCCCTACATTTGCTTCCGCTTGACTCCGCAACGCTTTTGCTAATTCCTGGTTTAACAACGGATTGCTGCCATTTTTTCCAAACAACTGGATAACGCGATCATTCACACGTAAGTAACAATCCCATGCATTTCCCAGCTCTTCTTTGGGAAACCTGACCCGATCTGGATCAGGTTTCACTTGCACCCGTAGCGTTTGGTTATTATCCCGGTAACCTACGGATAATTCCAAATCTTCCGCATCCAGCACTTTTACATGCGCAATTTCTCGCCTATCTCCTACATCCAATATCGAGAGATCCGCGGAATTTAACCCAATATTTACCTGTTCCGATGACTTGGCTCCCAAAGAATAAAACTTCACAGGCTTTCTACGCAGTCCCTGTTTATCTGCAAAATAAGGCTGGTAGTCCTGATACGTTTGGTTATTAATCAGATGTTCTATCTGATTAATACGGAGTGCCAACGATACTCCTTGCACCGCAAAAAAATCCTTTAACACTAGCACTTGTTCTTCCTCGTTCCACAACTGACCCCTGACATACAGATGCTCACTACCCAGTCTATACATTGCCACTTCTTCTACCGTGGGCCAATCCAACCTATCCAGCGAGAACCTTTCCAGCGTTTTCATCGATAGTACCCAACGATTCACTGTCTCATCCCCTAGACGGAGCGTATGAAAACGCGGGTTATTCCGTGACTCGGTCTTAATGACCAGCATCCTCGGACTGTCTCCCCAGTTCTGACACAACGCGTTGTTACTCTCGTGAATGGATGTAGCGCATTCTATGGCTCTATAGACTTGGCGAATCAAAAAATATTGCATCTCTTCTGCTCTCTTGGACCACACAACCAGCTCAATCGTCTTTTCACTCTCTCCTTGAAAGTGCAGCTCATAGGGTTGATTGTCTAGATTCGTCATGAATTGCAACAGGTAACCACTCTCTTTGAGGTAGGCTTCGTCAAAACGCACTCCATTCAACTTGGCATCTTCTATAAAAAAACGACTCGTCTGGTTATCATCTAGACTGATTGGTATCCGTACTGGATTTTCCCTACTACCTCCTTCTAGCTTAATAAATTTCTGCTCTGGCAGGTCTTGTTCTGTTCTCTCCATCCATTGCAGCGTCGAGCTTTTCAGTCTCGCCAACGTTTCCAGATGCCTTAATTTTTTCTCCACGGAAATATCTACCCAGGCATCTCCAGTACTTCGACAAACCGGGACTTGTTTATCCATTCTGCAGACCGGTGGCCCTTTCTCTTCTTGGTAGAGCAATTGGTACTTCGAGGATTCGCACGATTCCTGACAGCGCAAATTAATCCACAGCTCCGATGCTCCTGCTCGTTGAATCTCTAAGCTGAGGGTTGCCCTGTTACCCACCTCTTTATAATGCGATTGCACTGCAGATTCCAGCACCGGGATCACCACGCTTAATACCTCGACTCCTTGCGTTTTTTTATAAACAATGTCCACGGACGTGACTTTTTCATCTCGTACATACTTAGTTAAATCCAGATACCTAATCCCCTTTTCCTTGAGCTGTGCTGCTAAATCCTCCCATGCGTCCACGGCCTCTTTGACTTCCTCCACTGACGGTAGGCTTTCCCACAATGGTATCGGAACATTTTGCTTCTCCGGCATCTCAGCCGGGGTAGGCGGCATCGGTGTTGTCGTCAGCTCTACCGGTTTTTCAGAAGAACGGGTATATATCGGTGCTACATGGGTATATTCAAATAACGACTGATTGGAAAAGATGCTGGCGTTCTGAAATATCAATGCTCCCCCTGTCGCCGGATTAAAGGCCACTAAATCATCCTCTCTTCGCATCAGCATCCAGTCTTTTGAAACATCCCCGCTCAACTGCGGCATATATACCGTTCCCGCTTCTTGCATCACGGACGCCGGTATCACGAGGGCTAATTCAGATAGTAGCGGTATAAACGGCGGGCTCTGATATGCTGTGATAAAAAAATTCTTTGAAGACGAATCGTAATCTATTCTGAGGTAGTGAGCTTGTTGCTCTATATGCACGTGACGGTAATTAATTATTCCATCTTTGCACGTGATCCTAAAACAATCGCTTTCTAAATCACAGACTTTCAGCACGAGATCCTTACCCGCAGGGGAGGCATCTTCTAAGCTAATCAACATTTCTCGGCCTAGTGCTGTCTCTAAGGGTTTGACATTGAGCCGATCCACCTTCCCTTCGTCTGACCGCGTATACCAGTCCACAGACTGCTTATCATCTACAACGAGGGTATCGGATCCTGCTCCTAAATCCACGGATAAAAACTCTCTTTTATCCAATAAACTGAGCGGCAAGATCGTGTCTTCATCTCCGATCGAACGCGTCACTAATCCTTTGCCTTCATCAAATACCAGATTGATGTTTAGCACGGGTAAAGCCGGGTGCTTTGTAATGGAGTGGACCTGTTGACTCGCTAGCACTCGCTTACTCACTCCTGCTGGTCTTTCTGTTTCTACGAATACCATATCTAGATTCACTGCACGCACGCTGACGCTGTCTTCTCCTTCCTCACTCTCGGGAATCCCAATGCTTAATTTCCCCTCTTTAATTTCAAATTGAATACTTGGATTTCTTACATCACTGACTCGCGGATAACCCACTACCTGCAGTGTCTTGTTGCTCATGCGAATCGATAAGCTTTCGGACTGCATCGCATAGTCAATCCCATGGATTTCTTCTATCGAGCATCCCAGTAATACCCTGCTTGGCTGTTGATTAAAAAAATTAGTACTGAGCTTGATCGTAGTGTGGCCAGGTTTATCCACTAACACCAACTGATGTTCATCTGCTCCCACATGGACTGTATCTCCAGGATGTAATACGACATACGCTCCGGCTTTTGTTAACGAACGATACTGTGGTTTTATCGATACACACGAACCCACTCGGCCTAAAAACTCTGTCGGGCGACACACGTACACGGGGAGCCCGTAATGGTCACGGGGGGGAGTATGCAAAAATACAGCACCTGAATGCAACGCGATGGCGTGTTCGTCTAATACGAACAGCTTTTCCGCTGCTGTAAACTCCCCTCTTCGATTTGGGATCGGCTTTTCGAGTCCAAATCCAGGCTTAACCATATAACCATCTCTGGTTTTAAATTGAATTTGATCACATTCTGGACGATACAGCGCTACATGAGACAGTTCATGGGCGACACCTTTCCACCACCCTTGTGCACTTTTTTGATCAAAATAAAAAAACCAGCTGGCTTCTTGCTCTCCTCTTCGCCTTGACAAAATCTGAGTATTCCACCGCGCAAATTGGGAAAATTGGCTACAGGTTATCACCGGTAATCGGGATAGCTCATGCACATCCAATGGCACACGGATCGTCAGCGGCGATAACGTGTTATTCCCAGGATGAGGAAAAGTGCGTAGCGCTTCTACCGCTATTTCTGCATCGTCTTCTGTTTCATAAAATTCTACCTCTCCCGGCGCAACCGTCGTTGCAGATTCCAGCATCGGTAACGCGGTCGTCGATGATGTCTTCGTAAACCTTATGGGCAATACAGTGGTTTGTGAGGGAACCGGTTCTACCAGATGGATCTCATCGCCGCCTCCCCCTCCATCGATTGCTGCTACGTCCGCGGACGCCATGATGACGTCTTTTCCCGCGCTTCCTCGAATGACCTCTATTCCCTTTATCTTTCGACGAAAAAAATCTTGCAGGAGTTCAACCGGTAAATCAGGACTCAGATACAACACGTCCTGGCCAACCCCTCCCTGTAGCTTCACCAGGTCTTTGCTTATTCCTTGCAGGATAAACGTATTCTCCTGATTCCCTCCGATGATCAACCGGGATCCCTGGTTTATCAGTACGACGTTTTTCGTCTCGTTCAAGCACTGTAAATGGGATATCCCCACATCGTAGAGCACCGGCCCGCTTGCAGGGGCGCTATTCAGTCGTAACCCCACCGTATGTTGGCAGATATTTTGAAAGGGCATTTTCCCATGTACCAATGGAAAACGCGGTGCAAAAAAATTTTCAATAGGCAAATCCGGAAAAGCCGTGAGACGCTGTTGCCGCGAATACAATCTTTCACCTCGTACACATCTCTGCGGATCGAAATATTCTTCCTTAAACTGTGCCTTTTTTCGACCCCTTTGTGGATGCTCCCATTCCTCGTGCAACACCCTACGCGGATTGATCATTACATCACTCGGGCCACAAAACATCGTCGCATTGGGGGGCAAGCGACCTAATAACCGAGACATGGGCTGTGGGGTCATATTGCTCACGCTCGCGAACGGCGTTTCTCCCGATTGAAAGTCATCTACACTCAGCGAGGTTTGGTCACGATAGTCACAAGCTTTTACGTAGTATCCATCTACGTCAAATAGCATCGATCCCTCCCTCCACTCGCTGGATATCATTCCTGTTAATTGTTCGAGACGGCGGTACCGAACAATCGGCAGCGCCATCACAACTGCCCTATAGCCTGATCGACGCACTATTTCTACGTACTGATTTATCAAGGATTGATATACTTGGCGCACCAGTGCCACTTCTTGCAGAGTTTCGGGGAGCTCTGTCGACCCTTCCCACATCTTACGACGATATATCTCTGCCGCTTCTTCCTCCGTTAACGTCCCCAGTTCCTTTCTACGCGCTTCCACCACGGTTACTGCCGCATAGTGGGCCGTGACAACGGCAGATACAATCATAAATGCTATGTTGGCTGCCGCACCAACCGCTGCACCCGGCCCACCCGCCAGCATCGCTACGCTGGATAACACCCCTACGATATTCCCCGTCACGCTTAAACCAAAGTTCGCTCTGGCTTGTTCTCTTTCCCATTCTTCCGAGCTAGGATCATTAATTATCGCTTGGGCATTGCGTAGCAACTCAGGCAACTCAGACAAGCTAACAGCATCAATCGCCAAACTACATGCCAATCCCAATAGGGGACCTGTTATTCTAACCGCCACAGTCCCCATGGACCGTAATGTCATCCCCGCTACCAACTGCGTACCCTTCGATACCCCGAGGCTAGTCATGGTCTGGGTCACTCGCTTCGTCATTGCTTTGGTAGACAATGCACGTATCGCCTTGTCCGCTACCTTAGTACCCACATAGGTAGCTGCTCCGGTTCCGAAATTACCACCCACGAACATCCCTACACCTTTCACTGCTCCTACCAAATTTCCTTCCTTAAGCTGCACTGCAAGCACAGAAAACGCATGAACCGTTTCTACCGCATCCGTCGCCTTACCCGTCGCCTTACCCATCACACCGAGCGCTCGCTTTAAATTTCCTTTCTTTCTCGCCAAGGCCTGCGTCTTCGTGGGATCTCCTGTGCTTTGCGCACGGCTTTGGCTAACTCGCTCCATCTCGGCTACCACTCCCGCCGTTTGCACCTCACTATTCCACGCTATCTGACGCAGATTCTGGCCCGATTCAACAGCGTTGCTCGATAAGCCCTGCAAACGACGACCCGCCGGGGTCTGGCTTACCTCAGTACCTTCCATCAGCCGTCTCTGATTCCTTACGTCGAGCTCGCTTACGGTTCTTCTTCCATGCACGCTAGCCAATCCATCTTCCACACACACATACCCTACCGCTCGCTTCACTCGCGGACCTCCGCAGACCGAAGCCCCGGCGTGACTCGATGGCTGCTGAAACAGGCTAACCATTGCAGGACGATTCCGTTCCACCACCAGGTCCAATGCAGTACGCCCTTGCGCATCCGGTATGTTTCTATTAATCCTCCGATCATTCAGTAACAATCTAACCACCGGAAGATTATCGCTCTTTACTGCGATATGCAGCACCGTATCTCCCGCTACGTTACAACGATTAAGATTGTTAAGATTGAGAGCAGGCAGCAAAAGTCGTGTCATCATTATCTTTTTTTCAAAATCCAGTTCAGCACTTCCGATAACTACATGAAGAACCGTATTGCCCGCATCATTAACACGATTAGCATCGCTCATAGGATGATTTAGCAGCATACGCGTAATCTTCATATTACCTCTGCTTGCCGCTAAATGGAGCGGAGTAACACCATCACTACCAACAACGTTGACGTTTATTCGAGGATTATTCAACAAAATATCGATCCCACCATTTTTTTCTTTTACTGCTTCATACAATGCAGTATTTCCAGCATGATTTATTGCATTCACATTAACTCTGAAATTGCTTGATAAAAGCCTAACACTTTCAACATTATTTACTTGTACTGCTACATGCAATGCAGTATTTCCAGCATGATTCTTGGCATTCACAAATTGCATATCTACTCGATGATGATCTAATAAAAGCCCAACTATATTATTTTGACCCGTATCAACCGCTACATGCAACGCTGTATTTCCAGCAGCATTCTTCGCATTTACATCTACTCTTGTATCTCTTAATAATAAAGCGAAAACGCTTCCCTCCCCAACATGCCCCATTTTTGCTGCTTCATGCAACGCTGTATTTCCAGCAGCATTCTTCGCATTTACATCTACTCTTGTATCTCTTAATAATAAAGCGAAAATATTTCTTACTAATAAAGGGACAACGCCTCCCTCCCCAACATGCCACATTTTTGCTACTTCATGCAACGCTGTATTTCCAGCAGCATTCTTCGCATTTACATCTACTCTTGTATCTGTTAATAATACAGCGAAAACGTACCCCCCCCCATGTATCATTTTTGCTGCTTCATGAAACGCTGTATTTCCAGCAGCATTCTTCGCATTTACATCTACTCTTGTATCTTTTAAGAAAAGCCTAACGATCATAGAATTGCTACCGTTCGTTGCTTCATGCAATGCTGTATTTCCAGCAGAATTCTTCGCATTTACATCTGTATTTTTATTATCTAATAAATTGATAGCGCTCCCATAATTCAACGCTTTTGCTGCTTCATGCAACGCTGTATTTCCAGCAGAATTTCTCGCATTTACATTTATTCTGTTACTATATAATAAAATCTTAATAATTCCATTATAGTCAGCGTTCCATGGGTCAGCGTGCACTGCCTCATGCAACGCTGTATTTCCAGCAAAATTTCTCGCATTTACATCTACATTTTCATTATTTGATAAAAGCAACACGATCGGGCCCATCTTTGCTTTTATTGCTATATGCAATGAAGTATCTCCCAAAGAATCTATCGCATTTACATCTACATTTTTACTATTTAATAAAATCCTAACCATCGCAATTTTATTTATTTTTACTGCTACATGTAACGGAGTATTTTCATTAAAATTCATTGCATTTGCATCTACCCTGCCATTACTTAATAAAAGCCTAACGATCTCAGAATTACTGTTAGCTACTGCTTCATGCAACGGGGTATGTCCATTATCATTACGCATATTGACATCTACTCTATCATCAATTAACAAAACCTTAACAACTTCCTCATGCCCATTTTCTGCCGCTTTATGCAAAGCGGTATTCCCAACGTTATCATATGCATTAATGATTCTTGCCTTCTCATTACTTAATAAAATATTAACAACTTCCACATGCCCAGCTGCCGCCGCTACATGTAATACAGTATATTGATCGTTACTACGCACATAGACATCTACATTAGGATCACTTAACAAAACATTAACAACTTCCACACACCCAGCTGCCGACGCTATATGTAATGCAGTATACCCACCGATGTTACGCACATTGATATCTACCTTAGGATTTCTCAAGAAAGTTCTAACGACATTCGGATTCCCCCTTTCCGCTGCTTTATGGAATGCCTCATCTCCAACGACATCACGCACATTGATATCTACCGCAGAATTACTTAACAAAACTTCAACGACATCCTCAACCCCAGCTGCCGACGCTACATGTAATGCAGTGTACCCAGCGATGTTACGCACATTGATATTTTCTCCAAAATTACTGAATAAAGTCCTAACAACATTTACATGCCCCTTTTCTGCCGCTACATGCAATACCGTATTTCCTTGGAGATTAGGCGCATAAATATCTATCCTACCATCACTTAACAAAATCTGAACGATATGCACGTGCCCATTTTTTGCCGCTACATGCAATGCCGTATTTCCACTAACATTCCCTCCCGCAATAAAAGCAATTACGTCCATATCCGGATGACGCAAAAGGGTTGTCAAAACTTTTGCTTGCCCTGCTTCCGCTGCTAGGTGCAATATACTATTTCCATTTTGATCGTGCGCATGCCCATTGACTCTAGTATTCGCCAAGAAAGCCTGTAGAGATTTATCATGACCGTACTGTGCCGCGTAATGAATAGGGGCATAGGAATTTGACGTGGAACTCGTCACTGGATTGGGATTCGTTGTAGGATGAGCTAACAAAATAGTTATAACGCTAGGCTGATCCTCCGAGGATTGCGCAGCAAGATGAAGAGGAGTTCTATGTGAATCCGGCTCAACTACATTTGGATCAGCCCCCGCTTGTAGCAAAGAAATAACTGTTTTATCATCACCGGCGTAGGCGGCCAAATGCAACAAGGAACCAATCGGACTAGTTAATTTAGCTTTTTCCGTAGATATTTGAGTTATCCTCACCATATCTGGCGTTGCATGCCAAGGATTGATAATCTTATTCATAATTTCACTGCGATGCTGTTCAAGCCCGCAAACTTGACTTACTAACATCATACGAGAGTTATCTATATTGGTGCTCATCAGCATAGCAAGCTGAATTTTTTTAACTAAAGATACAGGATTATGCAACATATCCACGTTTATAAATTCCTGGTATGAGCTACGAGGGTCAAATACCTGGTACCCGTTTCCTACTGGATCATAAGCAATAGAAATGACGCGCCTATCATTAAATAGAGTGACACTGATTGGAGAGGGAGTAGGGGGAGTAGGCAAAAATTGCTTCATCGTAACAAAATATTGTACTAAATCCTCCGACGTATAAGCATTAGTATGTGTAGCATATTTACTCGCCTGGCTACTGTCGAGTAAGCGACGTTCTTGCATTGTTACTTTACGATTTTCTTCATCTTGCAGTCGGTTGATCTCTAGTAAAAAATCTGGCATTTCAAGGAACAGATGATCTTCAGCCGAGAGTTTAGCACCCGTATCTTTCTTTGCTTGTATCTTTGCAATTGCTTCCACAAGCCCACTATTGCCTGTGCCAGAAATATCAGTATGATCCCTTGCGAGCAATTCAAAACGTTTAACGAATTTACTAATCCCTGGCGTTCCCTGTAATATGGCATTTTTCGCCATCTGAGCTATTGCATAATCAAACCCACCCAACTGTGTTGGTTTTGCTTTATCTATGAATAGCGGCAGGTAGCGTTGTAACAAATCTTGTATCGTGATAGTAGGTGTAATAGGCATTTTATCTCCAGTTTTATAATTATTTTTCTTGTTCTTGCTGGGACTTACTGTTTTAGTTTTACTTTTTATTTTTATACAATGCGAATGTAACCATAGATTTTTTGTACTGTGAACAGTTTTTTATACATGATAAACGCATTATACATTAGAAAGCGTTTACGTCGGATACTAGCCTTTAGTGAGCATTTTTTTTAATAAAGTTACAGCAAAGCGGCGTAGCCAGCTAACATTCTCAGGAGCGTAATCTTTGCGTATGCGAGAATCATCTTCTTTAAAGATAACATCTATAAACTCCAGTGCAAAGTATTTTCAATGCACCTTGGAACAAAGCGTTAACTGCTTGTAATGAAATTAACCGGCGCGATATCAACTACTCGGCGACGTTAGGCCTAGGAAATTGCCTAGGTGAGCACAGCAACAGCGTAGCCAGAACGCTGGCGGATGCAATGGACTTTCCTTATCTCGTATTACCTACTCGGATGTGGGGCAGGGCAAACGCATTCTAAATTAGAATGAAGTACGGCCATTAAATAGTGCTTGTCCATCAAGGCTTTAAAGCGTTTACGTCGGATACTAGCCTTTAAGGACATTATACGAAGCGGATATGAAGGAAAAATTAACTACTTAATTTATGCAAATAGCAAAAAAATAACTGAACAACGCTTAGTTAGCCTTTTGCTGAAATTTTATCCTTAGTACACTGGCTATTATGCAGTAATAATCTTAATGTCCAGGTTATAAAAATGGTTTCTGCTATACTAACCGCCTGTGAAAGAATCACTGGCTTTATTGAACGTATTACATTTCATAGTGAAGAAAGTGGCTTCTGCGTCTTGCAAGTGAAAGCCAGGGGACATAAAAACCTTGTCACCGTCATTGGCCATGCGGCTCAAGTACTACCAGGCGAAACCATTGAAACGGAAGGCAGTTGGACACAGCATAAACAGCATGGGTTACAATTCCAGGCCGAGCAGTTACGTATCATCCCGCCAACAAGTCTTGAGGGTATCGAAAAATATTTAGGCTCGGGTCTTGTAAGGGGCATAGGGCCTTATTTTGCGAAACAACTTGTCAAGGCCTTTGGCATCGTTGTTTTTGATGTTATTGAGCAAGAACCTGAACGTTTAGCACAAATACCCGGTATCGGAAAAAAGCGACAAGCTAAAATTCTTACGAGCTGGAAAGAACAAAAAGCGATCCGTCACATCATGGTTTTTTTACAAAGCCATGGTATAGGTACTGCCCGTGCAGTGCGTATTTACAAAACCTATGGCGAAGAGGCAATACAAAAAATACAACAAAACCCCTATCATTTAGCAAAAGATATCCATGGTATCGGTTTTAAAACAGCCGACGAGTTAGCTAAAAATCTAGGATTAGCTGAAGACTCACCTTTACGCGCGCGTGCTGGAATTTATTATGCCCTGCAGCTGGCCAGCAACGAAGGCCATTGTGCACAGTTGCAAACCAACTTAATTGTAGCTTCGAAAAAAATACTGAATATCCCTGAAGAAATACTGCTGCTCGCAATTGAATCAGAAATCATTGCAAAGCAACTCATACGCACGCTATCGGATGGACAACCTATTTTAGCATTGGTTTCCTTGTACCAATCTGAAGTGTCTGTCGCTAAACGTTTAAAAGCCATCCTCTGTGGCGGTTCCTTCCCGTGGGGAACACTGAGTGCTGAGACCATGATCCCTTGGGTAGAAAAACAAACTAAGCTACAGCTTGCTGATTCGCAAAAAGCAGCCATTACACAAGCCTTACAATCTAAAGTCATGATTATTACGGGTGGTCCGGGCGTTGGCAAAACAACCGTCGTGAATAGTCTTATCAAGATCTTGCAGACCAAAAAACTAACGATTGAACTTTGCGCACCTACAGGAAAATCCGCTAAAAGACTGAGTGAAGTCACTGGCTTATCTGCCAAAACGATTCATCGCTGCTTAGGGTTTGATCCTCAACATTTTTGTTTTAAACATCATGCTGATTTTCCTCTATTAGCCGATGTTGTCATTGTCGATGAAGTCTCGATGATCGATATTACCTTGATGAATCATCTTCTAAAAGCCATTCCCCAAACAGCAGCTTTATTTTTAATCGGCGATATTGACCAATTGCCCTCAATAGGACCCGGCGCTGTTCTAAGCGATCTAATTCAATCGCAAGTTATTCCAACCGTTTTTCTCACAGAAATATTTCGCCAGGCCGCTACTTCGCAAATTATTATCAATGCGCACCATGTTAATCAAGGGAAAATGCCGCTTCAAACAGACAATCCAGATGCTGATTTTTATTTTATTCCAGCCGATAGTCCAGAAGCAATACAGAGTAAAATTTTATACTGTGTCACACAACGCATTCCACAGCGCTTTCAATTTGATCCGCTCAAAGATATTCAAGTACTAACACCCATGAATCGTGGAGAAGTTGGGTCACGGTGTCTGAACCAAGCTTTACAGCAAGCACTAAACGCCTGTGCAGAGCCTAAAATTCAGCGCTTTGGCTGGATTTTTTCGCCAGGTGATAAAGTTATTCAGATGGTCAATAACTACGACAAAGACGTATTTAACGGCGATACGGGTTTTATTACGCACATTAATCTAGAAGACACTACACTGCATATCCAGTTTGATGACCGCAACGTGCTCTATGATTTTAATGAACTGGATGAAATTTCACTGGCCTATGCTACAAGCATTCATAAAAGCCAAGGTTCCGAGTATAAAGCCGTTGTTATTCCTATTGCCATGCAACATTATCGTCTTCTGGCCAGAAATCTCATTTACACCGGCATTACACGAGGGAAGCAGCTCGTCGTACTTATTGGACAACGTAAAGCACTGTATATTGCCATCAACCAGGTCCCGGGTAAAGATGTTCTTCTGTACCGTTTCTAGCAGGCCTAGTTTCTTATGCCGGGTAAAGGTCTCATCCGGGATCT
>JABDBU010000003.1:36073-40514 GCA_013288455.1 Gammaproteobacteria bacterium | reverse complement strand
CGTCTCTTGCAGCTTCGGCTGGTTGATCAAGTAATCGAAGAACCTTTAGGGGGTGCACATAGAAATCCCGAAGAAATGATGAATCGATTGAAGACGGTGCTCATCCAACAGTATAATCAGTTGCGTCACTACTCAGCTGATCAGTTATTGGAACAACGCTATAGCAAGTTACTCGCTATAGGAAGCTGATCTTCGTGATATTCCGTAATGTTCAATGTCAATAAATCCATTCTCGCTGCATTACTGCAGTATCCAACATCCGTATTTTGGATAGCTTACAGTGGCGGACTTGATTCGCAAGTTTTACTGCATGCATCGGCTGCAGTTTTGCCGGCAGCTCGTTTGCGAGCTATTCATGTCAATCATAATTGGCGAAGTGAAGCTGCTGCATGGGCAGAGACTTGCCAACGACGCTGTGCACAGCTAGGTATCCATTGCGCTGTTATCGTGGTTGATGCGCAACCAAAGCACGGTGAAAGTCTGGAGGCTTGCGCTAGAGAGGCACGGTATGCGGCCATGGAGACATTATTACCTGCAGGGGACTGTTTATTGACGGCACATCATCGAGATGATCAAGCAGAAACTTTACTTTTGCAGCTGTTGCGAGGTGCGGGTCTACGTGGGCTTTCTGGTATGCCAGCTTGTATGGCTTTGGGGAAAGCGTATCTCATTCGACCATTGCTGCCCTTTACGCGCGCAGAACTTCGTCAGTACGCCGAAGCGGAGCAACTCATTTGGGTGGAAGATGACAGCAACACAAATTTACGTTTTAGTCGTAATTTTGTTCGTCATCAGGTGTTACCACTGCTGCTGCAGCGGTGGCCCGCCGTGAATAAGATTTTGGCAAGAGTTGCTGACAATACAGCAGAAGCACAACAATTGCTTGAAGAATTAGCTTGTGAAGATTATGTCAAAGTACAGGGTCCTTCCCCTAACAATGTTGTTATTTCTCGCCTGAGTCAGCTACATCCAGCACGTCGGCGTAATTGCCTACGATACTGGCTGAATCAGTTACACGTTTCTCCACCGAGCCAACAGCAATTAAAACAAGTTGAGTACTTATTGAAAAGCAAAAGGGATGCTGTGCCGCAGGTCAACTGGGGTAACGTACAGGTTCGTCGCTATCAAGATCTTTTATATGTACTTAGGTTGCAAAAAGGGGTTGAGTTGCCAGATTTACCCATTTTATGGGATCTTCAACACAGCGTAACGTTGTCTACAATAGGTATTTTGACAGTGACTCGAGTAATAGGTTGCGGTATTGCCTGCAAAAAACTAAAAGAGAGCATGGAAGTACCTGTGGTGACTATTGCCCTTCGTCAAGGAGGGGAGCGTTTTTGGACAAAGGGACGCTTAGGTTCCCATCCCTTGAAAAAGCTATTTCAAGAATGGCAGATTCCTCCCTGGCAACGCCAAAAAGTTCCATTGCTTTATCATCAAGGAAAACTGATCGCCGTAGTGGACTATGGTGTACATCCCAATTTTCTTGCCAGCGCAGATGAATGGGGATATGTAGTCAGCCTAAAAAAATGTAAAAGTTCGGACTTGATATGACAGTTAGCCATTTTGTTAGTTGCGTTTTACTGTCAGGTTAAGTTTAAATTGTCCACTTTTTCCTTTAATCCAGGGTAGGATCACTATTACACTTTACACTCTTGAATACAATAATTTTTTCTTATCTCGCTCATTACTTTTTTGTTCTTCAGGTGGCTCAAACGACTCTTGCTGTTTTACACATGTAGAAGAGCGCTTTTCTTCTACTACTTTTTCTTTCCCAACGAGATTCGGATCAGTAAAGCTGCAGTTTGGTTTAAAAAATGAATGCCTTTGTAAAAATTTTATCGCTGCTGGAGTTAATGCAGAAACAATTTCTTCTAGTGTTCTAACTGCATCCATCTGGTTATCGCCGCCCTGACTAGGAAACCAGCTATCCATTTCTTTTTTTGTAGGATTAGTAAGGTGGGAAGAGAGAGTGGATACAATTGATTTTTTTTCAAACAAATCCGCATATTTTTGGTAATCTTCGAGTTCTGGAGGACATCTGTAGAATTGTTCAGGTCCGCCAGTTGTAATAAACATTTCTTCCAAAAGTTTAGCAGTTTTTTGTACGCTCAGTGGAAATGTTCCAGTGTCATAGCCAAGGAAATCCGCTAATTGCTTAGTATGTTCAGGATTTGCGTTGAATCTTCTTTGATATTCCCGCAATAATCTGAAAGTAGCTAATTTATGTATTTTGTGTAACGCTGGGAAGCACCCCGCAGCTGCTGGATTTAAAAAAAATCCATGTAAATAATAAGGGCACTTAAAACAATTTGTTCCTTGCTGCATGGCTTGTTTAATCTTCTTGCTATGATAATTTTGGAGAGGAGTGGGAGGAGTGTTAAATACATGATCTAATAAACCTACCCACTTTTCATTATCAGGGATAACAAGGTATGCAAAAAATTCTGGTAGGGTAAAATCAGCGGGATGCTCCTCAAGATATTTAGCCAAAACATAGGCTTGTATGAGATGAGTATGAAAGCCATGTGGGATAAAAGATGGGGATTCATCGCCTCCTTCATCACAAAAAAGATAGCCTTGTTGTACAAGATCATTTGATTGCGCAACGTCAACAGCACCTCTATACACGAGGAGTTCTTTTTTCATGCCGTGTGAAACAAGCGTTTCCTGGATTATGGCAACTAGAATATAAATTTGGTTAAGTGCTTGAGGATGCACTTTGTCATAGCAATAATCATTATCTAATACTGGGAAAGAAAACTGAAATCCACTTCTATTTGGCAGCTCTTGTATACAGACAAAAGGAATATCCGTTATTTCACGTTTACTTATTATTTTTTCTTGAACTTTTTTTTCTAAGTTTTTTACGCAATTTATGAAGAAGCCATGTTCACTTTTGTCAGCAAACAGAGCTTGTGCTTTTTCATAAAAGTTTTGCAATGAAATAGTTTGTTGATACCTAGCAATCATTTGTTGATACATAAAATATTTAATTAATTTATTTAATGAAACACTTAAAATTTATTGTACTTCCGAAATATTAAATAAATCTTAAGGGCACTTCTAAAAATTAATCATTTTTTAGTGAAGTGAGAAGAAAGGACGATAAAAAAGAGATAAATGATTTATTTATAAAAGGAAGCGACCGTTTTTTTGATATTTATAAGAAGGTTTGTTTCAAAATACGTCGAAAAGCGGAGGTTCGCTGAGACTAAGACGCAACAATCCTAGTTAACTGCTCGTAACGACACAAATTGTACATGAAATTCATGAGCCCAACTTTTACAGTGGCTCGTGCTAAACCAATGGTACGAATAAACTTTTCTCGCATGGAATTTTGAATAAAACCAAATACATGTTTTACCCGTTTACGAATCTTGGAACGCCGACGATTTTCTCGTGCAATAGCGGAATGTTCAGGAAAATTCTTAGTGCGGTTGATAATTCGGCTGATGTGGAATAGTTCAGCGAAACTCCGCTATGGCTTTCCTGCCATCCTCTCTTCAGTAACAAAGCAAGAGAGGGTGGAGGATAAACAATAACGATCTATCTTCTAGCAACCATTCTACTTCCAGTTCCTGAGGCTTCTGCTTTTGCTTTTTCACAACGATCCAGAGCTTCATCTATTTCATTTGCAATGGATCGAGAATATCGAATATTTTTCGAGGAGGTTCGCTCATTTGTTTCTGGACTATTTATTATTATACCACCATCAGAAGCTATGCAGCGGTCAGACTTTTCCCAAGCATGGCGGATCCAAGTTATTATAGCTTTAAGATCATAAGTCTGACTTGGTTCATTGTCTGATGTAACGAAAACCTTCACTGGCTGGCACATCAACTCCAAACCTATCGCACATTTAAAGGTTCTTTTTTCTTCTAATTCAGTGGGTATATAACCCTTGCAGCTTTGCAGCCGTTTATAAAATTCTTGATTTTTTTTGTCCATCTGCTGAGCCTGCATGCTAACATCGGGATTCAGGAGTTGCAATATTTGTGATTCTACTGTTTTACCACGGACAGGACAAGCAAACAATGCTGTTGGCGATACGGTTCTCTTGGGGGCAGCTGCGATCTGTTGTTGTTGCCTCACATTTTCCAATGTTCTTTTTAGTTGACATAGTTCAGCCTCTAGTTGTTCCGTCTTTTGCTCTGTTCTTTCCTGACAAGCGCTAGCTTGTCTAAATATCGGATTTTCCTGAGGTTGGTGTTCTGGTTGATAAGTGGTAACGCACTCCTTCCAGAGTTCTACAGCTCTGTACAAACGAACAGTTCCCATTTTGGGTAGCATATTCAACATTGCAGATACCTTATTACATGGACTCTCAATTGATTTACATGCCTCTGCCATGCTACGAGTAAATATTTTTCCTGCCTGCGGTATGCTTTGGTCTTGTGCTAAACAATCGAAGAGATAATGTAAAAACGCGGCAGGTGCT
>JABDBU010000003.1:0-35973 GCA_013288455.1 Gammaproteobacteria bacterium | reverse complement strand
CTGCCATGCTACGAGTAAATATTTTTCCTGCCTGCGGTATGCTTTGGTCTTGTGCTAAACAATCGAAGAGATAATGTAAAAACGCGGCAGGTGCTTCTTCAAACGCCTTTGTAATTTTTACACGATTGTTTAGTAACGCCTCCCGCATATCTTCAGAAGCACTTTCGTTTTTTTGGGGGGGTGGACCGAAGGAATCTAAAAGGGTTTGTGCAATAGCAATAATTTTTTCTGAACCTTTGAACGACATACAGCCTCCTTCTCTAGCTCGTCTAAACATCGGATTTTCCTGAGGTTGGTGTTCTGGTTGATAAGTGGTAACGCACTCCTTCCAGAGTTCTACAGCTCTGTACAAACCAAAATTTCCCCTTTTGGGTAGCATATTCAACATTGCAGATACCTTATTACATGGACTCTCAATTGATTTACATTCCGCTGCCATGCTACGAGTAAATATTTTTCCTGCCTGCGGTATGCTTTGGTCTTGTGCTAAACAATCGAAGAGATAATGTAAAAACGCGGCAGGTGCTTCTTCAAACGCCTTTGTAATTTTTACACGATTGTTTAGTAACGCCTCCCGCATATCTTCAGAAGCACTTTCGTTTTTTTGGGGGGGTGGACCGAAGGAATCTAAAAGGGTTTGTGCAATAGCAATAATTTTTTCTGAACCTTTGAACGACATACAGCCTCCTTAATAGCTTTGTTTTTTTACAAAATGTCCTGCATAATTTAAGATACAATATGATACGCAGATTCACTGTTCTTCACTGTTCGCTGAACAGTAGTTAATATATTGGGTAAACCTTAAAAAAATATTAGGCACCTCTATAAAGGCGCTATTCAGGGTAAACGCATTATAAATTAGAATAAAAAAGTATAACTGCAGCGGTATGGGAGAGGAAAAAAAAGAGAGTCGTGTTGAGAAGAGTGATGAATAGTTATCTCAGTGGCAAGGAAAGGAATATCCATTCAAGTAAGTACCTTTGCATGAAGGTGCGATATGGAAGAGAAGAAGACGCCATTTATTGAGACGCCATTTATTGAATAGGTCAATCCCCCCCCATTTCCCTCAATTACAAATAAAACTTCATTTTTTTATAATGAGGGGATCAGTGAGGTTACGGCCCTTAAGTTACTTTGCTCGCTGCACTCTTCTTGACTTCTATAAGATGAATGGTGAACAAAAGTGTTTGGTTTGGTCCAATCGCTCTATCAATACCGTGTTCACCGTAGGCAAGCTGTGGCGGAATAACTACTTGAAAAATAGCACCTGGCTTCATGAGTTTTAAAATTTCAGTCCAGCCAGCGATCACATTATTGATAGAAAATGTCACAGAATCTTTCGATTTATCAAAAACAGTTCCATCAATAAAACTACCGGTATAATCTACTTTGACCATAGAATTATCCACAGGGCTTGTGCCACTACCGGCAGTAATCACTTTATATTGGATACCACTTTGCGTAGTGATAACGCCGGGTTTGCTTTTATTAGTCGCTAAATATGCATCACCCTGTTGTTTATTTTTAATGCCCAACACTTTCAATTCAGCTTCTTTTTTGCTGATAAGTTGTTGTTGGAAATTTTTTAATATATCCACCATGCGTGCCTGTGATAATAATGTTTTTCCATTGCTTGCATCGCTTAATCCTCTAGCGAGTATAGCAGGATCGATATCTATCCCCTGTGCTTTAAAATTTTCACCCAGATCAGCACCGATACTGTAGCTAATCTGTTCCTTGTTAAGCGCTGCGCTAGCACTGACTATTTTATGCGTATCTGAGCTGCTGAGTTGATTAACCGATGAGGTAGAGGTACTCTGTGCCGCCAGTACAGATTGGCTAATCAATAGGCTAGCAACGAAGGTTGAAAGGACAGACAATCTTATCATTGGGCTTTCCTCTGTGGGCAGATATAAAAGCCGTTATATTGCCTTATCTTTAGCTAGAAAACTATAGTTAATACAAAAAACACGAGAGAACCATGTCGTGCTTTAGAAAATTTGATGTCATTGTGGTGGGTGGAGGTCATGCTGGAACGGAAGCCGCTTTAGCATCGGCACGTGTGGGTGCAGCAACTTTGTTGTTAACTCATAACATTGAAACGCTGGGTCAGCTTTCTTGTAATCCCTCCGTTGGAGGAATTGGTAAGAGTCATTTAGTAAAGGAAATTGACGCTTTAGGTGGCGTCATGGCTCGTGCTACCGATCGTGCAGGCATACAATGGCGTACACTCAACACAAGCAAGGGCCCTGCGGTACGGGCGACGCGTGCTCAAGTCGATCGCAATCTCTACAAACAAGCAATTCGCAGCTTTTTAGAAAATCAGGCCAATTTATTGATTTTTCAGCAGGCTGTTGACGATATGATCTGGGAAGGCGATCGTGTCCAGGGTGTTATTACAGCGTCAGGTATTCGCTTTAGTGCAAAGACCATTGTATTGACAGCAGGTACTTTTTTAGCTGGTAAAATTCATATAGGTTTACAACAATCACAAGGGGGGCGTGCCGGTGAACCTTCTGCCGTACGTTTGGCTGAGCGCTTACGTCAATTACCGCTACGAATTAACCGGTTAAAGACTGGGACTCCCCCGCGTCTAGATGGGCGAACTATCGATTATGCACGACTCCTAGAACAGCCTAGTGAGCTTCCTTTACCCGTGTTTTCCTACATAGAGAACGTCGAAGACCATCCAGCCCAAATTAGCTGCTATATTACGCATACCAACGAAACTACTCATGCGATCATTCGTGCAAGTTTGGATTATTCTCCCATGTACAGCGGAGCGATCAATGGCATTGGACCTCGTTATTGCCCATCGATAGAAGATAAGGTAGTGCGATTCGCTGATAAAACGGCCCATCAAATTTTTCTGGAACCTGAAGGTCTCAACACCACTGAAGTGTATCCAAATGGCATTTCAACGAGCTTACCTTTTGAAGTGCAAGTTAATTTAGTGCACAGTATTGAAGGCTTAAGACAGGCGCACATTACCCGTCCTGGCTATGCAATAGAGTACGATTTTTTTGATCCGCGTGATCTATTTCCTTCTTTAGAGTCCCGCGTTCTAGAAAATCTATTTTTTGCCGGGCAGATCAACGGGACAACCGGTTATGAAGAAGCGGCAGCGCAAGGCTTGATTGCCGGTCTCAATGCGGCGAGAAAAGCACGAAATAAATCGATGTGGTGGCCGCAGCGTTCCGAAGCTTATATTGGAGTTTTGATCGATGATTTAATTACGCAGGGTACTCTAGAACCGTATCGTATGTTTACTAGCCGAGCAGAGTATCGTTTGCTGCTACGAGAAGATAATGCAGATCGACGCTTAGGTGAATCAGCCTATCGTTTAGGTTTGATTGATGAAACGCGTTGGAGGATCATATGTAATAAGTGCGATAGCATAGAACGGGAACAAAAGCGCTTGCAAAAGCTGTGTGTTCAACCACAAACTGTGCAAAGTGTCGGTGTGGAAACGCACTTGCAACAACCTTTGACGCGTGAATATGGCGTTGTGGAACTATTGGCACGGCCAGAATTACGCTATGCTGATTTGATGCAGATTACAGGTCTAGGTCCTGGCGTCACGGATCCGCAAATCAGCGAAGCGGTTGAGATTCAAGCAAAATATCAAGGATATATAGAACGGCAACTTCGTGAAATTCGGCGAAAAGCACATGATGACGCTATTTTATTACCCACAAACTTGAATTACCCCGCCATTCGGGGACTTTCGAATGAAGTAGTAGAAAAATTAAGCCTACATAGACCGCTAACCTTAGGTCAGGCATCACGCATTCCTGGTATTACCTCAGCAGCCATCTCTTTATTGCGTGTGTATATCAAAAAGTATTCGCCATTCTGATGAACATCTCATTATTAGGTGCTATTAAAGATTAGCATGAAAGCATGATATCTGTTTTTGAAATCTGCAATTTTTCGCTTCCTGTAAAACCAAACCAGTATCTGCGTTTAGGCAACTTACAGCGGGATAATATCGCACTCATTGTTAGCGAAATATTCACTAAACAATCCGGTGTAGTGGTAGTGATCACACCGGATACTTTGACGATGAATCGTTTAGAACAAGCGTTAGAATTTTTTTTACCGGAACTGCAAGTATTAATATTTCCTGATTGGGAGACATTGCCTTATGATCATTTTTCACCGCATCAAGATATTATTTCACAGCGTCTATCAACTTTAGCACGGCTTCCTTTTACAAAACGTGGGCTATTGTTGGTTCCTATTACCACATTGATGCAAAAATTACCGCCGCTGAATTATAGTCAATCAACTGGATTACATGTGCATTGCGGCGAAAAGTGGCACATCGATACCCTACGCCAAGGATTACAAATGGCAGGTTATCACTGTGTGTCCAAGGTTATTACACATGGAGAATTCGCTGTGCGCGGGTCTATTTTGGATATTTTTCCCATGGCCAGCGACACACCTTATCGCATCGATTTTTTGGATGATGAAATTGATAGCATTCGGCGTTTTGATCCAGATACACAGCGTTCTATAGAAGAATTAAGAAAGATTGATTTGCTGCCAGCTAAAGAATTTCCATTGTCTGAAGAGGCAATTGCTCAGTTTAAAAAACAATGGCGTGAAAATTTTACGGATAATGCGGTAAATTGCCAGATTTATGAAGCCGTGAGTCGTGCTTATGCACCGGCAGGGATTGAATATTATTTACCTTTGTTTTTTTCGCAGACACAATTATTACTAAATTATTTGCCAAATGCAGTATTGTTAATAGAAATAAATGATATACGCTCGCCGGCTCAGCATTTTTGGCGAGAACTCAATGAGCGTTATGAGCAGCTACGGCATGATTTGGAAAGGCCAATATTAACGCCTGAACAATTATACGTTATTCCAGATAAAATATTTTTACAGCTTAAACAATTTCCTCGCGTAGTATTGCAGCAATCTGTTGTGAGTGATAGAGCGGCGTCTTATAATTTTCCTACCGAAACCATGCCTGATATCACGATTAATCACAAATTAGATCAGCCATGTATAAAATTACAGAATTTTTTAAAGGAATTTTTATCGAAGCAAGGAGCTAGCGTTTTATTTTGCGTAGAAAGTAAAGGAAGGCGAGAGGCATTATGTGAGCTACTGCAAAATATCTCTGTTCAGCCAAAACGTTGCGCAACATGGGATGAATTTTTACAGACGTCAGAAGCGCTGAATATTGTCATTGCACCGTTGGAAGAAGGGTTTTACTTTTCTGATCCGCCGTGTGCATTGATTGCTGAGATGCAAATTTTCGGTCAGCATGTTATACAGCAACGTAGAGAAAAAAATGTGGACGATCGAGCGATCGTACGCAATTTAGCGGAATTAAGTCTAGGAAGTCCAGTGGTTCATATCGATCATGGAGTTGGTCGCTATCAAGGATTGCAACACATCAGCGTGGATGGACAGGAAGGTGAGTTTGTAATCCTTGAATATGCTGATAATGCAAAATTGTACGTTCCTATTGCCTCACTTAATTTAATTAGTCGCTACCATAGTGGCGGATCTGAACATGCTCCCTTACATCGTTTGGGTAGTGAACAATGGAAAAAGGCTACACAAAAAGTGGCTGAGCAGATGCAGGACGTTGCAGCAAAATTACTCGATGTCTATGTACGCCGGAAAGAGGAAAAGGGTTTTTGCTTTAGGTTGCCAGATAAAAAGTACCATGCTTTTTCCGTTCAATTTCCTTTTACAGAAACGCCCGATCAGGAGCAGGCGATCAAGGAAGTTATTAATGATATGACTTCTGAAAAACCCATGGATCGTTTAGTTTGTGGTGATGTTGGTTTTGGAAAAACAGAAGTAGCCATGCGTGCGGCGTTTTTGGCAATACAATCCAATAAACAAGTACTGGTTTTAGTTCCAACCACATTACTCGCTCAGCAGCATTATCGGAATTTTGCAGACCGCTTTGCTGAGTGGCCGGTACAAATTGAGATGCTTTCGCGTTTTCGTTCAGCTGGGGAACAAAAAAGCATTCAAGAGCGTCTAAAGGCAGGGAGTATTAATATTCTTATTGGTACGCACAAATTGTTAAACGGAGAATTACCGTGTCCACGTTTGGGCTTATTGATTATCGATGAAGAGCATCGTTTTGGTGTGCAGCAAAAGGAGCGTTTAAAATCTTTACGTTCTGAAATCGACATTCTCAGTTTAACGGCTACACCTATTCCTCGTACGTTACACATGGCTTTTTCTGGATTACGAGAATTATCTATCATCGCTACACCTCCAGCAAGGCGTTTATCGATTAAAACCTTTGTACAAATACGTAATACCAGTGTGGTACGCGAAGCGATTCTGCGTGAATTATTACGTGGTGGACAGGTTTATTTTTTATATAATCAGGTAGAAACCATAGAAAAAACAGCAAAAAATCTAGCGATGCTGGTGCCTGAAGCCCGTATTCAAATTGCCCACGGACAATTACGCGAACGCGAACTCGAGCGTATTATGGCTGATTTTTATCATCAACGTTTTCATGTATTAGTTTGTACTACTATTATTGAAACAGGCATTGATATACCGACTGCAAATACCATTATCATCGATCGCGCAGACAAATTTGGCTTGGCGCAGCTTCATCAATTGCGCGGACGAGTGGGACGTTCTCATCATCAAGCCTATGCTTATTTGATGACACCACCAAAAAATGCGATGACATCAGATGCTATCAAGCGTTTGGAAGCATTAAGTTCTTTAGAGGATCTGGGTGCTGGCTTTACCCTAGCAACACATGATTTAGAGATTCGTGGAGCAGGAGAATTATTAGGGGAGCAGCAAAGTGGTAATATGTACAGTATAGGATTTTCTCTGTATATGGAGTTACTCGAGCGAACGATCAAGGCTTTGAAATCCGGTACGTCTACAGTGATTCAGGATATCGATTTTGATCGCGGTACAGAAATTGATTTGCAAATTTCCGCCCTAATTCCAGAGTCTTATGTTCCTGATGTGGGTACACGTTTGGTCTTTTACAAACGCATTGCCAGCGCAGATAGTAAAGATAAACTGAAAGCGTTACAGTTGGAAATGATCGATCGTTTTGGTCTATTACCTGAGTCAACTAAAAATCTCTTTTGTATTGCTGAACTAAAATTACTGGCAAAATCATTGGGAATAAAAAAAATCAACGCTAGCCTGCAAGGTGGCATCATAGAATTTACTGAAAACCCACATATTAATTTTGTCACGGTTATGCGACTGATTCGGGAGATTCCAGCGCAGTATAAGCTAGAGGGTCCTTTTCGTTTGCGTTTCATGATGGAACAACCTAGTTCCGCATTGCGGATTAAATATCTTTTTGATCTATTGATTAAACTTAGCTGAGAGCGTAGCCAGCCGTAGCCATTAATTCCCGCTTTCCGTTAGGAATGCGCTAAAGTAATATTTTTTTACAATACGCTCTCAAGATTGTACTTCAAGTACAATGGGTATATATGAAAATCTATTGTGCTTCTTTGTACACCTTGACATACGACTGTTGGCGTAGCTGTCGCAACCAACTTTGCAACGCTATTTGGAATTTTTTCTGATAAACAAGCTGTGCCGCTTTCTCGCGTGACAGGGATTTCGCAGTTTGTAATTTATTTGTTCGGTCAAGGATTTGTATGATGTGCCATCCAAACTGAGTGCGGAAAGGTAAGCTAATTTGATCGTTCGACAACTTACTCATCTGTGCTTCGAATGCTGGATCAAAGACTCCAGGCAGTGTCCATCCTAGGTCACCCCCCTTAAAGGCGGAACTAGGGTCTTGCGAGTACTTTTTCGCAAGCTCCGCAAAGCTGCCGCCACGCAAAATTTCAGCACGAATCTCTTTCAGTCTCAGTTCTGCTTGGCTATTACTGACGAGTGGTGAAGTTTTAATCAGGATGTGTCGCACATGGCTAGCCGTTACGGTGCGAGCAGCGCCTGGCGCATTATCATCGTCGCTGATTTCTATCACACGGATCAAGTGAAAGCCATTCTGTGCCTGAATAGGGCCTACTACTTCCCCTGATTTGGCTGATTGTACAGCCACTTGAAAAATATTGGGCAACTGATCAAGTGGTCGCCAACCTAGATCGCCGCCGGACAAAGGCAATGCTGTATTCTGCGACTGTTCGATCAAGCGCTGGAAAGAGCTACCGTTTTTCATTTGCTGTAACAGTGCCAACGCCGCTTTGTTTGCACTTTCCAGGATTGGTGCCGAAGGATTATCTGGCAGAGGCACTACGAGATCCTCTACATGATAGTTTATATTTTTTGAAGTGAATTTTGTTGGGAGGTGCGCCAGCATATCGGTTACTTCTTGAGGACTAACCGTAATTTTTTGACCAACTTGGTCTTGCTGTAAGCGACTGATAATAAGTTGTGCACGAATTTTTTTTCGATATTGTGCGTAGGATAACTTTTCCTGTTCCAAACGACTACGTAATTGTTCGATGGTTAAACCATTATGCTTTGCAATATCTGCAATGGCTGTATCGAGTGCTGCTTCATCAAGCTTCAAGCCTGAACTTTCAGCAAGTTGGCGTTGTAGTTCGTGATCAAGCATTTGATCTAGTACTTGCTTGCGAAACTGCGACGTCGTAGGGATTGGCTCATGCTCGGCTTGCCGCTGCTGGCGGGCCAGTTCTAATTGTTCATTCAGCTGTCGCTGTGTAATAGCCTGTGTATTAACAACCGCTACGATGCGATCTAAGCTTTCAGCCGCTTGGGAGATTCCTGAAACCAATACACTGCTCAGCAGAATGATGGAAAAAAAAGCGCTGATTAGGGAGCTCATAGATCCTTACTTCCAAAGATTGGTGCCATATTGAAAGTTGTCCGTATAGCCCGGAATATTACTGGCTAGGAAGCTGGTTATATCACTGATACCCACTGTACTCAAGCCCTTGAATTGCCATTGAAAGTAGATCACATTGTTGAAAAGTGGGCTGCTGTTTTGATCAAGGGCGTAGAATGTGCGTCCTGCAACGATGCGAAATGCCCAACAACAACTATCATACTGCAGACCATAAAAATAACTTTGCGAGTAACGGTGACTGAAATTGTAATTCCAGCCGCCGACGGTGCTCCATTGATCACGTAGTGGAGTAGCAAAGGAAAAGCCGAGTCGATGGAAGTCGTTTTGATGACTGTTAGGTGCTGTAGGTGGATTGGTTGCTAAAATATCGCCAAAACGAATGAGGCCATAATTGATATTGATGAGTTGGTTGTGTGTGGGATGATACTGCAGATTAGCCGCTGCATTAATGATGTTGTGACTGGAAGGATCCCAAGCAAGATCGGCTGTGGTACTCCACTGCGGATTAACGTTGTAATTGAGCTGAGCAGCAATGGGTGAAAATTTTTCGGTCGGCGAAGTAGCGCCCGCGATGGTCCACGGGTTGAAGCACAGTGTTCCTACCGTACTAAGCTCTTTTTGTAGTGGACTACATAGGCCAACGCGCCGATTTTCAAAATAATAAATTTCTCCGATACTTGCCCTCAGTTTTTCTTCTCCTGTTGTGCGATCGAGTAAACGTGTTGTGGCCGCGAAGCTAATTTGATTCGCATCACCGATGCGATCATAACTACTGAAACGATTAGTCGTAAATAGGCTGTCATAACTAAAAGGAATGAGAGCACTGTCAAAGATGGGGATATCGTTTTGGTTTCGATAGGGAACGTAGAGATAAAAAAGACGAGGTTCCAAGGTTTGTTGGTAAGGATGTTGGCCCCAATTGAAGAGTCGATCAAAATACAAACCACTATCGATACTCATGAGGGGAGTGGTACGTTGAATGTCGCTTTGATATCCGGGTACCTGGTTAGCAATGGCATAGTGCGTCAAACTCAATTGCAAGCGAGGTATTATATAGCTTCCTTTCTTTAGCATTGGATAGCTGATAGATGGTTGAATATTGAGGCGTAGTGCACGTGGTGGTGTCAGTAATTCACCAGGATTATTTAAACGTTGAAAATAATTAAGTTGGTTGTTGAATTGATAGCTAAAGCCATGAAAGTTCTGAGTTGTACTATTTAAGTCGATCTCGGGCAAGCTATTGTAAGGATTGTTAACCGGAGATTGGTTTAATGGATGTAGCGTCTGATAGCGCATTAAACGCGTCGTAAAATTCCAGATGTCGCCCGTATAGCTGATTTCCGCACGTTGGGGTAACTGGTTGATGGCAATGCTGGAAGGTGTATTAAAGTCTTCGAGATAGTAATTGTCACCTACCCAATTAAAATTAATGAAGCTGGACCATCGGGGCGACCACTGGCGTTGTTCTTGCCAGGAAAAAGATCTTCTATCATGACCTGGAAAAATTAGCGAATTTGCATTGGGATAAAGAAAAGGGATTTGATTAGAAAATTTTGAGGCTGCTCGATCATGGGGGAGATAATTAGCAGTCATTTGTCCGTGGCTGTTATACGTGAGATAACGCAACTGTCCTGTCAGCTGTAAACCTCGTTTGCTCAGGTAGGTAGGTGTCAGCAAGAAATCATAATTAGTTGCGATATTCCAATAGTAAGGGAAGCCAATTCCAATTCCAGATTGGGTTGAGGTGTTAAAACTAGGGAATAAAAAACCTGATTCACGACGGTCATCTATAGGAAACCCCATGTAAGGACTATAGAGAATAGGTATTCCTGCATAATTGAGCCAGGTATCATAGGCTTTCCCTCGTCCGGTATCACGATTTAAGACGATTTTTTTTGCAAAAAGCTGCCAGACGGGATTGCTTGGCGAGCAGCTTGTATAGCAAGTATTGTGTAAAGTGATCAAACCTGGATAATTTTGTTCCGCTCTGCTGGCCGTTCCCCAAGCGTTGACTGGCATTTCCTGATTAGTACCAAAAGAAATAGCCTGATTACGCAGCAATAGGTGATAAATGACGTTCGTTAAATATCCTGTTTGCGCATTGATGTCTAGATGCGCTCTTTTAGCTTTTATTAATAGATTGGGTTCAAGGATCTTGATTTCGCCACGAAGATCCATACTCGTAATTTTCCCGTTAGAATCACGATAAAAAAAGACTTGATCGGCATATAGAGTCCTTCCAGGTTGTGTAATCGTGACGTTTCCCGTTAAGGTTGATGTCCCTTCAAATGAAAAATGCGATTGTGCGGCATCAATGTGTGTAAAAGCTCGTTTAAGATCAATCAGAGGCACCTGTGTGTAGGCGCGTAAAGGATCTAAGTAATGGCCACGGCAAATACCGATATTGTCGGGTACCCAAGCGAGTTGTTGTGCGATGTTGGAAAGTGGGGTATCGCGGGGGGGTGTTGCGGTGGCGTGATGTGAAGAACCACAGATGCACAGGAAAAATATCCATCGAAGAGCAGGTAATACGCTTCTTTTGGTGCCCATTTATTTTTTTAAAACTCCGTTTTTTTGTATTTTGTCGTATTGTATTCAGACACTTGTCGTATTTTTTAATTTAATTTTTGTGTACCATTTCATTACTGACTATGAATTATTATTGAAGAAAACGATAAGTTGCACAATTGTTTCCCTGGAAATCTATATGAATAATATCGCCATGGATGTTTGTTTCAAAACGGGTGCGGCAGTAACGTACCCATGTTTGATTGCTGAGCCAGGGGTCGGCATAACTGGTGAAAAGGTTACTATTAGATTGCATAGGTCGGCGTTTCATATCTGGAATGGATTGAAAGGTTTTTTTTGTATACTGGTAAAGGGTATGACCATTAGCTAGCTTGAAGGTTGCCTCTGGTTGTCCCCATTTATTTTCCAGCGTTCGAATGTTCTTGCCTTGCCATTGCTTTATTTGTTGCTGATAAGCCAAGGTACTAGCGCAACTGCTGAGTAAAAAACAGCAAATTGGTATAACGAATAAAAAAACGCGCATATTACTTTCCTTTGTCGTACAAAGCGGATTTGAGTTGGAGTAGCGCTTCAGTATAGTTGGCTGATTTAAAAATACCGGAACCTACGACAAACGTGTCGGCGCCAGCATTAGCGGCATCTATAATGTTGTCTTGTTTTATTCCGCCATCAACACCTAAGCGAACGTGGGGACTATATCGTTGAATCAATTGTTTAGCTGCAGAGATTTTATGTATAACCTCTGGCATAAAAGCTTGGCCGGCAAATCCAGGATTGACAGACATGATTAATAAAAAATCTAATTGGTTCCACACTGACTGTAGATAGCGTAATGAAGTCTTTGGGTTGATCGCTAAACCTGCTTTGCATCCCAGTTGTTGAATATGTCGTAAATTTTGTTTGAAGTCATCACTTGCGTCAGGATGGAAACTAATTTGATTAGCGCCGGCCGCAGCAAAAGCATCAATTAAGGCATCGACTGGTTTGATCATAAGATGTACATCCAGAAATGCCGAAGCCAGGTGTCTGCGCAAAGCCTGGCAAACTAAGGGTCCAAACGTGAGATTAGGTACATAATGATTGTCCATGACATCGATATGCAGCCAGTCAGCGCCAGCACGCAGCACCATGGCTGCTTCCTGGGCCAAACAACCAAGATCAGCAGATAAAATGGAAGCAGCAATGATATTTTTGCGCATCATATCCCTTTAACCGCACAAATGCGATCGTAGGCGGCCTTGATGTTTTGGGTTTTTTCAGTGGCGATCTTAATCATTTCCTCAGGCAGACCCTTTGATAAGAGTTTATCTGGATGGTGTTGACTCATTTGCTTGCGGTAAGCCTTTTTAATTTCGGTGGGCGTTGCACGTTCAGAAATACCTAAGATAGCATAGGCATCTTGCAGATTCAGCTGATGTTGTGAATGGTAGGGGCGATGACGTTCTTGGTAGCTTTGTTGTTGCTGGCCAGATTGTTGTTGAAATGCCTGTTCAAATTGGAAGATATGTTCAAAAAAGCTGAAATTAATGGGCGAAAAACCCAAATATTGACAGATTTTTTGTAAAACGTGTTGTTTATCGGCATTGAAGCGATGTTCCGCGAATGCCGTTTGCATCTGAATTTCGACAAATAGTTTCAGTAATATTTTATCTCGATGACAGGTCTGTACGAGGCGCTTCAGTGTTCTTTCTAGGTCAAAAGTGGGCTGTTTCCCCTGGTTAAATAAATCAATTGCCTTGCGCCGCATTTCTGCAGTCAATCCTAGGCGATTCATGATGGCGCGCGCTGCCTGAATCTCAGCCTCAGAGACACGGCCATCGAGTTTAGCGATATGCCCCATGACTAGAAATGTACTATCGAAAAATACCTGTCGGGCTAGTGTGGGATCTAACGAAGAAAAAGCCCAACCTTGATTACTAGCAAAGCCTCTATCAAACAGGTATCCAATGAAAACACCCAATATAAGTCCCAAAGGTCCGGCAAGCAGGTATCCAAAAAAGCCTCCAATAAACTTGCCCCAATTATTCATGCCGAAAACCGAATTTATAAAATTTCGCCTAAAGGTTAACAGGATATTGGATTGTCATAAAGTTACAGGGACGATAGACTGCGGAGCCATTTATTCTTCTAAGGTATAATTGTTTTAAAGCATGCGGCGCTTGTATACAGTAATCTTGTATTTAGTACTTCCTTTCGTCCTGCTGCGTTTATGGATGAAAAATCGAAAAAATCCGGTAGCACTAAAATTTTGGTATAAGCGCTTAGGCGTAGGTCTGCGTTCAGCCTCAGAGCGCGGAATTTGGGTGTGTGCAGTTTCAGTGGGTGAATCTGTTGCGGCTATTCCTCTAATTAAAGCTCTGCAACGACGACATCCCAGCATTCCTATTATTGTGACAGGTGAAACAGTCGGGGGTGCAGATTGCATTCGAGCAGGTTTAGGGGATCGCGTTACTCAACTCTATTCTCCTTATGATCTTCCGTGGGTACTGAAAAGATTTTTTAATATATTGAAACCACGCTTGCTCATTTTGACAGAAAAAGAATTGTGGCCAAACTTATTGGTTGCATGCCGAAAAAACAAGGTTCCTGTTGTCCTAGCTAATGCGCGTTTATCCGCGCGTTCAGCACGAGCTTATAGCTACATCTCAGCGATAACTCGGGAGATGTTAAGTAATATTAGCTTGGTGTTAGCTCAAGGAGAAGCCGATGCAGAGCGTTTTATTGGGTTAGGTTTAGCGCCCGATCGTCTTCATGTTACAGGCAGTATTAAATTTGATTTAGAACTCCCTGCACAATTGTTTGAACGGGCGAAGCAGTTACGCCAAGCATGGGGGCAGGATCGGCTGGTTTGGATAGCCGCTAGCACCCATGCAGGAGAAGAAGAACAGATCCTAGAAGCGTTTACCTACGTACGAAAGCAGTTTCCGACATTGTTATTGATCTCCGTGCCACGACATATGGATCGAGTGACTCGTTTACAGGATCTGTATCAACATTATGGTTTTCAAGTTATAAAACGCAGTGAAGCGAAGGTTTGCAGTCATGAAACTGACATCTTTCTTGGCGATACCATAGGGGAGCTGATACTATTTTATGCCGCTGCTGATCTTGCTTTTGTCGGTGGCAGTTTGGTGGAAAGAGGTGGTCAAAATCCACTGGAGCCAGCAGCCATAGGTTTGCCCATTATACTAGGGCCTTTTACTTTTAATTTTGACCTTATTACAGAACAGCTCAAGCAAAGAGGCATAGGAATTCAAATCACTAACGCGCAGGAATTAGCAGCACAGGTCATTGCTTTACTGGCGGATCCACAAAAATGCCAAGAAATAGGTCATCACGCCAAAAAATTTGTAGAGCGGAATAAGGGTGCTTTAGCAAAGCACGTTGCACTGATAGAACGTTTGATAGAATTAAATTAAGATTGACGAGTATTTGCATGTTTTCTGGTATTACACAAGGTTTATTTCCCGTTAGCTTGTTGTTGAAACGTGAGGGATTGTTCCGGTACGCGATAGATTTGAATGAAAATTTGATCAAAGATCTAAAAGTAGGTGCAAGTGTGGCCATTGATGGAGTTTGCCAAACCGTTGTCAATATCGATGGATTGACAGTGAGTTTTGATGCGATGTCAGAAACGCTCGCTGCAACGACGCTAGGCGCCCTTGATATTGATAAAAAGGTGAGCGTAGAGCGGAGTTTACGTCTAGGTGAAGAAATAGGAGGGCATGAAGTCGCGGGGCATGTGTTTGAACAAGCTATCATCATTGGCCGAAGAGAGCTGACAGATCATGTATCTTTGAGTATTCAGTGTTCTGATGGTTGTTTTGCCTTTATCAAACCTAGAGGATTTGTTGCCATTGATGGATCCAGTTTGACGGTTGCTGCCTTAAGTAAAAAGTCAAAAAGTTTTGAAGTATATATTATTCCCGAAACCTTACGCGTGACCAATTTTGTTAATAAAGGGGTTGGTAGTCGTGTCAATCTTGAGCCGGATATGAAAGTGGTAGCCTTAGTAGAAGCGGTGCAAGCCAGTTTAGCTGATATTCAGACTAGAGTAGACAGGATAGAAAAAAAACTAAGGTATGTCATTAATTAAGCCAAATGACGGAAGCGGCCAGATAGTAGACCGCCAAGGAAAATAAACAATTAAACAATTATGCTGGAACGTTTGTTATAACACAAAATTCGGCAGGTGCCATGGTGTTATTTGGATAGGTTGCACCAAGCCGATGCTGAGGCCCTATTGAAATGGAGTGAAACGATTTTAAAAGCGGAAAGCTTAGCGGAAATTTTTGAGAAGTAGCATTGTCATAAGTTCTGTGCACAGTACAAAAATTTATAACATCACCTAAAGTAGGATATCTAAAACATCTGTTAGATGCCGAATGCTATAGTTTGGTTTCAATGCACGACAGGCTACCGCGTCTCCATATCCGTATTCCGCCCAGCAAGAATCAGCGCCGATATTACGTGCAAACAACAAGTCAGCTGCCGTATCGCCAATCACGAGAATTTCACGAGGAAGTATAGTGCTGAATTTGGGTTGGATATAGTCAGTGTAAGCCATTGGATCTGGCTTCTTTCGCAATGTTTTCGTGTCGCCCACTACGAGTGCAATATGTTGTAGTAAGTTGAAATACTCTAGGGCGGTATTGATGGGAGTAACGGCTTTGTTACTGACTATTGTCAGTATAAAACCGGCTGCGCCCAGTTTTGTTAATACCTCATCGGCTCTTGTAAAAGCGCTACTCTTACTGTCACCTTCCTCCAGATAAATACGTTCATAGGTATCGAGTAAGGTTTGCGATTTTGCTTCGGACAGCTCTGGGCTTAGTTTCTTTAAAATGCTTCCCATACTCAGTCCTGTTTGAATGCCTCGATCAGACAGTTCACGTGCAGGGACCGCCAAGCCAAGTGTCTCATAGGCGCTGTGAATACAAAAAAGCACGGCTTCACGAGTAGCAAAAAGCGTGCCATCAAAATCGAAAATAATTAATTTATAGTGGTTCATGAAAAAATGCTAAAAAATGCTAATCTAAAAAATGCTACTTAAGTTGGATACATTTTTTAGCTGCAAGCAGCGAATACTTTCCAAAGAAGCACGAAGCCCTTACAAGGATGGCAGTATATCTTAAGCATGATTACTTATGCAAAGTATTGTGTGGGATCATTCCTAAAGTTTAACGGCGGATATATACCCATTGTACTTGAAGTTGCGAAGTTGCAATTTCAAGTACTTTCTTTGCGCGATGAGGATTTTCAAGGAGGAGAACCGCGATTCTCTCCTTGAATGACTGCGCGGAAGCTTTGCTTTTGCCAGTCATGTGATCAGGCATACCGCTCGCTGTGAGTTAAAAAGATTCGCATCTTCACGTACAAGCGGTATATAATCCAATGTAATGAAGACGTAAAAACTAGCTTTATAGGTTTACATTTTTGGTTACATACCTACCTAGGTCACGTGGAATTTTTATGCCAAACCATAAGAAAAATAAGAAAAAAAAATCACAAAATCAAAAACAAACAACACAAACCTTAGTTAAGCAAGCAACTGTATCTACTGCGGGTAGTGCTAGTGCTGTTGACGCGGCAGGTTTTTCGTTGTCTGGTAGCCCGTCCGTTGTTACTGAGTACTACGACTTGTATAAAGCATTAAGAAAGCAAGAAGATGAAAAAAATAAAGCGAAAAGCGCGGCTGAGAGGACGACAGAGGAATTGAAAAAATTGTATGAGATGCAAGAAAAGGCAGAAGAGAAAGAACAAGAGAGTGATCGAAATTATAACATGCTTTTGACAAAACAGAATGATCTGAAAAATTTGCAAGGAGAGAGTACAGAGCCTGCTGTACTACAAGAAAGTATTATAAATATAGATATAGCGCAGGATTTGCAAAAATCACTGAAAGTAAACAATGAGATACTACAACATTCTATACAACTGGAACATTGTATCTCGGAGAAGGGAAATGAGCTATGGACACAGATGCAGTCTTGTGTAGAAGCACGGAACTTATACGATCGCTTAAATAATCATGCTGACGTTTTTCGTCTTGCTACCGAAATCCTTAGCTTTATTCGGAATTTTCAGCAGCATTTAGGTATTAATACACAAAATCCAAGAAATGAATCAACAACACGGATAGATTGGGATATTTTCAAAAACTTATACGACCAAGAGGAGCAGAAAGGAAAAGATTGGGATTTAAAACGGCGGGAATGCTGGAAGAATTTTCAAGCTTCTTCTACTACTTTGATTGTTGAGCATAAAGCTGTGAACAAGTACTTAAAAGAAATAGTCTATTCTGTTTTTCCCAGAGTTGATGTTGTTCATAAGATTAATAAGGATAATGCCTACGTAGTTTGTCAAAAGTTGGCTGATTGGATGCTAGAACAGGAAGCATTTCTTCAACACTTAGGTGTGCCTGAACAGGGGGCGTGGTGTTGTAATCCAATGGTAGTAACGGAATTTTTGTTTTTGAATGGCTGCTTGCCCGCGAAACGATTTCCGGATTCCGAAATGGATCGAGCCGTCAGTTTTTACATGTATTTTTTTCTTGCCATAGGAATGTATATTGTAAAATGGAGACCGGTAGATTCTAGTCTTCGGCACATTGTGCAAAACCAAAACATAGTATTCGGGCTGCCAGCGATATTGACTCTACGCCCTAATTTCTGCTTGGGCGAATATCCAAATAGTTCTGAGGTACAAAAAAAACAATCCACTGCAGTGGCCAAAGTTGCCTCTTATACAAATGATTCCTTAACTTTCTACCAAGAAAAGTATCGTGTTGCTATACAAGAGTTGGTTGATATACGTAATAATATAGAAGCTTTTCAATATGGGGAAGATGTATGGTCTCTTGCAATGCTGGCTGACCTTATACGCGCTTTAACAGAACTAGAAAATAGGAGTGCGTGTCAAGAACGGCTTAAAGCTCTGAATTTGCATCTACTTTCTTCAACTATGACTGTTCCTGATCTACCAGATCTTGCATTTATGAAAAATGAAGGTGCTAGCATCGCGTATTTGCACGAAATGTTCAATAAAAAACTAGAAGATGATTATGACATTTTATGTGCAGGAGTGGAGTGCCTATTGAATCAAAAAATCCCTTTAAGCAGTCAGTTTTTGTGTCTTGTACCGCAGTTGATAAAAACGAAGTTCCAGCCTTTTGATTTTGTGATATTGGCTCGCACTGTGTATTATATCTATAGGTGGTATTTGCGTACTACGTATTTACAGGACCAAGCTAAAAAAAATTTTGATAAAGCAAGCAATGCATTCGATGACTATGTATTGCCAACAATTGGCGTTATTGACTCAGAATTAGAAAAACTACAAACAGCAGTTAATAATTGTCTGTATCAAAGTTCTGTGAGCAGAAAAACAACTACGTATTTGCTCGAAGAAATTGTTATGCTTCATGGAATGATAGATTCTTGCAAAGAGGTATTAGAGAAATCCAAGGAATTCTGGCAATCCTTTCTAAGGGAAAATAATGAAGCGATGCGAGAGCTGAGCCAGGAACCATTGCTTGTTGCGGAAGATAATAAGGAGACAGCAAAACAGAAAAAGCAATATGA
The DNA here is from genome assembly GCA_013288455.1 of Gammaproteobacteria bacterium. Classification (GTDB taxonomy): domain Bacteria; phylum Pseudomonadota; class Gammaproteobacteria; order Diplorickettsiales; family Diplorickettsiaceae; genus JABDBU01. The sequence goes on along the minus strand of JABDBU010000003.1, from coordinate 17,043 downwards.
ATGTGCTAAAAAATTCTTGGAAGAAGACATAGCTGGGTATAAAAAGGATCTTGGAGTGATAGAACAAAAAATACTTGCGAGTCGTCTAGAGGTTACTGCAGCTGCTGTGGCTACGCCGAGTGAAACGCCTGTATTACCATTATCTTGTGCGGAACCAGATGATTTTGGTAACGAGCAACAGAAAGATTTCCTTTGTCGCTGTAATAAAGCACTAGAAGAGTTGACACAGGCGTTGAGTCGGTATACGGAGTGTATAGGCAGGGGAACCTCCGGGAAATTAACAAATGCTAAGCGAAAAAAAAGATATGATCAAATGTGTAGCGCTGAAGCTAGAATTGATAAAGCTAAGCGAGAGATGGTGGTTTTATTAAGCACCGCTGGTTCGGTGTTCGTTGCCAGCGTATGTAACGGACCGTTGGATATCAACGACAGTCTTTGGCAGATAGTTGGGCGAATGAATGATATTTTCAACAACGTAAGAGCAGAAGATCTGGAGGAGGAGTGTTCGTCGCTGCAACAGCAGATATATAAATACAGGCAGCTTTGTGATGAAATTTTAAATCTGCCTGTAACCATGCATCAGGCAGTGATAGGGCAGTGGGGTTCATGCAATCAGCAAGCCAGTAAAATACTGGAGGATTGCTATAATCCCAAAAAAGGGTACGTAGTCAGAAAAAAACAGATAGCAGTAGAGGTAAAACAAATTCGCAATAGCTATGCTGATCTGTTCTTACAGATGTACAGATTAGCAGCATTCATAAAATTAGTGGCCTTACCGGCAGAACTAGAGCAAGCAGTGCAGCTAGCACGGAGCAGCATGGAAAGTAGTGCAACAAGGGTAGTAATGGAAAAGACTGAGGAACAAAAAATTTCTCTGCATCTATTAACAGTAGCAGGATACGGGCTCGAACAAGAATTGTATCACTTGATCGAAACACTCAACTATAAAAAGACGCGTCAAGAAAAACTATCTTATAACCCTCAGCAAGGCGAATCTTCCATTAGGGAGAATACAGGAACAGTAGCTTGCCCAGCTGTTGATACAAGTTTCCAGGATAGTCAGGTTATTGACCTAGCTGTGAGCGGTCATTCTGGAAGATCATCTGATGGCACAGCAGGGCACAGGGCGTGTACTGTCATTGATGAGACATCCACTACTTCTGAAAACGATCCACCTAGTCAGCAGACGGCAGAGTTTGCTGAAGCAAATGAATCAATTCAGCATCGTGATCTTATTACACAACAGTATCAGCAATGGGTAGCAGATATCCGTAGCTTACCCACATTGCACGTTTTTATTAATGAAGCTTGCCAAACCTTAATGTCAGCCGAGAGTGTGCTTTTTGGGCAAATGTTACCTGAGAGCACGATTCGTCGTAATTCGCTTGAGCATTATAGGAATCAATGTACTGTATTGGTGCAATATTTGTGTTCCTATGAGACTTGGTTAAATAAAAAAAAATCACAGGCAGATGATCTAGCCATTCAATTAGAGTCCTTAGAGTCAAGTGCTCTTGAGCGACAGGCATTTCGGGAACAAACAGAGCATGTCGATTACTTTAGAAATAGTCTGCTGTTTTATCTATCACAGTTGAATTGGATGGGTGAGCAGCTGCAGAAACAGTTGGACTGGATAGAACAAGAGAGTCGCGATCATACACTCGTGAATAGTGACTGTTGCAGTTTGCGTGAATTGGCAAAGCATTTAAAAGTAAGAGGTGAACCTAGCTTGCTGTCTGATTATCTAGAAGCAAAGGAAAAATGCATGAAGGATATGATTGAGTTAATAGTTTTGACAAAAGAAGCTGCATTAACAGGTACAGCCTCCGAATTCAGTTTTCAGCTAGCACAGAGTAAAAAAGAGAAAAAAACAGATGAAACAATAACAATTTTGGAGAAAAAAGAAACTTTCTTACAGAGAATACTGGAACAGTGTCCAGACGTAGCATCGCTGAGTAGATTCCTATTTCTTGTTGATCCTATGCGTTTATGGAACAAAGGGGAGTACTATACTTCTTTGATACAGAAATTAAGAAGCGATCAAAGATATTGGTTAATGATTCGCCAGCAGAGTATGGCTGCTGTAATGCCGAGTACTGCGTCTATTTCTACGTCAGCTGAGCATGCATCTATCCCTTTAGGGAGTCATGGATTTTTTCAGCCAGTATCTCCTCCTATACATCCGGTGTCCTGCTGTCTTTCGACATTTGAAATTCCAGGTTTATCGCTTCTTTGAGTGTAAATAGTGTATCTATTTTGACTTAAATAAATCCACAAAGTCAGTAAAGTCAGTAACAAACCGCCGGCGACCCCATTGTGTGCAACCGCAATGAACAGGGGTAATAGCCAGATCACATTGAGTATACCCAGTGTAATTTGTAGAACAAGAAGAGTTACGAGCACAAGACTGATAGTTCGGAGAGTTATTTTTTTACTTACAGTTTGCAATTTCCAAGCCAAAAAGACCAAATAGAGAGTTGTGGCTAATGCACCAAGGCGATGGGATATTTGAATCGCCGTCCTTGCATCATTTGATAGTTGTCCGCCTGCAAAATTTCTATTCGTATCCAGTGGTAAGTGAAATCCTTCGCTAAAATTCATGCTTGGCCACCAGTGTCCTTGGCAGGTCGGAAAATCAGGACAGACAAAGGCGGCATAATTACTACTAGTCCAGCCGCCTAAAATAATCTGTATCATAACAAAGACGAGGCCAATGGCTGTCCAGAGACGCAATTTTTTTTCCTGCTTTGTAAAATCATTCCAGCAAGTATGGCGTAAACGAAGCACTAGCATCCATAGCATACCGAGTAAGGTTAACCCACCCAATAGGTGGGTCATAACGACCAATGGATGCAAGCGCAGTGTGATAGTCCATTTACCAAGTAATCCTTGAAAAAACAACAAAATTAAAAGACCAACAGCCATCATCGTAGGTTGATTGGGTAGTCTTCGCTGTTTCAGTATTAATATAGCTGCTAAAAGACAAGAAAAACCCAGTGTAGCAGCGGCGTAGCGGTGAATCATTTCGGCCCAAGCCTTGTTGGGGTCGAGAGTTTGCTTAGTGAGGATGTGCGATGAATGGGGCACCACTATTTGTCCATAACAACCTGGCCAATCCGGACAAGCTAAGCCTGCTTCCTTCAGGCGAGTAGCAGCGCCCAATAGAATAACAGCAAATGCAAGCAATGCAGCAACTACAGTGATTCTGATGGCCCATTTATTTTCTAACATGCTATTGTTTTCCTATCTGTGCGCAATGGATACGTAGACATATACCCATTGTACGTGAAGTTTCGAATTCGCAACTTCACGTACTTTCTTTTAATCAGGCATACCGCTCGCTGTGAGTTAAAAAGATTCGCATCTTCATGTACGAGCGGTATATTACGTTAACGAGCCAGCATTAATTTTTTACAGAATTATGTGAATGGGTTAGATGACTAACACAAAAAGCGACCAATAGCGTTATACCTAAGCTAAACCACTGAAATGCGTAGGCGTAGTGTTGGCTTGCACGTAGCGTACTAGCTCGCCATGGTGGAATAAAGCCATAAAGTTGACGTTTATCGACTATAAAAATAAAGGGTTGTAAGTGTTGTTGAGATAAAAATTTCGGATCAATAGTTTGTATGCGTTGAGGCCATTTGTTTTCAGAGGGGGAGTTGAAACTAAAGGTTTTAACGGGCCAAACCAGTGCACCTTCGATGGAGATGTTACCGTTGATAGCCTTGATAAACGGTAGTACTTGACGATTCGATCCTCGAGGGATCCATCCACGGTTCACCAAAATAGGATAGGTATTATTTTTAAAAATAAAAGGGGTTAGTACTTCATAGCCAATGCGATGGTTATAGTGCTTATTATCCAATAAGAAATTATGCCTATTGTCAAAATGTCCTGTGGCCAAAGCAGGAGAGTAATTTGGCTTAATGCAAAAGGTAGAGATCTGATTTAAATCGATAGGAGCGGCATGTTGCTGTTGTGCAAGTGAAACTTGAGTCATTTTTTTTTCATTTCCGCGTTGAATTTGCCATATACCTAGGCTTATTAACAGGAGAAATAAAGTGAGCACAGTGAAAATGGGTAAGATAGCAGCGGAAAAATAATAGTTTTGCACGCGGAAGGCTATAATTGGTTTTTTCATGGATTAAAAAATCAAAAAAACTCCTATCAACCATATTCCAGTGAGAAAAATCCACCACCAAATACCGGCATCCAATAAAAATGTGTTGCTATTAGTAAGCTTTTGGTGATGCAGCCTAACACTTGCGCCGATCAAGCACAGCAAAGCGGCTAGTATATTGATGATATGCAATCCTAGCAACGCGATCAGTAAGCTTCCGTAAATCCCGGTTTTCAGGATAATGTGCACTGCAATTAAACGTAGACCATAGTAGATTTGCAGTCCCAGAAACAAAATACCGCAAAAAATAGCAACGTTAAGTATCATAAAGCTTCTTTGATACTGTCCTTTTTTTAAGAAAAATTTAGATGTTACAACTACCAGTGTACTCAGCATCAGTAGGATTACGTTGAAAAACGGTAGTCCTTTCATGGCGATATCTAGATAAGTGGCTGTTGTGGGAGGAGAATCAGCTGGTGGCACAGTCAAGGGCCAGTGTTGAGAAAAATCCGGCCAAAGCAGGTAATGCGTAAGCATCGATGCAGCACCACTTTCTCCAGCTAGCCAGGGAGTGATGGAAAATCTAACGTGAACAATAGATCCAAGCAATAAGCCAAATAAAAATAATTCTGAGACTAGAAACCATAACATCCCCCAACGGAAGGTTCTATCCATTTGTTGATTATACAAACCGGCATTACTTTCTTTTGTGACGGACCACAGCCAGCCGCCAAGCATAAACAATAATATACAAAGGCCTAGCAAGAGTGCAGCGAAGCCCCATTTTTCCGTCAAATTAAGCGAAGCAAACGCTAAGATCAACAAAGCAAGCGCACCTAAAATGGGCCAAGCACTTTGGTGGGGTACATAGTAACTGGCGAGATTATTAGGTGGATGATGTTTCATGGCATTCCTATTTTTACCGGTAGTTACTGCATGCAGAGTGACGAGCTTACCACAACCAGACCAAAATCCACCTGGCAATGTTGATCTGCGCAAGGAGCTGGTCGGGTACCACCATGCTTTAACCGTTAGGGTAAACCCCTAACCCGCTAAGTGCTTCAAATGCCATTTTAAATTTAAAGGCTGGACTATATTTTTTCGCATACTAAACCCTCGTTTATGGGATAGCATACTCTCTTAGGTACCTGTCCGAAAAACGGGGTGCAGCTCAGTGGATCGTGAAGACGAAACATACCGTTAAAACAGACGTCCTACGGGTCCAGAGCTTAAGGAATTCTTTAATCCTGTTGTATCAAACAGAGTATAAGATAATGTAATGGTATTGATATCTTTTGGTAATTGCGTATCCAAATGAAATAGCACCGGCATGGCACGGTGTTGGCCAGGAATGAAGGTTTGTCGAGTAAAACAAAAACATTCTGTTTTTTTCAAATGTTTTGCCGCCGTGCTTGGCGAAACGCTGGGAATAGCTTGTACAGTCATTTGTTTCCCAGAGTTATTTTGTGCTTCAAAATAAATCAAAATGTTTTCTCCAGGGTGTAATTGTATGTGCCGTAGACGAGGATAAAAATCCCAAGCCAGATAATTATTATTATTCGTTGTAAATTCTACACGGATACTACGTGATAGATCAATGACACCAGATTGTACGTAACTGTTTGGGTCTGTTTTACCGTTAATGCCTAAACTCTTGCAAAGCGTGTTGTATAGCGGGATCATTGCAAAGCCAAAGCCAAACATGCCTATTACCGTCAAGCAAAGCACGAGCAGAAGTTTTTTATTGGAATTTTTTATAAAAAAAGTGCTCATATCAGCGTATAAATTGGAAAAGAAACAGAGAATGTAGCCTAATCAATTTTTGGTGGAGTCGTGAAACTATGCAATGGTGGTGGGGAACTGAGTGTCCACTCTAAACCTTCTGCACCTTCCCAGACTTGTGCGGTTGCTTTTTTACCCTTTCCTAACATGGAACGAATAATAACGATGACGAACAGCACTTGAGCAAATCCAAAAATGAATGCACCTAAACTAGCAATTGCGTTAAAGCCGGCAAATTGTAATGAATAATCAGCAATGCGGCGTGGCATACCAGCTAAACCTAAAAAGTGCATAGGAAAAAAAGTGAGATTTACGCCGATCACAGACAGCCAAAAATGAAACTGCCCTAATTTTTCACTGTACATTACCCCCGTCATTTTTGGCAACCAATAGTAGGTAGCAGCAATAGCTGCAAATAAAGCACCAGGTACTAAAACATAATGAAAATGTGCTACGACAAAATAACTGTCTTGATACTGAAAATCGGCGGGTACCATGGCCAACATGACACCAGAAAATCCGCCGATGGTGAATAAAATAACAAAAGCAATCGCAAATAACATGGGTGTTTCAAAGCTGATCGCACCGCGATACATGGTCGTGACCCAATTAAATACTTTAACACCAGTAGGCACCGCGATCAGCATAGAGGTATACATAAAAAATAACTCAGCGGCTAACGGGACGCCTGTGACAAACATATGGTGTACCCAAACAATGAACGATAAAAGGGCAATCACTAGCATAGCGTAGACCATAAAGTGGTAACCAAAGAGTTTTTTACGACTGAAAGTGGGAATAATTTGTGAAATTAGACCAAAGGCAGGCAGGATAACAATATAGACTTCAGGATGACCAAAAAACCAAAAAAGATGCTGATAAAGCAATGGGTCACCACCACCTGCTGCACTGAAAAAACTTGTGGAAAAGTGTCTATCCATCAGCATCATGGTAACGGTAGCAGCTAAAACTGGCATGACGGCAATGAGTAAAAAAGCAGTAACCAGCCAAGCCCAGCAAAAAATTGGCATTTTCATCATTGTCATACCGGGCGCACGAAGGTTGAGAATAGTGACAATGATATTAATAGCGCCCATTAGGGAGGAAAGTCCCATGAGGTGAATCGCAAGTATGAGGTGGTCAGTGCTTTCAGGAGCAAAGGTTGTGGATAATGGCGCATACATAGTCCAACCAAAGTTTGGCGCAGAGCCTTCCATGAATAAGGTGCTAAATAGCACAATCGCCGCAACGGGTAAAATCCAAAAGGCCCAATTGTTCATGCGCGGCATTGCCATATCAGGAGCGCCGATCATCAACGGGATCATCCAATTAGCAAATCCGGAAAAGGCTGGCATGATAGCGAGAAATAACATGACGATCCCGTGCATAGTCGTCATTTGGTTGAAAAATTCAGGGTTTAGTAAACGCGCACCCGGTTGAAATAGTTCAGCTCGTATCAATAAAGCAAAAATTCCACCGATAAAAAACATGAGTAAACTGAAAAGCAAATAGAGTGTGCCAATTTCTTTATGATTTGTGGTAAACAGCCACCGTTTTATAAATAATAAAAAGCTTTTTGGAACCGAGTGTTCTAGTTTAAGTGTTTTTTCCATACGCGGTGCCCCTCAGTTGTTGTTTGATCCATTGATTGAATTCAGATTCATTAACCGCTCGCACTACAATGGGCATAAAAGCGTGGTTGGTACCGCATAATTCAGCGCATTGGCCACGATAGGTTCCCTCTTTATCTATTCTTGCCCAGGATTCATTGATAAAGCCCGGTATCGTGTCACGTTTAATTCCAAGCGTAGGTAGCCACCACGAATGTATAACATCGTTAGAGGTAAATAAAAAACGGATTTTTTTATGCACAGGAACGACTAACGGATGATCGACTTCCAGTAGATACCACGGGCTTTTTTTTGCTCTGTTCTGCAATTCTTCGGGAGGAGTAGAGAGCTTGCTAAAAAAATCGATCCCTTGATCTAAATACGCATAGCGCCAGTACCATTGATAAGCTGTTACTTTGATAGTTAAGTCAGGGTTGCTGTTATCATTCATCGCAATCAATGTTTTGGTAGCTGGTACAGCAATTGTGACCAAAATAATGAATGGAACAATAGCCCAAGCGATTTCTAATACTGGATGTTCGTGGAATCGTGCCGGTTCTACACCGCGCGACTTGCGATGTCGAATCAAGGAAAACAGCATAATGCTAAATACAACGACCGCAATGCCTACACAAATCCAAAATCCCAACATATGCAGATCATAAATCGCGTGGCTAATTGGTGTAACGCCAGGAGACATGTTAATTTGCCATGCTGCCATAGCTGGTAGCGGAGCAATAAACAAACTTAGGCCAATCATAAAAATCGAAAATAAATTCCTAAAGCTATGGATTGGTATAATCCTCTCTGTTACCGATACAGACTTCGACTTCATATACAAACTCAATTTACCCTAAGGCCTACTCACCATAATGAGTAATCCCCGCTCGTTTTGCTCTTTTCAACCATATATTTCACACTGGCTTCTATTTCGGCATTACTACAGGTCTCACAATTTCCTTTGGCTGGCATTTTTTTGTAACCATGAATAGTATTAGCGAATAAGACGTCTAGGCCCTTGGCAATCAAAGTTTTCCAAGCAGTTTTATCACCAAGCTGAGGCGTGTCAGCTGTTCCATGGCTATGGCAGACAGCACAATGCTGTTGGTAAATTTCGCCGCCTATTTTAGAACTAAGCACTGCTTCCTGTACAGGAAGTTTCATTGTGCTTTTTGTTTGCGTAGTAATGAGGTAATCAACCGCTGCTTTGACAGCATCATCTGAGCAGGCGGCGCAAGTTCCTTTAGGCGGCATGGAACCGATACCTTGCAGCGCCCGCCTATACACGACTGATATTCCCACCTTTAATCGTTTTTTCCATGCTTCTGAATCGCCTATCTTAGGTGCGCCAGCCGATCCCACAGCATGACACACAGCACAATAGGTTTGATAAACCTTTTTTCCCGTCTTCTGCGTAACAGGTCCAGTGAATGCCGACGACGGAATTTTGCTTTTGACCTGCTTTAAATAAGTAGCAATGGCAGTTAAATCATCATTGCTTAAATAGGATAAACTATTGCTATTCACTTCAGCCATAGTAGGACTAGCTATGTTGCCACCGCCTTTTAGCATTTTTCCTTTTTGAAATACAGCTAAAATGTCCGTAATTGTAGCGTCTTTTAAACCACTGGCAGTAATGTTAGTGGCGTAATAACCTTCAATAAATCCGCCCGTTAAATAGTATTTCTTTTTTTCTGCACCGAGCAGATTTAATGGACTGTGACACATGCCACAATGGCCTAAGCCTTGTACTAAATAGGCGCCGCGATTCCATTCTTTGGATCGTTGTGGCTCATGCTGGAATTCACCCATACGAAAAAATAAGATGCGCCAGCCAAGTTGTAAGAAACGCCAATTAAACGGCCACATCATTTCATTGGCTTTGTTTACTTTGTGAATGGGTGGTAGGTTGAAAAAATAAGCTTTAAGAGCAAGTAAGTCTTCTTGCGTAATTTTTGTAAAGCTAGGAAAAGGGAAGACGGGAAAATAATAAGATCCATCCGGCGCTATCCCTCTGTGCATGGCGCGAATAAAATCTTGATCGCTCCAACGACCGATGCCTGTTGTTTTATCCGGCGTGATATTAGGCGAATAGATCATTCCAAAAGGGGTATAGATGCCGAGTCCACCTGCAAAGGCTTGACCATGGTGTTTAGTGTCGGTATGGCAAGCAATACAGTCTCCTGCTTTACTGAGATATTCGCCGCGTTGAACTAATTGACGAAAACCTGGATCCCGTGGGTAACGCAGTTTAGGATATGGAATAAAAAGGGCTGGATTTTTTTCGCTAGTGTTGGTATTAATTTTAGCATCGACTGGAGAAAGCAATACAAAAAACAGCGTAGAAATCGTAAAAATGAACACACCAAAAAAACCTACGCTAATCCTTGACGTTATACTGTTCATAAGATTTTTAACAATCTATCTGCGCTATGCTGGAAAAAACTCAGAAATCAGTGAAGAATCTGACGCTATGATGCCATATTACCCAATGTTGGCCTAGTAGATAACGATCGAATAATCAGATAATTACGGTAATTACAAAAAAACAAACATGCTAGCTGCAGCTAAATTAAAAAATATTGTGACCTTATTACAGGGTGGTGGCGTAGTCGCTCTGCCAACGGAGACAGTGTACGCTCTGGCTGGAGATGCTAGAAATTTATCTGTGATAAAAAGGATCTTTGAGCTCAAAAAACGTCCATTACACCAGCCTTTAAGTGTTTTATTGCCTCAAAATTACGATATCTTGGCTTGGACTGATCAGGTTAATTCTATTGCGCGACGATTAATTGATTATTTTTGGCCAGGTCCTTTAACTTTAGTTTTTCGTAAAAATAAATCTGTTTTATCTGAGTTAGTGGGAGGAAGGGAGACAATAGGTTTACGTGTACCGGATCATTCTATCGCACAGGCTATATTAAGAGCGTTGGCCTGTGGTTTGGCAGCACCTTCGGCCAATCTGTACACTCAGTGTAGTCCTACCAATGTAGATCATGTACGCCAGGTATTTAGCGAGCAGATCGATACAATCATTGATGGAGGACCTTGTGCTGTTGGCATTGCATCTACCATTGTCGATGTTACGAAGTCTATCCCGAGAATATTAAGATTAGGTGCAATTTTAAAAAAAGATTTGCAATGTGTGGTGGATTCCGAATTTGTTGAGGATTATTCCACTACAATGATTACCGGTATAACCCTCCCGGAAAAAAAGTAGACTGCGGAATAGACGCTGCCATAGGAAGCTACATAAAGGATTACGTTATTTTCACAAATTCCCTATGCTGTTCCTAGAGTTAAGGTGGAGTTATTATTTACTGAATAGGAATGGTGCGGCGCTTATACGGGCTCTTTCGCAGCTTACGCGCAGTTTAGTCTATTTTTTCATTGAATCAAAAAATTCATCATTGGTTTTGGTAGCACGCAAACGGTCGATGAGAAATTCTATGGCTGCTACTTCATCCATTGATTGTAAAATCCTACGTAAGATCCACATCTTTTGTAATTCCTCTGGTTTTACGAGTAATTCTTCACGCCGCGTACCGGAGCGATTGATATTGATAGCGGGATAAATACGTTTTTCAGCAATTGGGCGAGAAAGGTGAATTTCTTTATTACCAGTGCCCTTAAATTCTTCATAGATAACGTCGTCCATTCTCGAGCCCCCCGTTTCAATCAACGTGGTTGCAAGGATAGTTAAGCTACCACCTTCTTCAATATTGCGCGCAGCGCCAAAAAAACGTTTTGGTCGCTGTAAAGCATTGGCATCAACACCACCTGTCAATACTTTGCCAGAAGGAGGAATAACAGTGTTATAAGCTCGCGCTAAACGCGTCATAGAGTCTAATAAAATAACCACATCCCTTTTATGTTCGACGAGTCGCTTTGCTTTTTCAATAACAATTTCTGCAACTTGAACATGACGTGTTGCCGGTTCATCAAAAGTACTGGCCACGACCTCACCTTTGACCGATCGTCGCATATCAGTGACTTCTTCAGGTCGTTCATCAATTAATAAAATAATTAAATAACAATCAGGGTAATTATAGGAAATAGATTGTGCGATGTTCTGCAACATCACAGTCTTGCCAGCCTTAGGTGGGGAAACGATGATGCCTCGCTGGCCTTTACCTATTGGTGCCACCAGATCAATAATTCTAGCGGTGATGTCTTCAGTACTGCCATTGCCGCGTTCTAAAATGATTCGCTCATCAGGAAATAGAGGAGTTAAATTTTCAAATAATACTCGATTTTTTGCATTTTCCGGTGCCTCAAAGTTAATTTCACTGACTTTTAGTAGAGCAAAATAACGTTCACTTTCTTTAGGGGGACGGATTTTTCCAGAAACAGTATCACCTGTATGGAGATTAAATCGGCGAATTTGGCTGGGTGAAACATAAATATCATCAGGTCCTGCTAAGTAGGAACCCTCTGCTGATCGTAAAAATCCAAATCCATCCGGCAATATTTCTAATACACCATCTCCACAAATATCATCACCTCGTTTTGCATGAGCTTTCAGAATTGAAAAAATCATATCCTTTTTGTGAAGATGGCCTAGGCCATCTATGGCTAATTCTTCAGTCATGCTCACGAGTTCAGCAGGTGATTTTTTCTTGAGTTCAGTTAAATGCATTAATGTTGTTTCTTTCATAACGGGAAAATTAAAAAATTTTTGAATAGTTACTAAGCTGGGGTGTGTAAGACGAAAAAAATAATTTCAAGATGTTTAAAATTGATTGACACAGTATCCTTGTGATGAAGGACAAGGCTAACCTAACTCCTAGTTCCAGGTTAAAGCGAACACCAAAACAAGATCATATAAGGCCTCCAATCCAGCCTTAGTAAAAAAATGCTACAACCGGGATAAATACCTCTTTCAAAAAACACCACTTTAATTACTTGAAAGTAAAAACCCGCTTAGCATGCGTATTAAGCAATGTATTCGTCCAACAGGGTCTGCAATTGCTGTTGTGATAAAACACCAACCTTGGTTACCTGTGCTTTTCCATCCTTGAAAAGGATCAGTGTGGGGATACTCCGCACGCTGTATTTTGCCGGTGTTTCCTGGTTTTCGTCAACATTTAATTTGTAAATCTTTATTTTTCCCAAATAAAGCGGAGCTAGCGTCTCTAAAATGGGTGCGATCATCTTGCAGGGGCCACACCACTCAGCCCAAAAATCAACCAAAACTGGCAATTTAGCATGTAGAACCATTTCTTTAAAAGAAGCATCATTAAGAGTGGCAACAGAGTTATTCAAATTATTCATACAAAAGGACCTTATTTAACCTAGAAAAACCATTAGCAAATTGAAACCACAATTCGTATGCAGAGGTTATACAACATAAATACCAGGAGCATTTCGTAAATAACCACGGTAGTCTAAGCCATAGCCAAACACGAAACCTTTATCCATAGAAAGAGCAGTAAAATCTGCTGATTGAGCTCCTCCTGGCAGGCGAGCTACATTTTTTTTATCAAGTAGGATCGCGGTACGAACTGAACGAGCTCCTCGTCGTTGACAATAATCAACGGTGGCAGCCAATGTCAAGCCCTCATCCAGAATGTCTTCAATGATGAGCACATTGCGATTTTTCAATAAAATTCGTGGTTTTGCTATCCATTTAATTTCAGATTTTCTGATTTCGGGGTTTTGAACGGATTCTTTTGAATAACGCGTTGCATGAACGTAGTCTAGTTCTAAAGGGAAAGTAAGTCGTGGTAAGAGATTTCCCGCAGGAATTAAACCACCGACCATGACACACAAAACAACTGGATTACTTTCACCAAGCTGCTCATTAATGGCGCTAGCTACTTTGTCTAAGCTCGCTTCGATTTGTTCTTTTGTAAAAAGGAGTTTAGCCTTTTTTTTCACTTCCTGAACATCCGCCGGAATTAGCATGAGAGACCTATAGTTTATTTAACATACAAACCGCTTCGCGCCAAGCAGCGGTCTGTTGCAGCGATGCGATATCGCCCAGTGTGCGATGAGAAAATAATTTTTGCAAGCGCCTTTTTGAATTTGGCATATCTGGCCGTCGTGAGCCTTCTAGGTATTCCAATGCAGAGATAGCATCTGCGCGATTATTGCAAATAAGCAACCCGTCGCACCCTGCTTGTAAGGCAAGTTCTACACGCTCCGATATGTTTCCCATCGTTTGTGCAGCTTGCATGGATAAATCATCTGTGAAAATAGCGCCAGTAAAGTTGAGCTTTTTGCGCAGTATAGTTTGCAACCAAGTAGAGGAAAAGCTGCAGGGTATGGGATCAACTTTACTATATACGATATGCGCAGTCATCATTGCATCGAGGTAGGGACTTAATGTAGAAAATGGAATCAAGTCAGTGGCTTCGATCGTTGCATAATCTCTGATATCAATTGCGCATTCTTTATGCGTATCCAGGGTAACTGAACCATGTCCAGGAAAATGCTTGCCCACAGTATACATGCCAGCACTGTGGATGCCATGAATAGTGGCTCGGGCTAGCTTCGTAACAATGACTGGATCTCCGTGAAAAGAACGCTCTCCGATCACTTGATTTATCTGATTATCCAGATCTAAAACGGGAGCAAAACTTAAGTCAATACCGAGAGCTAATAATTCGCTTGCCATTATCCAACCGTGGGCTTTAGCAAAATGCAAAGCTTGTTCAGGGTTAGTTTCGTAAAGTTTGCCAATTTTACCTATGGGAGGAAGCGGGGTAAAACCGGAAAAAAAACGCTGTACGCGACCACCTTCTTGATCAACAGTTAACAACAACCGCCGCTGTGCACTGCATTCACGAATGTGCGATATCAGATTTTTAAGCTGTATGGGTGATTCGTAATTGCGCGCAAAAAAAATAATGCCAGCAATCTGCGGATGTTGAAGAATTTCATACTCTTCAGACGAGAGTTCCAGCCCTGCTAAGTCTATGATAATAGAACCCATGATTATACCTGCCGCTAAAAATTTTGTAATTGCAAATATTGCAAATGCAAATGTCAAGCACCTTTAAAAAATTGCCATTTTACGTCAATACATCGTTCTTTGCGACTCTATTTGCGACTCTATGTTTTGAATGAACTTCTGTAATGCAGGTATCTGTGATGCAGGTATGTTGTAAATGAGCTTCATCAGTATAAGATGCAAAATGCACTTGAAGAGAGGAATAATGGAGAGTAGAATGCGCGACACTTTGGTTTAAGGCTGAAGGAAGAGAGAGAGTGGAGAGAAGTGTAGTTAGAAGTGTAGTGGAGAGAAGTAGTGTAGTGGAGAGAAGTGTAGAAGTGTAGAAGAGCAATCGAAGTACACTAAGTACACTAGAAGTACACTAGAAATCGAAGTACACAATGATTATTATAGAAACACTCATTAAGAGAAAAAGTTCGTTAAAAGCAATAGAAGAGAAGTAAGCAAAGTGTGTGGGCGCTTGGCGAAGATTCGTGTTTGTATTGGGAAACTGATATAGCAGTGAATCGCAAACCGAGTGCTTAATGTATGAGAAGTCATAGATTGAGTGAGCGGGGATAAAGCAAGAAAAATAGAAGAGTTTGATCCTGGCTCAGATTGAACGCTGGCGGTATGCTTAACACATGCAAGTCGAACGGCATCGAGATGAAGATTTCGGTTTTCATTGTCGGCGAGTGGCGAACGGGTGAGTAGAAGGTAGGAATCAGTCCTGGAGAGCGGGATAACCCGAGGAAACTCGGGCTAATACGGCATAAAATTGAGGAATCAAAAGCAGGGGACCCGAAAGGGCCTTGCGCTCTGGGTTGAGCCTACGTCGGATTAGCTAGTTGGTGGGGTAAAAGCCTACCAAGGCGACGATCCGTAGCTGGTCTGAGAGGATGACCAGCCACACTGGGACTGAGACACGGCCCAGACTCCTACGGGAGGCAGCAGTGGGGAATATTGGACAATGGGGGAAACCCTGATCCAGCGATACCGCGTGTGTGAAGAAGGCCTTCGGGTTGTAAAGCACTTTAAGTGGGGAAGAAAGAGAGTGTGTGAAAAACACAAGAAGATGACGGTACCCACAGAATAAGCACCGGCTAACTCTGTGCCAGCAGCCGCGGTAATACAGAGGGTGCAAGCGTTAATCGAAATGACTGGGCGTAAAGGGCGTGTAGGTGGTTGACGAGGTTTGATGTGAAATCCCCGGGCTTAACCTGGGAAAGTCGTCGAAAACGTGTCAACTGGAGTGAGACAGAGGGTTATGGAATTTCCGGTGTAGCGGTGAAATGCGTAGATATCGGAAAGAACATCAGTGGCGAAGGCGATAACCTGGGTCTTAACTGACACTGAGGCGCGAAGGCGTGGGGAGCAAACAGGATTAGATACCCTGGTAGTCCACGCGGTAAACGATGAGAACTGGCTGTGATGTGTTTGGTGCAAATCAGACACGCCGTAGCGAAGCTAACGCGTTAAGTTCTCCGCCTGGGGAGTACGGCCGCAAGGTTAAAACTCAAAGGAATTGACGGGGGCCCGCACAAGCGGTGGAGCATGTGGTTTAATTCGATGCAACTCGAAGAACCTTACCTACCCTTGACATCCTTGGGAGGAAGCGTAGAGGCTTCTGTGCCGAAAGGAACCAAGAGACAGGTGCTGCATGGCTGTCGTCAGCTCGTGTCGTGAGATGTTGGGTTAAGTCCCGTAACGAGCGCAACCCTTATCCTTTATTGCCATCAGGTAAAGCTGGGAACTTGAGGGAGACTGCCGGTGATAAACCGGAGGAAGGTGGGGACGACGTCAAGTCATCATGGCCTTTATGGGTAGGGCTACACACGTGCTACAATGGGACGTACAGAGGGAAGCGAAGCTGTGAAGTGGAGCCAATCCAATAAAACGTCTCGTAGTCCGGATTGGAGTCTGCAACTCGACTCCATGAAGTTGGAATCGCTAGTAATCGCAAATCAGCAAGTTGCGGTGAATACGTTCTCGGGCCTTGTACACACCGCCCGTCACACCATGGGAGTGGGTTTTACCAGAAGGCGGTAGATGAACCCTGGAGACAGGGGAGTCGCCGACCACGGTAAGGTTCATGACTGGGGTGAAGTCGTAACAAGGTAGCCGTAGGGGAACCTGCGGCTGGATCACCTCCTTAAGAAAGTGAAAGAAGAAAAACCCGAAGCGTCAAAGCGCTCACACACATTGCTTGCGAGAAAGAGGAAAGGCTGTCAAGGGTCTGTAGCTCAGTTGGTTAGAGCACACGCTTGATAAGCGTGTGGTCGGTGGTTCAAGTCCACCCAGACCCATTCCTGTGAGAAAGAAAGAGGGGCCATAGCTCATTTGGTAGAGCATCGGCTTTGCAAGCCGAGGGTGGTCGGTTCGAGCCCGACTGGCTCCATTCAAAAGAAGCGAGCAGAAAAAGAGAGAAAGAGATGTGTGTTTATGGCATCCATCGAGAAGAGTTCATTAACAACTAAAAAATCTGTAAGAAAGGCGCGAAGGAACTCAGAGATAGAAACCTATTGAAGAGTACCTTCCGAAAGAAAGAAGTTGTGAAAACAATTTCAGGGTATGTTGCATTCAGCGAAAGA
>JABDBU010000002.1:0-42108 GCA_013288455.1 Gammaproteobacteria bacterium | reverse complement strand
GTTTTACCGGGTTGGCATATTGAATGTTCAGCCATGTCTATGGCAGCTTTAGGCGAGCATTTTGACATGCATGGAGGTGGCCTCGATCTCGTCTTTCCTCATCATCAAAATGAAATTGCGCAATCGGAAGGAGTAACGGGTAAGAAATTTGTAAATACCTGGATCCATGTCGGTTTTGTACAAATTGATCACCAAAAAATGTCTAAGTCCTTAGGGAATTTTTTTACTCTACGGGATGTTTTGGCAAAATATCCCGCCGAAGTGCTGCGTTATTTTCTGATAGCGAGTCATTATCGTAGTCCTATTCACTATTCGCAGGAAAATCTACAAGCTGCACAGGCAGCAATACAACGTCTTTACATCAGTTTGCGTGGTCTTGAAGGCAAAGATTTGGAATTGGAAAACGTGAACTTCTCTGCTATGCAAAATGAATATCAAACAAAATTTAATGTAGCAATGGATGATGATTTTAATACACCAAATGCCTTGGCAGTATTATTTGAGGTTGCACGTGAAATTAACCGCTTTCGGGTGGTGGATCCACAAAAAGCGTTTTCTTTAGCAAAATTTTTGAAGCAACAAGCGGGTGTATTAGGGATTTTACAACTCGATCCAAACAAATTTTGGAAAGTAGGTCTCAAAGAGGGTGAGCTAGAAAAGATAGAAGAATTGGTTGCTGCGCGTAATCAGGCACGCGCTGTTAAAAACTGGGTAGAAGCAGACAAAATCCGTGATGTATTACTGAATTTAGGAGTTTTTATCAATGACAATCCAAGAGGAACTGACTGGTATCGTCATTGAGTAAACGGAAACCCACATTTTAATCTACGAATTTCACTGCACGTGGCATCCTGAGTACAAGTAATAAACAGAGAAAAGTGAGTAATGCTGCTGCATACATCGTTATACTAAAAGCAAAGATATAAGCTTTTAGTGCAGCAATTTTAAGTAATGCTACCGACTGAATCGATAAATGAGAAATAGTATGCATTGCAAGTGTAGACTTCATTAGCAGGCCATCAATTTGGTGTTCCTGGATATAAGAGAGAGGTGGCGAAGCTTTTTTACTCAAAAAAACGGTGAGTTGCCACTTATTTAAACTGCTTAAAAGACCTACGAGTATAGCCAAGCCCATGGAATTTCCAACCTGTCTTGCGCAACCCATGATGGCGCCGGCAATGCCGCATTGCTTATCGGTTACTGTACTCATTACTGTTGCTAAATTTCCAGAAATTGACAACGACATACCTATTCCGTACAGCAGTAAACCCGGAAATAACCATACATAACGCTGGTAGTGGCTAGAAAAGCCTATCCAAATGAGGCTCAAAGTAACCAATAAACACCCTGTGAACATCGGCGGAGTGGGACCATATCTATCGCGTAAATACCCTCCGATAGGGGCCATGAAAATAACAGGCAATACTGCAGGTAAAAGTAGCAAGCCTGCCTGCAAAGGAGAGTATGCCAGCACATTTTGTATAAAAATAGCCCAAAATACGAATACCATAGCGACTGCTTGAACAATAACCGTCACAGTTAATGCAATGGAAAAAACTGGATTTTTAAATAGTGCCATTTCTACCAAGGGATGCTGGATACGATGCTCTAACAAAATAAAGCCAATTAAAGCGAACATACTCAGTAAAAACACAATAATGATCGTAGGCGAGGTCCACCCCCAGAGAGATCCCTGCATAAAGCAAAGTACAAAGCCACTGATAAAGCCGATAGAAAGTAACAGGCCTGCATAATCGATGGTCATTTTATCCGTAGCTTCCCATTTTGGCACAGCCGTACTCGCGAGCACAACACTTGTTAAAGCGACCGGAAGATTAATCCAAAAAACGGCGCGCCAACTGAACCACGCTGTCAACATACCTCCTAGAAAAGGGCCTAAGGCTAAAAAGGTAGCAGCTAGCCCCACATAAAGACCAACGGCTTTACCGCGGTCTTTTTTCGGAAAAGCCTGGACAACCAGTGCATTGGTTGAAGGTAACATAAAGGCAGCACCAACCCCTTGGATAATACGAGCCACTATCAGCCAACTCCCTGACTGCGCAGCAGCGGATCCTAGCGATGCAGCTATAAAAACAATAGAACCAAACAAAAAGGCCCGCTTGTGTCCAAGGCCATCACCCACTCGTCCACCTAACAGAATAAAAGTGCTCAGTGTTAACAAATAACCGTTGATAACCCACTGCAGAAGATTGTTATTCAGGTTAAGGTCACGCTGTATGGCAGGAAGCGCAACAGCAAGCGCCGTTTGATCAATGAAAACAAGTGCTAGGGCACTGGACATGGCCAATAAGGTCCACCATTTTCGATTTTTATCATGGAAACTCAACATTGTCTTGCCTTGTTAGGTCTATGATAGGCTATATTCTACAGTAAAAGTAACGCCTTATGGTATCCATTGACTGGGTGGAAGGAGCAATTTATGCGTATGCTCATTCGAATTATAGCAATACTTGCATTGCCGGCTATTTTTTTAGTCACGCATGGTGACAGTTTTGCTGCACGAGGATGGTTGCTGTACACATTATGCGAGGATCCACGTCTTTACTGCATTACTGTACGTAGAGGGGAAACGTGGCAAAGTTTATTTCCTGACCCAGAAAAACGTGACGCGGTGATGCGCATCAACCGCATGAATACACAACTGTGGTCAGGCATTCGTATCGCTGTACCACGAGACCTATACAATATCAATGTCATGGATTACACCCCGTTCCCCCCTTACCGGGGCTTTAGCGGTACAAAAATGATCGTTTATTCACCCGCGCTAAATGCTTGGGCAGCTTACGGACCAACCGGCAATATTATTCGCTGGGGACCGGCATCCAGTGGTCAAAATTGGTGCCCGGATTTGGGACGACCCTGTCACACACCGAGTGGTAACTTTAGGATCTATGAAAAACGAGGACCTGGTTGCGCTTCTACTAAATTTCCAAAACCCTATGGAGGGGCTCCGATGCCTTACTGCATGTTCTTTAAGGGTGGTTTCGCCATGCATGGTTCTAACGGTGTTCCTGGTTATAACGCAAGTCATGGTTGTATTAGGCTGTTCCTAGAAGATGCAGAATGGTTGAATCGGGAGTTTATAGAGATAGGTACTCAAGTCATTATTTTGCCGTACCCACTCAATCGGTATGCACAACTTAATGATGCAAACAATAGCGATAATGATGATAATGATGATGATAGTGATGATGTAATCGTCGATATAAATCAACTAGATTTTGGTTAAACCAAGTTGTCTACAATAGTGAAAGATGTGGAAATATTTTGGTAATCAGTAATATTAATAGTAACTCTAACGCAGTTAATTTGTACCGTACTGTGATAATATGATATTCAATAAGAAAGATGATAATAGTATAAAATTACCCTTGATCTTAATTTTTGCATCTCGTGCGAAGAGGAGTAGGTATCCACTTGCCATTTTCCATGAATCAATTTTTTCCTTGGTTTCATCACTACGGAAGCATTGTTGTTTTTCTATGGCTGGGATTAGGGCTCATTGCATTACCAATACCCGAAGAATCAGTATTAATATTTCTGGGAGTTTGGATAGCAAATGGAAAATTACCACTTTTCCCCACGATTTTCGCTGTGTATGCAGGAACTTGTTGTGGTATCACTGGTAGTTATGGATTAGGATTAGCTACCAATTTCTGTGTTAATCGCCGCTGGAGTTGTTACGTAGGTTTAACTGAGAAAAGATTTGTAATAGCGCGTCATTGGTTTGAACGAATTGGTAAATGGGCACTACTCATTGGTTATTTTATCCCCGGTATTCGTCATTTAACAGGGTATGTTGCCGGGGCTGTAAAGCTCCATTATCGGCAGTTTTCATTGTACGCTTATTCAGGAGGACTGATCTGGTCTAGCTTGTTTCTGACATTGGGCTATGTTTTTTCTAATCGTTGGTATGCAATAGCTGCTATGTTACACTCACATGCTATGTCTATATTTTGGTAAAGGGGTTTTGTGTAAGTATGTCAGGAGTTTTGAGAAATAATAAACAGTGGAATTGTGGAATTATTTATGAAATATACAATATTAGGATATGTTTATGAATTACCTAATGAATGGGTTAAGCAATGGGTTAAGAAAATTAACCAACAAGTGAAAGAAAATTTGTTGAATAGGGATAGGGATGAATTTGTTAACATACAGTTAGTTGAGCAAGCGTTGGATCTAGCTGCAATTGACATTAGTACAGCAGGAGTTGTCAAGGAACAACGCAATCCAAGTTCTTTCCACGACATCCTCACAGTATTAAAAGAAAATATGGAGGAATACCTGAGAATTTATGTATTACTATTGGAGTGTCGTTTTGGTGAACCCCAAACTGTATTGTTACAAAACAAAACAATGCAAGAGATGAGGATTAATAGTAGCGAATTTAGTAGCGAATTTTTTCCATTATTGAATGCAGGCCTGCAGCGAACAGTATTGATATTTAAGAACGCGCTATTGGATGGTGCGTTTTCCAAGGTACTTAAAAAACTAACTGAGGTACTTAATGTTTTTGGAACAGCTAGATCAAGCGTTTCTAACGAGAAATTTAATTCTATACTGAATTCTGAGAATACATCCAGCAATAGTCGTCTTATAAAGACTTTGTACATAGCAGACCAAATGACAGAAGAGATTCTCAACAGAATTCTAAGCTTTGTCACCCCTTTTCCTTTTCAGAGGGAGTTGGGATCATGGAATGCAGATAGTTGTGAAGACTCGATCGAAAAGCTGTTGGTTTTACTTAGTATAGGGAATGCTATTAAAGTGAAAGCCCTTAAGTGGAATTCTTTACAAGATCGCAACCCTATGAGCGAGATCGATATTATGCATAGTGTTGATAATGGGCAGCTGAGGCAAAGTAGTTTTATTAACCCTATATACACTGTTATAGAAAAATGGAATCAGTTGATTGGTCAACAGCAGGAAAAAATGCCACAACTGCAGCGGTTGCAGGAACAAAAGTCGCCGCAGCTAAAGATGGAACTGCAATTCATGAGGCAAGAGTTGCGCATAGCAGCGCTTGAATTGCTTTATGTTTTTTTGAAGTCTCTACTCTATAATATTAAGATCGCGCTGGATCAGCAGGTTTATTCTAAAAATCCGGGGCAGCAGCTGAAACCTTTTGTACAAGCCACCAACAAGTGCAGCGTTGCACCTGGGTGTGAGACCATTATAGAAGAAGAAGAGGAATTATCCCTTTCGCAAGCAAAGTATTACACTGTACCGTGTACACGTGAACAACCATCCACTGTTTTGCACAAGAGTACTCATCCGTCCTCTGCTGCTGCAGTGACTTTTTTTAATCAAGAAGGAGTCAAGCGGGTTAGATCAACGAAAATTTGTTGGCTTGATGGGCCTGAGCCTGATGGGCCTGAGCCTGGTGGGTTTGATGGATCGTGTGTTTTACCAGTGCACAATATGCGAAATTCGTAACAGCTATTGAATTGAAAAATTCGACACATAAGTAGCGGTCCCACAAATAATGAATGAAATTAATTAAGCAAGATAGTGAGACAACAGTTGATAAACTTCAGAAACTTTCGTTTGATAACGATAATTTAAACTCGGAGTCTGAGAATGATACCCACCCACACCACGCCATAGCGTAGGAGCATTGGTAATACTTTGACTTAAAATCCACGTGCCTACTGTGACATTGACACAAGGATCGTATTGCAATTGCTGTCTGGTATACCCAAAAGCTTGAATCTTTGGCATCCAAACTGAATTAATTTGCATAGGGCCATAATCAAATGTTCCATTTTTATTGCTCGAAGCCGAGCCTACAAGCCCACCTTCTATCACCAAAATTGACAAGATCAATGCTGCTGGAACATGGTAAGTCACCGCTGCTTGATTGATACACTCAATGGGTACGCCATGAATTTCCAATACGCTAATAATCATCCTACTACTATGTTATTGTTCATTGTATCCGCGATCTGGTCACGAAATAGGGTAGTAAGCAAAAAATTGCAATACCAATAACAAGTATTGTATCAAATTTACAAATTTTTCCTAGAGAAACTATGCCAGCTGGTGGGAAAAAACCAATGATAAATGTCAATAGGCAAGCAGATAGCCCTAAACATACCGTCAGCCATAAACCTATATTTCCACCTGGAATTCGGTAAATACGGGCTTGGTAACCCTCTCTATAACGTAAAGATAAGGCAGCTAAAAAAAAAAGGACGTAAAATAATACTGCCAGCTGCGCCGTCATCACACTCAACAACCAATAAGCTTCATTAACTGTAGGAATCAACACAAATAGGCTGGACAATAGGGAAACTAATACTCCTTGCACGAGTAACAAGCCAACAGGAGCCCCAAAACGATTTATCCTCAATAACCAACGTAAGCTGCTGATTTGGTTTTCAAATGTTGCAATCAACAATCCCCGTGTCGGCCCTATCGCCCACGTCGATACACTGCATAAGCTGCCAATAATAATTAAAGCAACCATAATCGGAGCCAAAAATTCCAGATGATAGTTGTGAAAAAATATAACGTAGGTATCCGTGAGACCAGTCAATATACTCAATTGTTGTGCAGGTACTATAAAAGCGATGGCCAGGGAACCTAATATCAGAGTTAGCAACACTAACCCAACTGACCAAAATAATGCACGCGGATAATTTTTTTGTGGGTTACACACATCCCCTGCATGTACAGCTGACATTTCTAACCCCATTAATCCAAAAATAACCGTAGTCAGAAATGATAAATGATTAAAACCTGTTAGATCAGGGAAAAGCGCACGGGACGAAAAGTGAATTGCTAACGGTTTTGCACTTTTTAGCCAAAAAAATGCCACTATAATGACAACAAGCATGGGAATTAACGTCCCAACCAGTGCTCCCGCACTACTCAGCCAATTTGAAACACGTAACCCCAGACAACTCAATCCTGTAATGAACCACCAAATACATAACACTAAACCCCAAACAAATCTCTGGTGATGTACTAATTGCAAATCAAACAAATAGGCGGCAGCAGCGATGACAAATACCAGTATCGTGGGATACCAAACCACGTTATAGATCCATTGCAACCAAATCGCAAACCAACCCCAACGTGCACCAAAAGCTGTTCGAATCCAGATATAGGCACCACCAGTATTTGGCCAAGCCGTAGCAAGCTCTGCTGTAATTAAAGCTGTTGGAATAAAAAACAAGATTGCTGCTAATAAGTAAAAAAACAACAAGGAGTATCCAAACTGTGCTGCCACGGGTAATGATCGCAAGCTATCGACTGCTATCACGTTCATCATGACTAAACTGAAAACGCCTAATGGTTTTGTGGTGGTTGTTTTCATGTATTTTTTTTCCATTGATAACCGGCGATGATCCACAGAGCAGCACCCACCGAGATAGCGGCATCTGCTAGATTGAAGGTAGCAAAATGCCAGTGAGCTATATGAAAATCGATAAAATCAACGACCCAACCTAAGGTCAAGCGATCGTAAAGATTCCCCAGTGCACCACCTATAATTAAGGCAATGGCACAGGCCGACCAGTGATTGATCCCCCCCCCGATATAGCAAATAAACTAAATAGACACTAACACCCAGGCTAATGGTGGCGAATAACCAACGTTGCCAGCCATCTGCCCATGCCAAAAAACTAAAAGCAGAACCAGAATTGTGGGCCAAAATGAGATTTAAGTAAGGAAAAACATGGACAATTCCCCAACCATTTAACCAAACACTCATCCATGTTTTTGTGATGAAATCGAGTATTACAACCAACACGCTCAAATAAAGCCAGGATAAGCAACTCATTTTTTTATGAAACATAGTAGTTACTTGAGTAAACAAAAATTACCATTTGAAAAACCTACCCACTACACGTAGCAACGTCGCTCTCCTTCTCCTGCAGATAAATTTCCCACACAACGTTGACAGATAGTGGGATGAGCAGAATCCTGACCAATATCTGAACAACGATGCCAACAACGTACACATTTTACCTTGTTGCCCGTAGCAACAGTGACTTTTATTGCTAATGTACCCAGTACCTCTCCGCCAAGCCACACCTGCGTAGCTTGTTCATGCACTGGGCCTACCGAAAGTTTTGCATCTGAGGTAATTAGCAAAAAGCGTAATTCCTCTTTCAATGCACTCAGTACCATAAATAATTGGGAATTCGATAAAACCGTCAATTCAACTTCAGCTTCCAAAGAAGAACCCAATTTACCCTCCATCCGAAACTCTTCAATAACTTTATTGACCTCATTACGTATTTGAATTAGCAAACTCCAATAGGTTTGCCTGTCCCACTGTTGATAAATTGCATGCAGTGGATCTTGGATTGAAGAAAGTGGTAACTTATACCATTCATTTAAAAAAACTGTTTTTTCCCGCGTCCCAGGAAGAAAATTCCAAATTTCTTCTGCTGTAAAACTTAGAATAGGTGCGGACCAGCGAACCATCGCTTCAGCGATATAAAACAGTGCAGTTTGTGCAGAACGACGCGCCATACTATCCTTTGGTAACGTATATTGGCGATCTTTAATGACGTCGAGATAAAAACTTCCCAGATCAGTAATGCAAAAATTGTGTAATTTTTGATAGATAATATGAAATTGATACTCTTCATACGCATCGGTGATTTCTCGTTGTAACACACTAGCGCGTTCTATAATCCATCTATCTAAAGATAGTTGTCTATCGGGTGAAACACAGTGATTAGCTGGATCAAAGTCATGCAAATTGGCTAACAAAAAACGAAAAGTGTTTCGTATACGACGATACGCTTCTGCCGTGCGCTTTAAAATTTCATCGGACACCACCATTTCTTTGCGATAATCCGTTGATGAAACCCATAATCGTAGAATATCAGCGCCTAAATTTTGGATTATTTTGTCGGGAGCCAGCACGTTGCCCAAAGACTTTGACATCTTGCGACCTTTGTCATCTACCGTAAATCCATGTATTAAAACAGCTTTATAGGGTGCTTCCCCATGCATTGCAACAGAGGTCAACAAGGAAGACTGAAACCATCCGCGGTGTTGATCAGAACCTTCTAAATATAAGTCGGCGGGATAGGCCAACGCAGAATTTTGCATCAAAACAGCATAATGCGTGATGCCTGAATCAAACCATACATCCAAACAATCGGATAATTTTTCATATTCTTCGGCTGCACTACCCAGTAACTCTTCTGTACGACAACTATACCAAGCGTCAATACCTTGTTTCTCTACACGCCTAGCGATGCATTCCAAGAAATCTAGGCTTTGGGGATGCAATTCCCGCGATGCTCGATGCACGAATAGTGGAATTGGCACACCCCAGCTGCGTTGTCGCGAAATACACCAATCGGGTCGATTGCAAATCATCGCCTCCATACGTGCTAGACCCCACTCAGGAGACCAGCATACTTTCTTAATCGCTGCCAAGCTGTCTGCACGCAAACCCTGCTGCTGCATACTGATGAACCATTGGGGTGTTGCACGAAAAATTAAGGGAGTCTTGTGTCGCCAGCAATGCGGATAACTATGTTTAATAACTTCCTCATGCAATAAATTTTCCTGTTCTTTTAAAAGCTTAAGCATTTTGGTATCGACTTTGAATACATGTTCGCCAGTAAATAAAACAGTACCTGGCAAATAACAACCATTGTCTCCGACTGGATTTAACAAAGGTAATCCGTATTTTTTAGCAACTATATAGTCCTCTGAACCGTGAGCAGGCGCCGTATGCACCGCTCCGGTTCCTGTTTCAGTCGTAACATGTTCACCCAGGATAATGGGGACTTGGCGATGATAAAAAGGGTGTTGTAATAAAACACCTTCCAATAGGCTGCCGTTTACTAAGCCTAAACATTGATAATGCGTTATCTTATAGCGTATTAAGTTAGTCTCTAATAAAGGCCTAGCAAGCAATAAGCGCTCTGTTTTTGTTTGAATTAAAATATATTCAACGGTAGGATTGAGAGCTACGGCTTCATTAGCAGGCAACGTCCACAGTGTAGTTGTCCAAATGGGAATAACAATGGGACCATGACCCACCCTGGCAGAAAACCGATTTAAAAAATCCGTTTCATTGAACACTCGAAATCGAATATCTGCTGCCACTGAAAGCTTGTCAGCATACTCCAGTTCTGCTTCTGCTAAAGCGGAGCTGCAATTGATACACCAATGCACTGGCTTAAATCCTTGTTGCAGATGTCCTCGACTAATTACTTTACCTAGGGCACGAATGACATTGGCCTCAAACCTAAAATCCATAGTCAGGTAAGGACGGTTCCAATCCCCTATGATGCCCAAACGTTTAAATTCATCGCGTTGCAAGGATATTTGAGTTTGTGCATATTCACGACATGCTTGACGAAACGCTGTGGGCGACAGCTTGCTCCCCGCAACTCCGTATTTTTTTTCAACATTTAATTCAATTGGAAGACCGTGGCAATCCCAGCCTGGTACGTATGGTGCATCAAATGCACTGAAGGTTTTAGCCTTAATAATAATATCTTTCAAAATTTTGTTCACAGCGTGGCCAATGTGAATTTGGCCATTCGCATAGGGTGGCCCGTCGTGCAGAATATACTTGGGATTGTTCCGGTTTTTTTCACGTAATCGCTGGTGAATTTCCAAAGTTTCCCAATGCTTTAAAATAGCTAGCTCGGTATGAGCCAAATTTGCTTTCATAGGAAACTTGGTAACAGGCAGGTTTAGCGTATTTTTATAATCGATCATGTCGTCCACTTAGACGCCGCAAGACAGAAGCGGCGAGCTCACGTTGAAAATTTTCTAGGATAGCACGCTTGCTAACGCATTTCGCATAGACACTAAAGGGCGCTTCTAGAAATTAGAAATTTTGCTTCAATCCATCGTTGTGAAGTTGCCTGTGCAACTCATTTACCCCGTGTAAACTCCCGCTGCTCGCCGCCACCACGCCTTGTCTTGAAGCAAAATGGCAATTTGTATAGAGGTGTCCTAAAGCTATTCTGGTTTGCACAATCCTTGTTGTACACAGGTCCCGCTAATACTCCAGCTTAGCTGTCCATCAACTGTGAGGACAGGGGTCAATATGTAGGTAAAGTGTTCGATTTTGTTGACGCGAATTCTCTGAGAAGTTGCTACAATCTGGCCATTTTTAGCTACTTCTACAGTTGCAACGTAGCCTTTAGCGGCGTTTTCTGTTTTAAAATTATGGGGCAAACCATTTTCCCCTGCATTACCACAAGCATTCAGGCCGTCCTGTTCATGAAAACAGGTTATAACGGCCAATTTAAAGGGAGCTATTGCTTGAATAACTTCGGAAAATTTAGCACGATTACTATAGTTTTTGTAACTGGGAATAGCGATTGCTGCGAGTATACCGATGATAGCAATAACGATCATCAACTCGAGTAGGGTAAGTCCTTTTTGTTTTTTTTTGATTCCTTCCATAACAAACATACCCCCACTCTAAAAATTATCTATACCATTAACAAGTAGCACCGCACGTTCTATGTAGTATGCCTGTCAAAAGCGTCCACAGCGAATCAGCAATCTTAATAGCAGCGTTCTCTGTGACGATCTGCTCATTTTCCGGCAATTGTTCAAGCAGTGTTCTCGTTGCATTAGCGTGCTCAACATCTGCGTGCAGATGTACAGTAAAAAATTTCAACGTCTTTGCATCGTCAATTCCGTAATGCTTCTTTAATCCAGTAATTTTGCTCGCTGCTGTATAGGGAACTTGCCGTTCATAAGTATAGAGCGCCGCAATGCCCTCCACATAAGAAGAGCGTGATAAAGATTTAAAATCATCGATTAATTGTGCAGTTTCTGGAAATAATTTTGTTTCCTTCACCCTGGATTCAGATAAACCCAAACCATTTGCAAACTGTAACCACAGTGCAGGGTGATTGCTGGGACCTTGTTCTTCGTCGATCAAATTATCCAACAAAACCTGGCGAATTGGCAAAGAGTCGCAATTACTATGTGTTGCGCTCAAATAACGTGGGAAAGCTTCCACATGATGATAGTATTGGCAAGCATAGGTGCGTAAATCATCTAATGACAGTCGACCTTCCGACCATGCTTCATAAAAAGGGTGCTTTAATAGATGCTTTTTATCAAGCTGATTATCTAAATACAGTATATCTAACATAGCAATATCTCCTTCAATTAATAAACGGAAAAAATAAATTAATCTAGTACTTTACACGACAAAAAGTCTCCCGAATACAAGTAAGACTTGTTATCCAGCCAATTAAAAAACACAGCGGAACAACACACAGTGCCAATCTATAGTTGTTAACCGTATACAAAGCTGTTCCATTGACGACTTTTCCATTCCAAGCCAGACCCAATAAGGTACCGACTAGTGGCTGAAAAACAGCTCCACCTGCCACGACTGCCATATTATTGAAACCAATGGCTGTGGCCATGACGGTAGGATGGCTGTTTTCATTAACCAATGCAAATGTCAAAATTTGTCCTGATATCGCCACACCAAATCCCAGTAAGAACAAACACATCAATAAAAATGGCAGCTGTGGCACGTAAATAACAATGAGTGATGTCACCAACCCCAACAAAGCTGCTCCGCGCAAAAGGGGTAATCGTTTACCAACTTTGCTCGAGTACCAGCCAAACAGTGGACTCCCCATCATCAGTCCTATCCAGATCATACTACATGCAGTAGCGGCTAATGTACTTGATATATGATACAGCGCCATTAAATAAGGTACACCCCATAATGAAGCAAAGGTAGCAGCAGGTGCCCAGCTGCAAAATGCATAAATTGCAATCCACCAACCTTGTGAAGAGCACAGAGCCGTTTTTAGATCTTGCCAAGCGCTGGATAATTTTCTCTGCAATACAGGTTCTACCTGCACACGACGTGGCGGCTCATTTTTCAAAAAGATCCAAATAATTACTGCAAGGATAATGCCTATACCAACGAGCCAAGTTAATGCAGAACGCCACCCTAATATATTGATGAAGATTGCCAAAGGAGCTTCTCCACCCATCGCTCCTGCTGCTCCCAACAGCTGAGCTATACCCGCTAAAAAAGCAAAATACGTAGCGGGGAACCAACGGCTGGAAACTACTAGTACTGCAATAAAGGCGCAGGCTGAACCGACACCCATTAAAAGGCGTCCCACGGCCGCTTGTAGCGCCGTGCTGCTTGTTGCAAAAAACAAGGTCCCTATAGCACACACTAATATCGCTATGGAAATCAACAGTCTTGCAGGATAGCGATCAAACAATAATCCAGAAGGAATTTGCATGAACACATAGGAATAGAAATAAATGCCAGAAATGATGCCGATGTATACTGCGTCGATGTGCAAATCTCGCATGAGCTGCTCTGTAATAATACTGGGCGAGACCTGCAATGCCATTTCGTAAAACAAAAACAAGGATACAAACGTATAGACAATATAAGCGAGCGGAGGGGGGCGTGCTAACCCTTTCGCAATATCAGGATGCTGATTATTTTTTGTATTCATGTACGGTCCACATTTTAAAACGCACTCTCGCAGGCACGGGCATTTTTACTGCTGTTAACCTGTTTTACATGACAACGCAACTGTTTTTTGGACTAGCACTAGCGACGTTGCCTCTCGCTTCTTCGACTATAATCTATTACCACCATTTTTTCTATATCGTTCGACTAATGAATCGAGATAGCCGTGAGGATAAGCTGAAAATAAAATTATATCCTTGCAATTTTCTGGTATTACTGATGAATTATCCTTCGGAAATTTTGCAAAAAAGCAGCTATCCTCACAATGTTCAGAATTTTCATCTTTAATAAAATTTATCATAACAGCGGACAGTGAATCCTGTTTCTTGCAACTGTTTTTCATGAAATCTAATGTCACCACTACCGACACTGAAAACCCTTGGCTTAGGTTCTTCAGAAATTTATGCTTTTCTTTTTGCTATAGGCTCCTTTATACTTAGGAGTGCCCTATTATCATGAAATCGGGATAATTTCCGTGTAGCAAAAGTATGTGATTGACTCGCCGACTGTTACGATCAACAACGCTTACCTTCGCTACCAAAACCAAATTTTATTCGACCGTTTAAGTTTGCGTTTGCCAGCTGGTCAAACAACTGGTTTGCTGGGTCCTAGTGGAATAGGAAAAACCAGCCTCCTGCGGCTTATCGCTGGATTTCATAGTCCAACCGCCAGTGCTGATATCAAAACCAGTGATAAAAAAAGTCTATATGGGCGTGTTGCCTATTTACCACAATCGAATGCTTTACTGCCTTGGCTAAGTGTCATAAAAAACGTTTTACTAGGCTACCGATTACGCAGTGAAAAACAACCCACTGAACAAGCAAAAGACCTATTACATCAACTGGGGTTAACATCGGCTTTAAAAAAATATCCTACGCAGTTGTCGGGAGGAATGCAGCAACGCGTTGCATTGGCGCGTGCACTATTGGAAGATAAACCCATTATTCTAATGGATGAGCCTTTTTCTTCCTTGGATTCGGTTACTCGATACCGATTG
Organism: Gammaproteobacteria bacterium; assembly: GCA_013288455.1. Lineage (GTDB taxonomy): Bacteria > Pseudomonadota > Gammaproteobacteria > Diplorickettsiales > Diplorickettsiaceae > JABDBU01. The sequence goes on along the minus strand of JABDBU010000002.1, from coordinate 27,619 downwards.
CAAACTTTATCCGCACGATTGCTCGAGAATCGTACCGTGTTACTAGTCACCCATGATCCGCTAGAAGCACTTCGATTGAGCCATCATATTGCTATTATGTCAGGTAATCCTACAAAAATTAATCACTTAACGTTAACATTCGATACCATTCCTCCGCGTACATTAAACAATCCTGAATTATTATACTGGCAAAACCAATTATTAAGCCGGCTAGAGGAAGCTTATTGATGTCAAAAACCATTCGCAGCACGTTTCTAATTTTACTCTTTTTTGCAATTTGGCAAGCTGTCATCGTCGTTTTCCGGTTACCAAGTTACATACTGCCATCACCATTACAAGTTATTTGCAGTTTCATCAATTATCGCCAGCTGATCATGATGCAAACCTTACCTACACTGTTGGAGATGCTAGCGGGCCTCAGCTTTAGCATTCTATTGGGTACCGGTTTAGCTTTCATGATGTGTTCATTTCGAATGGTGTACTCCCTATTGCGTCCTCTGTTGCTCATCAGTCAGACATTGCCGATTTTTGCCATCGCGCCGTTACTGGTCATTTGGTTTGGTTATGGTACAGTGACTAAGGTAACTACGATCACATTGATGCTGTTTTTTCCAATTACTAGCAATTTTTTGGATGGTTTGAAACAAACCCCACAAGCTTACTTGGATAGTGCACGATTGATGGGAGGTAATCGTTGGCAAGTGCTTTATCACATTCGTGCTCCTGCAGCGCTTCCACACCTTGCTTCAGGTATTCGTTTAGCCACCGCCATGGCACCTTTAGCTGCTGTGATCAGCGAATGGATAGGGGCGAATCAAGGGCTGGGGTTTTTATTATTGCGTAGTAACGCACAAATGCAAATTGATCTCATGTTTGCCACGCTATGGGTACTGATTTTGCTCAGCCTGTTCATGTATTATTTCATTGGCAAGCTATCGTATTTTACTACGCCTTGGCTATGAGCGAAACAATAAAAAAAATCACACAGCTTTTGGGTTAATGAACAAAACATTAACAGTCATTATTTTTCTATTGTTTTTCTTCCCCATTGGCGTTTGCGCAAAACCGCTACTATTGGTTCTTGATTGGCTCATTAACCCCGATCATGCGGCGGTTATTGTTGCAGAACAAGGAGGTTTTTTTGCACGAGAAGGGATACAGGTCAACATCATCTCTGCGAGTGATCCTGATGACGGACCTAAACTTGTTGCTGCAGGTCATGCTGATTTAGCCATTACTTATCAACCTCAGCTTATTCTGCAGATTATCAAAGGTTTACCCTTAATTCGAATAGCAACACTTATAGATCACCCATTAAATTGCTTACTGGTCAGAAATGATAGTGGAATTCACCATATTGCTGATCTACGAGGTAAACGAATCGGCTACACCTCGCATCTTGATGGCACAATGGCTTTAGAAGCTTTACTGCAGCAGGCTGGATTGACGTTACATGATGTACAAACTATCAATGTCCAATACAATTTAACGCAAGCACTACTGACAAAACGAGTAGATGCCATTATCAATGTAATGCGTAACGTAGAGCCAGTACAGTTGCAATTTACTGGTCAGTCTGTAAAAATATTTCCCGTAGAAACAGCTATGCCATTCTATGACGAATTAGTCATTATCACGAATCGCCACCAGATTAAGGATCCTCGTTTAGTAAAATTCTTGACGGCATTGCGCAAAGCAAACGATTACCTTTTGCAGCATCCGGAAAAAGGCTGGGAATTATTTTCTAAATATAATCCTACTTTAAGCAACGAATTAAACCATAATATTTGGCAAAACACTTTACCTTATCTGGCACGTGCTCCTTGTTCGTTTGATAAGACGCGCTACAAAGCGCTGATGCACTTTCTCAGGGCAAGGCACGTCATCAATGAAATGCTACCTTCCGAACGCTATACGACATAAAACAACCATGCAGTCCAAGCAAAAGTTCGTTACAATGCTTTGCTATGAATAGTGATACTCCGCTATTAGATTCTTTGAATGAGGCACAGCGAAAAGTGGTCTCTGCATCGCAAGGTCATTTGCTTGTGCTTGCAGGTGCAGGCAGCGGAAAAACGCGTGTATTGGTCCATCGTATTGCTTGGCTTATCGATGTCGAGAAGATTTCTCCCGAGGCTATTCTAGCAGTCACTTTTACCAACAAGGCGGCTACAGAGATGCGTCATCGATTGGAAAATTTCTTACACATTCCAACAAAAATGATGTGGGTAGGTACTTTCCACGGTCTTGCACATCGCCTCTTGCGTCAACATTGGGAGGCTGCCGGTTTGCCAAAAACCTTTCAGATCCTGGACAGTGATGACCAATATCGCATACTGAGGCGCATTATTACCAGCCTTAATTTAGACGAAACTCAGTGGGCACCAAAGAAGATTCAATTGTTTATCAATCAACAAAAAGACGAAGCGATTCGGCCACACCAGGTCGCCAACGTCAATGATCCCTATCACAAAACATTGATCCGTATCTATCAGGCCTATGAAGAGGTTTGTGCTCGTAACGGTGTCATCGATTTTGCTGAAATTATTTTAAGGAGCTGTGAGCTTTTTACAAAATACCCACACATCCAAAAATATTATGGGACACTGTTTAAAGAAATCGTGGTTGATGAAATTCAAGATACTAATACAGTCCAGTATTCTTGGTTAAAGTTGCTTGACAGCGGACATAATCATTTTATGGTGGTTGGAGACGATGACCAGTCTATTTATGGTTGGCGCGGTGCAAAAATAGAAAACATTCAGCGTTTTATTTATGACTTTCCAAACAACCAATTAATTCGATTAGAACAAAATTATCGCTCTACTCGCGTTATTTTAGCCGCAGCAAATGCACTGATCGCGAACAACAACGGTCGTTTAGGTAAAAAATTATGGAGTAGCGGAAACCAGGGCGAACTGATATCGGTTTATGGTGCCTTTAACGATCTTGATGAAGCGCGTTTCGTCGTAGATCAAATTGCAAAAGGACTCGTAAAAGGATTGCAAGCAGATGAGATTGCTGTTTTGTACCGCTCTAATGCCCAATCACGTGTGCTGGAAGAAGCATTGATTCGTGCACAAATTCCGTATCGTATCTATGGTGGATTACGTTTTTTTGATCGAGCTGAAATTAAAGATGCCTTAGCCTATCTACGCTTAATTGTAAATCGTCACGATGATCAAGCTTTTGAGCGCGTGGCCAATACTCCAACTCGAGGGATTAGTAATATCACCATACAAACTCTGCACACAGAGGCCAAAAATGGGAGCCTTTCCTTGTGGGAAGCTTCACAACGAGCCTTGGAAAATAATCTTTTATCTGTCCGTGCCCGCAGCGCTGTAGCTGCTTTTTTGCAATTGATTGATCATATGGACGAAGCGACTAAAACATTATCACTTTTCGAACAAACAGAGCAAGTGCTTTACAGTAGTGCTCTGTTTACACACTACAAAAAGGAAAAGGGTGAGCGTGGTCAAGCCCGTCTCGAAAATCTTGAAGAATTACTCAATGCCACACGTCAATTCGTTCCTGAAGTGGATAATGTTTCTGTTTTGTCCGCGTTTTTGGCACACGTCACGCTCGAAGCAGGCGAACATCAACGTGACAGTACAGAAAAATGTGTACAATTGATGACATTACATGCTGCCAAAGGGTTGGAATTTCCATGGGTTTTTTTATGCGGTATGGAAGAAGGTCTATTTCCACATCATTTATCTCATGATGAACCCGGTCGTTTGGAAGAAGAGCGTCGCTTGTGTTACGTTGGCATGACACGTGCTATGAAAAAACTCTATTTAACCTATGCGGAGATTCGTCGTCTGCATGGTATGGAAAGCCATCACAGACCTTCGCGTTTTATTTTTGAAATTCCTAAAGAACTCCTAGATGCTGTGCGATTAAAGACACAGATAGTACGACCTGTTCAGTTAAAGCCAATCCGTACCACTAGCAAGGATCAAAAAAATATCGGAGATACTGGGTTACGTTTAGGACAGCAGGTTACCCACCACACGTTTGGTGATGGTACTATCATCGATGCAGAAGGACAAGGAAACCACACCAGATTACAGATTAAATTTCAGCGATCTGGCACTAAATGGCTAATCGCCAGTTTTACCAAATTATCTACGCGTGGTTAATTCAAATGCAATGAAAAAAACCACCTATTGAAACCAGGCATTTTCTTTTTTAACCTTTACTGAAGGGCACCTCTATAAATTAGAAATTTTGCTTCAAATGCTTTGAAAACGCTATTTCGGCAAAAATTTTGATTTTGCCAATAATATGTACACAGCGCCCGTTCCTCCATCATTTGATCGTGCAGAAGCAAAGGCCAGCACTTCTGAAAATTGCTTTAACCAATGATTGACATAATTTTTCAATTTTGGCTCAGTTTTGCTCGACAGGCCTTTTCCATGGATGATTTTGACACAGCGAACCCCCATTTTTTGATTTGTTAGCAAAAAATTTTCCACTGCTACACGTGCTTGTTCGATAGTCATTCCATGCAAATCTAAGTAAGCAGTTCTCTTTATTTCACCGCGCACTAACTTCCTGATTAATTTATTCTGTGGACCCTGTCGCCTAAAAAATAATGCATCTTCTGTAGCGAGTGTTGGCTCTGCGGGATCAAAGAGGAAAATATCGTGATGCGCTGCTTTTTTCTTCACATATTTCGGTGGCTGATCGGCTAATGGAGACTGTTTCTGAGATTTTTGCACTCCAAGCCTTTTGTGACGTCTAACATCTGACATTGCTTTATGAAAAAAAACAAGATCTTCATCATCGGGTGGAAAATAGTTAGACATTGCAAAGAATGTTATCAAGAGTAGCTCAGGCTACAATATTGCTTTACTCTATAGAGAAACACATGCGCTGCGGCAAGCGTAGCGTAACTTAAATCTTGAACTGTGAAGCAACGTGCCTTTTTTATTTTTGCATTTATCATTTTTGGTTGTTTTGTTATCCAACATTGCTTTTTTGGTGGGGTGCAGCCAAAATTCGGCGCATTTACCCAGACCCGTCTCACCCGTCGTACTATCGAAGGCTCATACCGCCTTTCCAGCTACGCCAAACACTATCGCTTTGCTGATCCCACTGCAAGGACCTTTGGGTAGTATCGGTTGGGCTGTGGAACAAGGATTCTTGGCCTCTGCTCAAGCAAGTGGAGCTCCACCACGCATTATTGTCATTGACACGGCCAAAGAACCTTCCATTCAGGTAGCCTACAACAAAGCGATTAAAAAAAATGCGCAATTTGTGGTAGGACCACTTCTAAAGGCACAGGTACAAACTTTAGTAGGTCTAGAACTCCATACTTCAGTGCTAACTTTAAACTACTTAGCTTCAGATGTTAGTGCACCTCCAGAATTATACCAATTCGGCTTATCCCCCTTGGATGAAGCTAAGCAAGCAGCTCTCAAGGCTTGGCAGAGTGGTTGTCGTTCCGCGCTGATCATGACTACTGACGGCAATTGGGGTGCACAAATAGGCCAAACGTTTGCCGATCAGTGGAACAGTTTAACTGGGACAGTGGTCGATCGCTTGACACTTTCGCACACTACCTCCGCATTGACACGGCAACTTCGGGAATTTATTCAGTTTAAACCACCACATAACAGACGAACTGATTTTGATGTAATTTTTCTAGCTAGCGATCCGCAGACAGGTCGACAAGTTAAGCCTTTGCTAAAATTCTTTTACGCTGGTGACATTCCCGTGTATGCAACCGCTGCAATCTACAGCGGCTTGCCAAATTCTAGCCGTTTAGATTATGACCTCGATGGAGTGATTTTTTGTAGTGCTCCGTGGACTATAGAAAAAAGCATAAGCAATTCTTCTTTATACCAGCAGCTACAGGCGCGCGATGCTGGATTTTTTATGCGTAATCGAAAGTACTACGCCCTTGGTGTTGATGCTTTTCACATCGTTCAACAGCTACCTAATCTTAATCAATTTCATGCACAAGCTTTACCTGGAGCAACGGGTCAACTCACATTAGATGATAAACATCGCATTGTACGTAAGTTGGTTTGTGCACAATTTCGTAAAGGAGCTGTATCATTCCTGGATTAATAGTATCTACTACTTCCCAAAAATTAGGGAAAGAAGCAGAAGATTTTGCCTATCATTATTTAAAACGCCAGGGTCTTTCTCTCATTACTAGAAACTACACGTGCCGTTTTGGCGAAATTGACTTAATTATGCAAGAACAAAACATTTTAGTTTTTGTGGAGGTTCGTTATAGACGAAACTCTGATTTTGGTAATGGCATAGAGACAATTGATTTCACTAAGCAGACTAGGCTTATAAAAACAGCCGAATACTATCTGCAATACTTTCCACAATTCGCTATGTTCTCCTATCGTTTCGATGTCTTCGCTGTTTCACGAACCACAAAGCCAAAACCTTGCTTTCACAGGCTTAATACTTCCCAGCGTTACATTGCTCAAGTAGAATGGGTCAAAAATGCGTTCTCTGGGTAATATATGGATCTTCTTACGCGCATCAAGACTCATTTTGAAGAGAGTATTGAAACTAAACGGCAGGCTTCCTCTCTGTTGGCAGAAACCATTGTTGAAGCAAGCCAGCTGTTTGTGCAGAGTCTCCTGAACGATAACAAAATCCTAGCCTGTGGTAATGGAGGATCAGCGGCAGATTCACAACATTTTGCTTCAGAAATGATAAATCGCTTCGAAACGGAACGTCCTAGTCTTCCCGCTATCGCCTTAACCACAGATACGTCTACAATCACTTCAATTGCAAATGACTATAGTTATAACGACATTTTTTCGAAACAAATTCGAGCATTGGGTCAAGCAGGTGATATCTTACTTTTAATTTCAACCAGCGGTAATTCAGAAAACATTTTGCGTGCCTGTGAAGCCGGACACAGTAGAGAATTGAGAATTATTGCACTAACAGGTAAAGATGGAGGCTCTTTATCTGGTTTGCTCAGTAGTTCTACTGACATCGAGATACGTGTCCCCAGCTCGTCTACCGCACGTATACAGGAAACACATTTGTTGATTATTCACTGCTTATGCGATTTGATTGACAAGCAGCTTTTTGGAAAAAATTATGTTTAAAGACACAGTGGTACGCGCGGCATCAAGCATATTTTGTGCAAATTCAGTCCAATTCTGATCGAATAAGCCATTTGATGGTTCCTGTTAAGAGCTTCCAGGGCGTCTCTATAAAAAAATAAGAGTGAAATAGCAATTTATGAGGCGCCCTTTAAAAAACAATGTTAATGTTCACGACATCACTATAGGACCCCGTGCTGACGTTTTGTTGAGCAGGTATTTCACCATAAATGGTTAAATACTTTGGTATTCCACTTCCTTTACCGAACACTGTATCAACCCCTATAGTATTTCCCCAATTAATTGTACACGTCGGGTTTTGCGATAGTGTATAACAAATAGTTGCAGTTCCTGGTCCGGACATCGTGCGCAGATTTGTATCAGCGGATATTCCATTGCCTTGATCCAAAGTTATGTTATAAGGGGTATTTAATGTACAAAGTATTCGTAGCCTAGAGATACTTTTTGTAGAGATCACTGCATAAGGACTGTAGACACCAAACACTAAGGGAGTTGCCGTAATAGTGCAACCTGATATTACTTCGACAGAAACTGGCACACTGGTTGTCAGTATCGCTGCAAATGCCGGATTTGTGCAAAATCCTAAGCAAAAGAGAAAAACACTCTTCCCTAATAAAGAAAACACAACGCCTCCCTGCTGTACAATGGCAGCCATTGTCAGAGAACTGATTCGTTTCCTTATTTAACAAAAATCTTTAAATTTAAGCCTACTATATCCCTGCTATAATAGCCAGCTCATGTATTTGGATCGTCTGAAATTAATGATCGCATTTTTATTTTTTGTTTTTGCCAGTCATGTATCAGGCATACCGCTCGCTGTGAGTTAAAAAGATTCGCATCTTCACGTACGAGCGGTATAGACAGATCAGAGCACAAATGGTACGCTAAAATGACTATTGATAGCATAGAAATGCCTTTAAGTTATGTTTCAAATTTCATTGCGTTGTTTAGTCTGCGTATAATTTTTTTGCATCATGAATATCAATGCTGACGAACAAAAACAAGAAAAAACCAGTGAGTTTATTTACTTAAAAGACTACGTCCCAACTATTCAAGAAGATGTGCGGTATTACATTTCTGATAATTTTGTAGGCCGCCCTATCGTTGGTTACAAAAAACCGGTTTGTTTGTTAACGAAGGCAGCAGCAAATGCTTTGTTTGGTGTACAAAGCATACTGTATAAAAAAAATTTTGGACTAAGAGTTTTCGATGCTTACAGGCCGCAAATGGCAGTTGAGGATTTTTTTCAATGGAGTCAAGAGCCACAAGATCAAAAAATGAAAAAAGCCTATTATCCGAGAATTAATAAAGCGGATTTGTTTGATCTTCACTACATTGCGCGTCACTCAGGCCATACGCGCGGTAGTACGATCGATGTAACGCTTGTTGATCTTTTGACCGGTGAACCGCTTGATATGGGTACCCCTTTTGATTTTATGGATCCATTATCTCATCCTGCTTGTCGAACGATTACACTAGCGCAATTTAACAACCGCATGTTGTTGCAGACAACAATGATGGAATTTGGTTTTTTACCGATAGAGACAGAGTGGTGGCATTTCACATTAAAGAATGAGCCTTATAAAAGCGTCTACTTCAATTTTTTAGTGGAGTGATTTAAATTGCTTTCATTTCCTACAAGACAAGGCACCCTATAAAATTCTAAAACACAAAAATTTTCTTACTAAAATTATACGGTCAGCCGCGGTGAGTATCGCGCACGCTTTTTTTGATAAAAAAGCTTCTGCAAGTCCGTTCCATCGCTTGCCATGATATTAAAGAGATTCCGCGTGCTTATAAAAAAACAGTAGTGTACAGGCTCTATCAATATTTTTAAGATAAATTATTATTTGCTGAAGAAAAAGAGTAGTCTGCTACCATTGTATCAGAATAGATTTTCTTTAAATATTTCTGGATTATCGTTGAATCTATCGGCCTTTTTTTCAAAAGAAATTTTACTTTCTTTACCCTATATATATTGCATTTTTTTGTGACATTAAATTTTTTTATTCTACGCATATTTTTCCTCATTCTGTAATTCTGTAATTCTGTAATTCTCAAAAATAGACTTGTTCTAGAACAGTCTTTTATAACAATACGCCTGTAAACTTAAAAAAATATTAAGCAAAAAAAAATATTAAAAGCTCGACAGAGGGTTACCCTATCAGTCATGAAAAGCGTTATTACATCAGTTCATTACCTATGAATGCGGAGCGAATAGGTCACGCTATACGGGCGCCACTGGCGCATTGAAAATACTTTACACTGGAAGTTTAGATGTTATCTTTAAAGAAGATGATTCTCGCATACGCAAAGATTACGCTCCTGAGCATGTTAGCTGGCTACGCCACTTTGCTTTAACTTTATTAATTGAAATTCCGTTACTCGATTTTTCAGTACACACATTTCTGGCATTAAGACGAATTCCATTTCTTGTGCTGAAGATTGTATACAGAAGATTGTATACAGTATCTGTCCAGACCTAGCCCAACACTAGACCCAACAACAGTATAAGTGCTTAGGTTCTGTCTCTAAAGTGTAAAAATTTCGACTAGAAATTTGTCACTTCTAGCCTAAACTTTTACACATGCTCTACCGATTCTTTGCTACTAGAGGAGTAGCATAGTGTTGACGCACGCATTCCTAATTTACATTCCTAACTTAGAAACAGGAGTTGACTGTGCAATACACTCTTGTTTTTCGCGATCAAAAAATTGAGCAGAACCTGTTGTGCTCAATTCTTGGTCTAACATAATCCCAGTTTCACTTACATATGCGGCGAGTTCAGCTGGCTTATGTTGTTTAATCCATTGAGTAGGATACACAATGCCATTCGAACTGCAAAAACAGATCGAAGATCTCTCCTTGTATACTGCTTGAATGCAATCAAATTCATTTTTAGTAATTCCTGTTAATGCATTAAAATTTGCCGGATTTTCCTTATGTATTTTACTTACTTCTACTAAATACTGATGGCATTCTAATGCACGCCTAATCAGGGTAGCGCCTATTTGCAAAGCCACTGTTAGTGGCTCCTTATTTTTTAATGCGACTAGCAATGCTGGCATATAAGTTGGCGTCGAAAGTTTAGGATTTAATTGATACTGATGCCATGATTCCAGGTCAGCAACAAATTTCGGATTATTGGCTAATAATTCTTTCAGTGCTGTTTGTAGCTGCTCGGCAGCAGATAAAGTATCTATTCGAAGCATGCATATGAATCTGCCAAGCCAGTGTTGCTCTGATGTTAGTGGGGTTTCATGTATCGGTAATTGACAAAGCTGGAAACGTTTGCTGAAATAATTTTCATGCACTGTTGTAGGAGTTTTTGTTGTTAGTGAGAGTAACGCTGGTAATATGCAATTTAAATAAATTGTTGCAATTTGTTGAGTAAGAATAGTTTTTCCACCATCTTGAGCAGCTGCGCCTGCCACATCACAAATTTGTAAAATAAAATGTTTACCTATTGCTTCGACACCATGACCATGCTCAGCAAGCATATCTTTTAGCCGTGCTAATTCACGTTCTCCAGATTCAGCATGTGCAAAATGCCCATAATGAAATTCTGTATTAATCTTACGCAATTCAGTCAGTGTAATTTCGTTGTTTATACTAGGTAGAATAGCGGATAATTCTGTATAATTACGGCGTAATAATTCTGACATAAAATGGTCTGGATCTTGAGCTGTGATATAAAACAGTTTGCATAAAGCTTCTCGTAATGGCCTGATTTTTCCAAGATCGCTTAATATTAATGCACGTAACAAAATATTTTTGTCAAGATCGGTGGGAAAATATGTTTGTAATAACGTGCATAAATTTTGAAATTGATCTGATAATATGATTAGCTGATTAGAGTACACGGGCGTTTTTTTGAAAAAATCATAATTGTTTTCAACAATAGCTTGCATTGTCATGATACTAAATACGGTTCGTTCTAATTCAATGCTACGAATTTCTGGATTTGCCGTCCGTAGCAAAGATGCTAGAGGTTCATTTGTATGTTTCACTTTTACATCTGGTAGTACCATTGCGGTTGCTTGATACAAGTCGTTCGTCCACGGTGCCGGTGCAGTGATTTGAAAATCGTGCGTAGCATCAACCTCTGTATTGAGGAAAGCTAGTAATTCTGGATAAGATTTAAAAAGACTTTCAAAATAGGTTTGATTAAATTTCATAAGATACCTCATTTTTTTTGTAAAAATAATCTTATTTCAGCTTTTCTGACAAAACCCTATGTAGATTTCCGTAACTGATTTTCAAAATCATAAAGCATAAAGCGTTGAATAATCAATACTCATACAAGCCGTTGCTTGCAAATTATGTTTGATGCGTCAATGCGCTTGAATCGCGTGAGCGATTAACGTGGTTTGCTAGGAAGAGAATTCACGTAATAACGTTTATCCACGCTTTTTTCTCCGCCCTTTATCTGGCGATGCGTTTGCCCTGAAATTTCTAATTTTTAGAGGTGCCCTTCAGGTTTCTTTAAGATTCATGTAATAGCATTACATTTATGGTCAAAATTTTTTTTAAATAAATACAGTAGTAAACAGCAATTATAATGGAGGGATAAAGTATGCCACGAAGTTTTAACTGGCAAAATACACTGCATTACATATCTCAGGTTCAAGTTTTACTTGAAAATTTCAATGCGGTTTTAGTGGACCTCACAGTATACCCAAGTATTGCTTTTGCTCAGTGGAAATTGTTCGAACGTGACAGCGCAGTCAATATAAATGAAATATTGCAATATGTAGCACAAAAGCCCGATGACTGGTATTGCGAGAACGAGCTTGCTACGCCAGTCTATTTGTTAATAGAACAGAGCAAAGCTTTTGGGTTGTGTGTGGATAATGCGATAAACGGTTCCAATGATCAGCGTGTTATTGCTAATTTTTCATTTTTAATCACTAAATACTTAATGCAAGCTTATAACGTGCTCCAATTAAGTAAGCTTCGGTACTGTGGCGAGGGTGTTCCTCAAGGATGACATTCCTGCAGAAAAAGCACTGGATATAGCTCATGCAGTACTTTGCAAGATTATTTTCATGGTGCAGAGCATATATAATAATGACAGTGTAAAGTGCCTATTAACACAGAAACAACGTGAGGCTGGTGCTTTCTATTTAATTAATTTGAACAATGTATTGCAACAATGGAATTACGTTAAAAAAATAGACAAAATGGACGCTTTGAATGTATCAGCAATCAATGTAGTGACGTCTTAAAAATTTTAATAGAGAATTCTTGGGAGTTAGCAAATGGGCAGATACAGGAGAAGCAATGTAAAATATCGGTTAAATATGAGGTTACTAAACAGGATGAAGTTTCTCCCACACTATTTTACGGTGATTGGAAGGCAGAGATTTCTTGGAATGCTAAAAAATCGGTATTGGACCTGTATGATGTTGTTTTCACTGAGCTGCTGCGTGATCCGCTTGTTTCTTGTAATGCGTTGTCGCGTGTAACAGTGCAAAATGAAAGTGGCTTGGTTCAGCACGCTGATTGAATCATCGTAAAACTTATAAAGCTTGCTACAGAATTTAAAAACGTTAATTACAGCTGATGACAGTCCTATTTTAGACGTTAATATCATTGGGTTTATGTTGCGACATTCCGACGTGTTGATGTATAGTGATCGTGGTGTTATTTCTCAACATTTAATTTTTAAGCACTTTAAGGACATTCCGCTGTATTTATCTGCAGTCTACTAGACACTAAAGAAGAGGAACGCCGTTCAAACATCACAATAGATAACCTCTTCTTCGTCAAGAAAATTGACACATTTTTTACAATGAAAAAAGCATTGATTATTGTGGATTTACAAAACGATTTTATGCCAACTGGATCGCTTCCCGTTCCTCATGGTGAGGAAGTTATCCCTCTGGCGAATACACTGCAGACCTATTTTGAGTGTATTGTGGCTACACAAGATTGGCATCCAAAAAATCATGGAAGTTTCGCAGTAAATCATCCTGGTCGATCTGTCGGTGATATTATTGAGTTGGCAGGATTGTCGCAAGTATTATGGCCGACTCATTGCGTACAAGCGACGCAAGGCGCTGAATTTGTCAAAGCTTTTACGCTGATCCCTACAGCCAAAATTTTTCAAAAGGGGTGTAATCCAACTATCGATAGCTACAGTGGCTTTTTTGATAACGGGCACACCCAATCAACGGGTTTGAAAGATTATTTGTTGGCGTGTCAGATCAGTGATGTGTATGTGATGGGATTGGCGCTGGATTATTGCGTCAAATATACTGTGCTGGACGCATGTCAATTAGGCTTTACAACCTTCTTAATAGAGGATGGTTGTCGCGGCGTTAACCTAAAGAAGGATGATAGCGCCACTGCCATGCAGGAGATGCGACTAGCAGGAGCTAATGTAGTCCAAAGTACCGATAAAAAAATTTTAGGCGCGTTCTAGTGGAAACGCCAGCACTTCGTTGATGGAGTCTTTTTTGGCTGCCAATAAAATCAGCCGATCTATGCCCAACGCCACACCGGCGCAGTTTGGTAAGCCATGTTCTAGTGCCGCTAGTAGTCGTTCATCGATAGGTACGGGGGAATGGCCTGTTTTTTTACGCTGACTTAATTCATATACAAATCGTTGTCGTTGTTCTGATGGGGAGCTGAGTTCGTGAAATCCATTAGCCAGTTCTAATCCATTAACATAAACCTCAAAACGTGCAGCCAGTGGCGGACTTCCTGGTTGTATTTTTGCCAAAGCGGCTTGCGAAGCAGGAAAGTTGTAAATAAATATCGGCTGTTTCGGTAATTTTGGCTCAATACAGTGGGTCATGAGTAGATGGAGCCAGTCATCCTTTTCTAGACTAGATAAATTCTCTGTATGAAGTCCACACTGGTCGGCAGTTTGTCTTAGTTGAGCTATAGAGGCACGGTGTGGATCCATTTGAAGAAATTTTTGAAAAATTACAGAATAACTAAGGCGTTCTATTGATTGACAATGCAAGATTATTTTTAATAAATCCTCTACTTCATTCATTAGATCATAATGATCAAAGCCTGGTCTGTACCATTCTACTAGTGTAAACTCCGGATTGTGTGTGCGACCTGATTCACCTTGATTGCGAAATGCTTTACATATTTGATAAATAGCCCCGCTGCCAGCAGCTAGCAATCGTTTCATAGCAAATTCAGGCGAAGTTTGTAGATACAGTGTCTTTTTTTGCTGGAAGTTTGAAAAATAGTAATCAGTGTGAAAACTATGTAGGTGTTTATCAGTGACCGTCGCCTGTGAAAGAATGGGGGTTTCAACTTCTAAGATTTGTCTTTCAGCAAAAAATTGACGAATACAACTTAGGATCTCAGCGCGTAAACACAATAATGCGTGCGATGCACTTGGCCGCCAAGCAGCGTCAAAATCCAGCATCTTAGTTGGCTTCTTTTTCTGCTATTAACATTAAGTGCTTGTATACTCGTTCAGAGATCAAACCTGCATCGAATTTGCGTTGTGTGTCTATGGACATTGGTTGGCCGTATTGTTTAAGCAACTGACGTGTCGTAGCCGTGATATCATCTAACTTGGAATCAAGTAACTGGTCACGCAGTTTTTCGTTAAAGACTAAAAATTCGCGTAAAGGAATCCGTTTACCATCTAGGGTGGGTACTAACCGTTGCCACACTACGACGCGAATAGTTTCAATAACATCGATCATTCGACTGTGCGCTTCGTTGGCGGGAAAGGAATTGACTAGCCGACGTATGGTTTCAGTTACACCATTGCTATGCAGTGTGGTATAGACCGGATGTCCGGTAAGTGCCGCTTCTATCGCGGCACTTATGGTTTCTGGATCACGTGCCTCTCCAACTAAGATAAGTCGTGGTTTACGGCGCAGTGCATTGCGTATCCCAGCAGCAAAAGAAGGCAAATTTCTAGGAATTTCTGATTGACTGACTATTGTGCTAGGCATATCAATAGTGTCATAAACAAACTCAATGGGCGCTTCATAAGTGAGGATTTTTCGATTGCTATCCGTTTGTTCAGCTAGATCGCGAATGATAGCGGCTAATAAAGTACTTTTCCCGGAACCAGTCGATCCCGTTACGTAAACAATACCTTGGCTTGGGGAGAGGGCATTGACAAGTTCGGGTTCTAAGTCAAGTTCCGATAGTTTCGGCGGTGTACTAGGAATAGTTCGAAAGGTGATCTGAATTGCATCATGACCCTCGACTAAACACCCCGTGGCATTGACACGGAAACGATAACGCTCATTGCGATTAGGACGGAATTCATAACTGGTATCAATATCAATTCCGCTTAAAATTTGCGTACTACCATTAGATCCGTATATAAAATTCAATATTTCAGAAACTTCTGTATTAGAAAGTTTACGCCGTGTAATCTTAAGTAAGCGCCCGTACACCTCTGCAAAGATTGGCTCGCCAGTTTGTAACGTAACGTCAGATGCTGATAGCGATTGACAGTGGACTAGCAGTCGTGCCAAGTAAGGGGGCGTAAAGCGTATTGGTTCATTGACCAGTTGGTAAGCAGGTATGGGTATCATGTGTGATAACAGGCTTCCATCGTTTGGGGTTGGTTTGCAATTTTGGTAGCGAAGTAATTCTAAATATTTGATCGTTGATGTGTAAATGAGAACTGTTGCCAGTGACGCCAAGGTTGGTATGTGCGACAAAGGGTTTACTAACCATGCCTTTCACAAGTAACGAACGATATAGCGCCATGCCAGTATAATCCCGTTGCAAGCGAGACAAGCTATCGCCAAAAATGTTGTTAGCCTGGCCAATACCATCTTGCCAGCCCATAACGGCGTATTTTTTCCAAATAATATGTTCTTCTAGTGTTTTTGGTAGAAAGGCTGCGGGTGGTATTTGTGGTGCTTTATAGTTCATCCAAAGATAATCATGCCACTGAGGAGGGGCGGTTGTAAAACGCGCTTGGCTCACGATTTGATAAATGCGATCATCGATGCGCAAAGTTTGTGAATCAGCCAGATTCAGTGAATGATTGCCTTGAACTAACACGGGGGGAACTACGTTGTGATCGAGTAACATTAAATTAAAATTAAAAATGGAATCTAATTCTTTCGCATGCTTACTTAACTCTTTGTTAATTTCCTTAGATCGCCAAGCCAGCCCAGCTTGGGCACCGACACTCATGGCAATATCTTGCAAAGCTTGAGTATGTACTTCAGTCATTTCTTTTTTGCCAACGACGGCTTCGGCATGCAGGTTTTGTAATTGACACAAGCTATCCAGGCTACCTACCGCCTGATAGCTAGGTAACTTTGTGGCACAAGCGGTAATGCAAACGAGGATTAAAAAAAGCGTAACGATGTGAAGCAAAAATTTAGAACTGATTTTTAGCATAGCGAAGTTCAATGGTACGGATGCCTGGATAGACAGTTACACTGCCTTTATTTCCAGCCTGGATATCGGCATTACGTATAATGTAAGCCAGAGGTGTGTTCTGGGCATTAATAGACACAAGTACAGGAATAGCGGGTTGGCGACCGATAACTTCTAACCGATAATTCACCAGTGTGGCAATACGTCTCAGTAACGGTTCTATAGGACCTGCCCAGTCGACAGAAGCGACAACTCTTCCCAAACCAGATGCCGTTGGATAGGGTAACAACTTCCCAGGAGGGCTAACTGTTTTTTCCAGAATTTTAAGCTCATTCAGCGATTGGCTGACAGAGCGAGCTGCCTCCGATAGCATAACACCTATATCGTTGGATGGAGTATTGATCGTAGTGGCAATGCAAGTGGTAGGAGTGGAATGTCGCATGGAGGAGCAAGCCGATAGCAAACCAACGGCTAGTACCACCGTTATTTTTTCTATATATCTTTTTTTGGACAAAAATTTGCGCACAACCAGGCGATTGAAGCAAGAAGAATACTAAAAGTCAATGGATGATTTTGAAGTCAATGGGTGATTTTGGCTAAGCCATAGTTGACTCGGCCGGATTTTTTACTATGGCTTATTTTCCAATTCTTCGGTAAGGTTAGTGCAGACACAGGGGACTCCGTTTCCATGTAGATGATGGTTTCAGGGAGGAGTAAATTTTCTTGCAGCAGCCAGGTGCAGGCCAATTCTATGAGGTTTTTGAAAAAAGGTGGATCCAGAAATATAAGATTGAAAGCAGGCGGGGGGGTTGCTTCAAATAAACGGGACGCCCTGAATGGATAAGTGGCATGGTAAACTTTGGCTTTTGGGACGGCGGCTAACTGTTCTATCTGGGCCTTGAGGTAGTGGGTGAGTATGGGGGATTGCTCGATAAAAGTGGCGGATTTAGCGCCACGGGACAGAGCTTCGAAACCCAGCGCACCACTACCAGCAAATAAATCTAAGCAATCTGCACCAATTAAAATAGGATTTAGCCAGTTAAATAAGGTTTCGCGAATGCGGTTTGGTGTGGGGCGAAGACCCGGTATCGTGGGAAAGGAAAGTTTCCGACCGCGCCATTGACCCCCGATAATTTTTACTTGTCCTTTTTTCATCGAAGAGGTTATACCACATTTGTTATATTCTTGGTCTACGGTCTACTTGCGAATAGTGAATAACTGCAAATGTTGAATTTTTTAAAGCGAAAAGCCCCTTGTGCAGGGGAAATAGAAACTAAAAAACCAGCTTTTTTCATCCGACTTAGGGAAGGGTTGCAAAAAACCCGCCATCGGTTGATAGAAGGTCTTGCTGATTTAACGTTGGGGAAGAAAGCAGTTAGTGCTGTTCTCATCGAAGAAATCGAAGATCTGCTCTTGGGTTCAGATGTAGGTGCGGCGGTAACCGAGGAAATTATTGATGACTTAAACCGTAAACTGGATCGCAAGCAGTTAGCAGATGGTAATGCAGTGTGGGAAATATTGCGAAAGCATTTGATTGCGTTGTTGCAAGCGTGTGAAAAACCATTACTGATAGATGCAGTGTATAAACCCTACGTCATTTTGGTTGTTGGTGTAAATGGTGTTGGAAAAACCACAAGTATCGGAAAATTGGCACATCATTTCAAAAAGCAAGGAAAGCGAGTTATGCTGGCAGCCGGGGATACCTTCCGCGCAGCTGCTACCGAACAGCTAGCAATATGGGCCGAACGTAATCAGCTAGCTTTCGTCGCACAACACCAGGGGGCTGATAGTGCGTCTGTGATTTATGATGCGTTTCAAGCTGCTAAAGCGCGGAGTACGGACATTTTAATTGCTGATACAGCAGGTCGTTTACATACAAAAGATAACTTGATGCAGGAGTTACATAAGATAAAGAAGGTGTTGGCAAAGTTGGATGCAGCAGCGCCACATGAAACGCTATTAGTCCTCGATGCAAGTATAGGGCAAAATTCTCTAGTTCAAGCGGAAGTATTTCATAAAGTTATTCAGCTCACTGGAGTTGCACTTACTAAGCTTGATGGTTCTGCGAAAGGGGGTATGCTTTTTTCAGTTGCGAAGAAACTTGCTTTACCTATTCGTTTCATTGGCTTTGGCGAAAATATTGAAGATTTACAGGTATTTTCATCTGAAAACTTTGTTGATGCGTTATTTGATGGTGTTGAAAAGAGATAAAAAATGCTAGAAAATGGTAAAATATTTAGAAAGTACATGTGTTTACTCTGTGGGTACGTGTACGAAGAGGAAAAGGGCTGGCCAGAGGACGGTATTCCTCCGGGCACCGCTTGGGAGGATGTATCTCCCACCTGGCGTTGTCCTGAATGTGGCGCAATGAAGGAAGATTTTGAAATGGTGGTGATCTAAACAATCTAGTTTTGGATCGGTCGACGCTGTTTTTCAAAGGATTCACTTAATCTGGCTTGATTTCTACAAGTAAAGTGATGACAACTAGCACCAAGGTGGGGAATTCATTGAAAAACCGGTAAAACAAGGCAGAGTGTTGGTTTTTTTCTTGTTTGAAGTCGCTGTGTAATTTTCCACAGTAAAGATGAAAAGTAATGAGTAATAGCACGCAGAGTAGCTTTGCTTGCATCCAGCGCGCGTGTAAATAGTAGGTAGGCGAATGACTGAGAAGTAGAATCCCTAAGGCGATTGTTATAAAGGCAGCAGGAGCCATGATAAAGTAATATAGTCTATGCTCCATCATGTTGAATCGTTCAAGACTGATCCTGTCCAGCGCTTGCGCGTGATAGACGAACAAGCGAGGAAGGTAGAACAGACCAGCGAACCAGGCTACCATGGCAATGATGTGGAAGGCTTTAATCCAAACCATTATGGCTATTGACTCTGGTAGCGTATAAAAATCAAAAATCTATCGTGAATTATGAACTAATTATCCCTGCTGTCCAAGATTATTTGCTGCAATTACAAGCAGATATTTGTTTGGCCTTAGAAAAGGAAGATAGTCAGGAAGAATTTATACAGGATGATTGGCTGCACGCTAAAAGCGGAGGCGGAAAAACTTGCGTTCTAGCAGAAGGTCAGTTAATAGAACGGGCGGCGGTGAATTTTTCACATATTGTCGGCGAAAAATTACCTCCCAGTGCCACTGTACGGTATCCTCAATGTAAAACTGCCGTGCCATTTCAAGCCATGGGTCTGTCTTTGGTGGTGCATCCACGCAATCCCTATGTGCCAATCGTTCATATGAACCTACGCCTTATTGTACTTAAACAAGCCGATGACAAGGGGCCAATATGGTGGTTTGGTGGAGGGTTTGATCTCACACCTTGCTACGCCTTTGAGGAAGATTGTCAACATTGGCATCGTACAGCGAAACAAGCTTGCGATCCATTCGGCCAGGATGTTTACCTACAATATAAAAAAAATTGCGATTCCTATTTTTATCTCAAGCATCGAAAAGAGTCGCGTGGTATAGGCGGTATTTTTTTCGATGACGTTAACCAGTGGGATTTTAAGACCTGCTTCGCTTTCATACAAAGCGTCGGCGATCACTTTTTACCAGCCTATATCCCCATTCTACGACGACACAAAGCTAAACTTTATGGAGAACAAGAGCGGCAGTTTCAAGCCTATCGTCGCGGTCGCTATGTGGAATTTAATTTGATTTATGACAGAGGAACTTTATTTGGTTTGCAAAGTGATGGCCGTATTGAATCTATTTTGACCTCTATGCCACCACAGGCAAGCTGGCAATATAATTGGCAAGCAGCACCTGGTTCTCGTGAGTTAGAATTAACGGAAAAATTTTTAACGCCACAAGAATGGATTTGATCATTGACATGGCGCCACGAGAGGTTATTTTTATTCCAGTGAAGCATGAGAATAATCGTTGCGTGAAAGGGTATGTGCGACGCAGGCAAAGACTACCTTGCCAAGGGGTCTAATTTTTTCTTCTTTGCTGAGGCATGCCGCGCGCGCATTTCCACATCAATATATTTATCTGTAATGGCACTGGAACTATGGCCGGCATCGTCACGAACATGTTCACGCGGTCTATGTTTCACATCTTCAGAAATACCAGTATGTCGTAACCAGTGCACCGTTGCTGCTCTTAATTCCGTTGCATCCTCCTGTAACCCATCCTTTACCATTCGATCAAAAGCCGTGTCAAAACATATCTGGACAATGCTACGAATTTGGCGTGTACTGGTGATTGGCCCACTACCCGTTGATTTTTTGATCAGCACAGTGCTTTCGCCACGACTAGGCAATGGGCTGAGGTCTAAATGGATCCGATAGCGTTTCAATGCATTTAACATATCATCACTGACACTGATCAAGCGTTCCTTATTACCTTTGCCTACGGTCATAAACCACCAATTACCATCAATATCCTTTTGAAAATGACCCATTTGTGGTTGCCAGCGCGACGAAGTGACTAATTCCGAAATGCGTAGATACATACCATACAAGGCCCGTATGATGAACAAGCTTCTTTCATGAATGTTTGGAAATTGTTTTGCGAGCATTTCTGTCGTTTCTACAACATAAGACCACTGTAATTCACTCAATCGGCGGATAATCATCTTCGTGTTTTGCTGTCGAATAAATTTGCTTTTTTGGCGAATCTGGGTAACAGGGTTAAAGTCGATATAGCTTTCTTGAATGAGATAATTATAAAAGCTCCCGCAAATAGCAAAAATAGCTTGTAATGTCTTCTGTGATAAACTGTATTTTTTTATTTCAGGTAACGTGCCTTCACGACTAGCTATCTTTTTTACTGTGGCGACAAAGGGTCGCCAATCTGGATGTGGTTTTTTTAGATCGAGATGCGTTACATATCGAGCGACTGTTTTCGTAGCAATCCAGTGTTTCGGCGGCTTTTGACAAAATAGGATAAACGCTTCAAAATCCTCACGTCGGATTTCTTTGATGGACTTTTTGGCGATGAACCAGCTCCATTGCAATAAGCGTTCGATTTCGCGGCGGTAGGCAGTGAATGTTGCATCGCTACCCCGATAGCTGTAGAGAAATTGCAATGCTTGCCTAAAGTCCCCTTCAGCAAAAGGAAATTGTGTTATTTGTGTGTTCAAATGTTGAACAGATGATTTGGGATCAGAGAATGCCAGGCTGTCGAAAATAGGAGTGGGGGATATTAATCGCACGGCTTTTTTCAAAAAATAAGGAATTTTAAAAGTTTAACAAAATTTTGTAACCAAAAATAGGAATAGATTTAAGTTTTCTTTAATGATTTTTGAAAAAAACTAAATATAATACACGCGTCTTAGGCTACTTACTCAAGTGGACGAGACGATGGTTAAGAGGCCTTATGTAAGTAAGTTTCTCGTATCCATCGTTGGCGTATTTGATGGAGGTCAGCAGAGTGTGGTACAACCGTGTTCATAGCTTTGAGTTCTGGCGTTTGCTTGCTTTGCTCTTCAAGCGCGGGTTTAGTGCTCTAAAATTTGTTATTTTTCTCCCATTTTTTTGTATTCCCCTTGTTTATGTTTCCCATGGTGTCAGGGCTGCGCTGCGCATATACATTTACATTTTTAAAACACGCAACAAAAATATTGGAGAAACCAGGAAGTTTCTGTTTTCAGTAGTGAAGGTGGTAATTTCCGTTATTGCCATTGGCTTCTGCTGTGCTGCACTATCTATTCCCGGCGGAGTGTTGGCTGTCTTTTTGATCTACGGTCTTGTGAAATTAGGAGATAGCTGCGTCGTTTTCCTTTTTAGTTGCTTTACTCATGCTAGGGCCGATATGCGTCGGCCAGAAGATAAATGGAGACGTGATCAATATTTTGACAACCTGGTAAAACATAGTGTGCTGGTAATAATTGGTTGCTGTATGACAGGAGCTACTTGTTTTTTACAGGGACCGTTAGGAGCGATAGGTGTCTTGTCAAGCCTCGCTGGCTGGCTATCCATAGTTATTGCATTGGTAGTGATCGTTGCATCGATTGCTTATCTTCTCAATCTTGTTTATCAGCGGCACAAAGTAGGTAATAAGGATGCTACTGTAAAAGCAGAATATGACGCTGCAATCAAACGATTTGGAAAATGTTGTGCATTTGGGCTGTTATCTTTGGTTTTGTTCTGCACAGTAATAGTCGTCAGTACTGCGTTTCCTGGTATTGCCCCGGTGCTATGGGGTGCTTTGATAATAGTCTATCTTTTAGTCGATGCAACAAAATCGGTTTATGATCACTTTGATAACAAAAAAGTAGCCGATCCAACGCCAATCGGTCTCACGCCAAAGAATAATGCGTGGGTTGAGACCAAGACGCATGATTATTATTGGCGTAAATCTCGGGCCAATTATTTAAATCCTAACAAGCCTGAAGAGAATGTAATTTATCTTTTGAAGGAAGGCAGTGTTAAGTGGCTGAAATTAGAAGCAAAGGCTAAATCTGTCACCTGCTGGGAAAATAAAAAGGCATGCGACAAGCAGGAGGAGATAGTTTGGAGTATTGCTCAAGTTTTATATAGATATAGAGGTAGTGATAATCATAAGCTGGCAGGCTTCATTCTCGATGCAGTAGAGAGCTTACAAGAAGATGAGCAGACATTACCGCATGATTCTAAAGAAAGAGGTCGTTCTGCAATTTTTGTAACCTATTATGATGAATTATTATGTAGCATGGCTTCTTCTGCTGACAATGAAACTCAGAGCAGAGGGAGCCAGGATAATTTTTTTATAAAAGTGAGTCAGGTTATTCAACACGGACAATTCGATAGTAGACCTGGAAGAGCTGAATCTAGCCAAGCATTTTTTAAAAAGCACTCAGACACCGATGATCTTGCTGATGCTTGTAGTTATGCCGTCAAACTTTTTGAGGCACAGCCGCCTACGCATGCCTCGTCATATCATTGCTGAGCGGGCTTTCAGCACTTTTGCTGAGGTATCGTTCGGTTAAATTAACAAAATAAGTGTGTAAGGTATTGTCTGCGCTTAATTCTGGGTGAAAGGTGGCAGCAATGGCATGTCCTTCTTGCACTGCCACAGGCTGATTGCGGATTGTGGCGAGTATACGGACACTTTTTTTATTGATTTCTGTGATTTTTGGAGCCCGAATGAAGACCATCTCTATTTCGCGCTGTGTTAGCAAGCAAGTACCCGTCGTTACTTGGCTGGATAATTGTCTGCCATAGGCGTTTCTTTCTATACTTATGCCTATACAATGCAGTGTCATCTGTTCAGGAGATGACACTTTTGCTGCTAGCAAAATGGCGCCAGCACATGTTCCCAGGATGGGCTTTTTATAACATACCAATACACTCCACAAACCGTTTTCCTGCAATAGCTTGATTAGCACAGAACTTTCACCACCTGGAAGAATCAAGGCATCTGCATCAGCCAATTCTTTAGGATTTCGCACTAAAAAATGATCAACATTAAGCTGTTGCAGGACGGTAGCATGGACGGAGTAATCACCTTGTAATGCTAATATACCGATTTTCATTTTTTTCAAGACACGCTTAAACAGTATCGGCTTCTTTTAAGATGGCCTGAAAGCCGGCCATCGCTTCCCGTAAATCCATAGAAATGCTTAGTAAGATAGTGGGATCGTTGAAGTGCGTAGTTGCCATGACGATCGCTTTCGCACGTTTTTCAGGATCGGTAGATTTAAAAATTCCCGAACCCACAAACACGCTTTCTGCACCGAGTTGGCGTAACAATGCCGCGTCGGCTGGTGTTGCCACGCCACCAGCAGAGAAATGTGGGACTGGTAAGTGGCCATGCTTAGCAACCCACTGCACTAGCTCTAAGGGTGCATTGAGAGTTTTTGCTGAGGAAAAAAGCTCCTCACTTTTCAAACTAGCAAGTTGTTTGATTTCACGGATAATGGCTCGCATATGCCTAACCGCTTCTAGAATATTACCAGAACCAGCTTCACCTTTAGTTCGTATCATGGAGGCGCCTTCCGCGATGCGTCGCAAGGCTTCGCCAAGATCTCGACAACCACAGACAAAGGGAACACGAAAAGCTTGTTTATCGATATGGTTTTCATCATCAGCAATCGTCAACACTTCACTTTCATCGATAAAATCAACGTTAAGTGCTTGTAGAATCTGCGCTTCTACAAAGTGGCCAACACGTACCTTGGCCATGACTGGAACAGAAACAGCTTTCATGATCTCTTGAATAATTTGTGGTGAAGCCATGCGTGCTATACCACCCATTCTACGAATATCCGCAGGAACGTGTTCCAGAACCATGACGGCACAGGCACCTGCTGCTTCAGCAATGCGAGCTTGCTCGACGGTGGTTACGTCCATAATGACACCACCTTTGAGCATTTCGGCAAGCCTGATTTTTATCCGATTTTCAGGTGTGTTAAAAGGCTTCATGGAAATTTTTTTAAAAAAATAGCGCTCTCTTAACGATCGATCCTACAATAGTTTGTTGTTAAATGAAAACAAAAATTTTCCAATTCTATTCCAATGCTAGGATAGTCATAGTCTCAGGGCCGCTTTTTTCTTTACCTATTGTCGTTGAAGGTCGTGCGCAGAGGCTTGGTGTTACTTTTTTGAAAATGTCCACTGTGTGAACCGTGCCTCGTGCTATTTTTTTGATGGGTATTGTTATTGTGTAAATTGATTTGTCTTGAGGTATTATACGTCCGTGCTACTAAAATCTGCTGTTGTCTCGAGCTATGGTTATCATGGGCTTTGGAGAGAGCCATAGAAGTGTTTGGTACTGCGTGGTAATTAAATTCTGGAATGATGCATTTTTGCAAAATTTGCTTGAACTGTCGTTCCATAGAGCGCATCTGGCGCCCGTCGCTGGGAGTGATCAGCGTGAAGGCGGCACCTAATTTGGTAGCCCTGCCGGTACGGCCAATGCGGTGTGTGTAGGCCTCCGTGGTACCAGGCATATCGAAATTAATTACGTGAGAAACATGGGTAATATCAATGCCGCGTGCTGCAATATCGGTGGCAACTAAGATTTTTAATTTTTTATTACGAAATCGCTCGAGTGCCATCTGGCGCTTGCCCTGTGATAGGTTACCCTGAAAGGAAGTTGCGCTATGACCGATTGCTTCGAGATGCTCGGCAAGTTGCTTGGCGCGACGCTTGGTACGTGTAAAAATCAATACAGATTCCATTGCATTGATCTGCAATAGTTTTATCAATAGCTCCGTTTTGAGCGCTTCTGTCACTGGATAGAATTTTTGTTCAACGGTACTTACTGGATCAAGCTGCCCAATTTGTATTGGAATAGGGTTATGTAGAAGCTCGTTCACTAGTCCTTGCACAGCTTTTGGCATGGTTGCTGAAAAAAACAGTCTTTGTTGTTTTTTAGGTAAAAACTGTAGAATTTTACGTAGTGTTGGAAAAAAACCAAAATCAAACATTTGGTCGGCTTCATCCAACACCAACACTTTCAGATCAGCAAAGTCGATATTGCCTCGATGAATATGATCGAGCAAGCGACCCGGACATGCAACGATGACATCGATGCCGCGACGTAAGCTTTGGCATTGTTTTAGTAGACTAACGCCGCCATATAGGGTTGTACTTCGTAATTCAGTTTCACGACCTAGCTGTCGAATCGTTTCCTGTATTTGCTCAGCTAACTCACGTGTTGGTACAATGATGAGTGCACGTAGCCGACCTCTTGGGCCCGCTAATAATTGGTGAAGTACAGGGAGGATAAAGGCAGCCGTTTTTCCGGTCCCTGTTTGTGCTAAACCAACAATATCATGACCTTGTAAAATAAGTGGAATGGCTTGGTCTTGGATGGGAGTTGGAGCTTTGTATCCTAAAGCCTGTATGCCTAAAAAAACACGACGGTCTAACCCAAATTTTTCAAAATTCACTAAAAGTTTCCTGGCTTAATAATGAGCCAAGTAACAGCTTTAGCTCGGGAGTAGCCATTTTAACAGGCTCCTTGGACAAAAGATAGACAATGTATGAAGCTACCCAAAATTGCACTGCTGATAATAAAGAAAGGTATTGTATCATCGAGGTGGTTGGTTAAAAAAATTTTAAAAATGTCTAAAAATGTCTATAAAAACGCAGATTGCTGCTGGCATCTTAGCACGGAAAAATTGAAAAACGCTTTGACGAAGCGAATCTGGCTGATTAGACTACCCCACTTATGGCTGGAAAAGAATTTACGCTTGTGTTGGTTGAAAGTCAGCAGATTGCTCCTGCTGTGAAGCACCTTACCTTTTGTCGTGAAGATAGAGAAGCCGTCTGTTTTATTCCAGGCCAGTTTATTACTTTGTACATTCCTACCGCGGAGAAGGTCTTACGGCGCAGCTATAGCATTGCTAATCGCAGCCATGAAGCAAGTGATAGGATAGAGTTTGCGGCTTCATACGTACCAGATGGCACGGCAAGTGACCTTTTATTTACGATGCAAGTGGGTGATACAGTGGTTGCTGCCGGACCTTTTGGTCGTTTGATATTGAAAGATGAACAGCCCATGCGTTATATCCTGGTGGCGACAGGTACAGGTGTTACGCCGTATCGAACCATGTTATCTGAGCTTGCAAAACGATTTGAACAACGTCCTTGTTTTGAAGTGATCCTATTGTTTGGTGTACGCCAACCGCAGGATCTGCTGTACCGAGATGAATTTACGGAATTTGCTAAAAAAAATCCTTGGTTCACGTTTCGTGCTTATTACAGTCGATTCCATTTAGAAACACCATTACTACTTTACGAATATATGGGGTATGTGTTAGCGGCCTTCAGTGATATTGATCCTAATCCTCAGCATGACATTGTTTATCTGTGCGGTAATCCAAACATGGTAGACGAAGTTTTTTCACTCCTCGTTAATAGTCACGGCTTCCCTTCAGACATTATTCGACGTGAAAAATATATTTCGTCAAATTGAAATCGTAGTTTCCTAAACTATCAACGCTGTATGGTAATGCGTCAATGGAAGCGCCTGTCAGGGGGCGCGGCCTCCCTTAATTTTCAAGCTGATCCAACACGGACACCATAGTTAATGCGACATCGACGGCTTCAGTACCTTTGCTGATGCGAGCAAGGGCTTGTTCCTCATTATCAGTAGTTAGTACACCAAATATGACAGGAATGCTTTCTTCTAGTGCTACTTTTTGACAGGCATAACTGACTTGCTGGCAGACATAATCATAGTGATCGGTGTCTCCACGAATGACAGCACCTAAACAAATAATTGCAAGGTAATTCGCTTC
>JABDBU010000001.1:44557-45413 GCA_013288455.1 Gammaproteobacteria bacterium | reverse complement strand
GGAGGGCAGACGAGGTGCTTTGGCGAAATATACGATTGATTTAACAGTAGAAGCAGCACAAGGCAAGCTTGACCCGGTGATAGGGCGAGACGATGTAATTCGTAGAATGATACAAGTACTACAACGACGGACAAAAAATAATCCAGTCCTTATTGGAGAACCCGGTGTAGGGAAGACTGCCGTCGTAGAAGGACTTGCGCAGCGTATTATCAATCGTGAAGTACCTGAGGGTCTAAGAGACAAGCGATTGCTGGCTCTTGACATGGGTGCGTTAATTGCCGGTGCAAAATATCGCGGCGAATTTGAAGAACGTTTGAAAGCGGTACTCAACGAGATTTCCAAGCAGGCAGGACAGGTTGTTTTATTTATTGATGAATTACATATCGTAGCAGGAGCGGGAAAGACTGAAGGCGCCATGGATGCTGGAAATATGCTAAAACCTGCCTTAGCTAGAGGGCAATTACATTGTATTGGGGCGACCACTTTAGATGAATATCGCAAATACATTGAAAAAGATGCGGCATTGGAGCGTCGTTTTCAAAAAATTTTAGTCGAGGAACCAAACGTTGAAGATACAGTGGCTATATTGCGTGGTTTAAAACAGCGTTATGAAATCCATCATGGTGTAGAAATTACAGATTCAGCCAATTTAGCGGCGGCTACTTTATCACACCGTTATATTACTGATAGAAACTTGCCTGATAAAGCTATCGATCTCATCGATGAAACAGGGAGTCGTATTCGAATAGAGATCGACTCTAAGCCAGAAGAACTGGATCGTTTGGATAGGCGCTTGACACAACTAAAAATTGAGCGTGAAGCGCTGAAAAAAGAAACTGACGATGCTGCTGAAAAG
>JABDBU010000001.1:31488-44547 GCA_013288455.1 Gammaproteobacteria bacterium | reverse complement strand
ACTGTATCTTCAACGTTTGGTTCCTCGACTAAAATTTTTTGAAAACGAAATTAATAACTTAGAAAAAAAATATGCGGATCTTAATGAAATTTGGAAGGCCGAAAAGGCTGTGTTACAAGGCGAACAAAAGATAAAAAGCGATTTGGAAAAAGCAAAATTTGAATTAGAAAAAGCACATCGTGTAGGCGACTTAACCAAAATGTCTGAGTTGCAATACGGCCGAATTCCTGCGTTGGAAAAGCAGTTGCAAGCGGCGCATAAAGCAGAAAAAACAGAAGTTCATTTACTGCGGAATAGGGTTACTGAAAAGGAGATCGCAGAAACCGTATCAAAATGGACAGGAATTCCTGTATCCAAGATGTTGGAAGGTGAGCGTGAAAGATTACTGCACATGGAAGAAGCGTTGCATCAGCGTGTCGTTGGACAAGACGAGGCAATTTCTGTTGTGGCCAATGCTATTCGTCGTTCCCGAGCAGGGTTATCCGATCCCAATCGACCGATTGGTTCATTTATTTTTTCAGGTCCTACGGGTGTGGGTAAGACCGAGGTATGTAAAGTGTTGGCTGGATTTTTGTTTGATTCTGACGAAGCCATGGTGCGTTTAGACATGTCTGAATTTATGGAAAAGCATTCTGTTGCTCGTTTAATTGGTGCGCCTCCTGGCTATGTAGGCTATGAAGAAGGTGGTTATTTAACCGAGCTTGTCCGTCGTAAGCCGTATTCTGTTGTACTACTGGATGAGATTGAAAAAGCACACTCCGACGTATTTAACGTTTTATTGCAGGTACTAGACGATGGTCGTTTAACAGATGGTCATGGTCGTACGGTAGATTTTCGTAATACTGTGGTGGTAATGACATCTAATTTGGGTTCACAACTGATACAGGAGCTAAGCGCAAAAGCGGATTATGCAACGTTAAAGACGACGATCGTAGAGGTTATTGCACAGCATTTTCGTCCGGAGTTTATCAATAGGGTTGACGAAGTCGTTGTTTTTCACGCGCTATCGCAAGAGCAAATTCGTGTCATTGCTTGTATCCAGTTGGCGCGTTTGCGACAACGACTCGGTGAACGGGATTTGCGGCTAAAAGTGAGCGAAGCTGCCCTCGATCATGTTGCTGCGATTGGTTATGATCCAGTTTACGGTGCGAGGCCTTTAAAACGTGCTGTGCAACAAGCGTTAGAAAATCCGATTGCACGTGCTATAATTGAAGGAAAATTTACTGCCGGTAACACAGTGGTAGTGGATTATAGCGATGGAGAAATCAAAATAACTAGAAAAAATGATTCTTCATTGAAGTGAAGTAGCAGCCAACGTCTTCATTTATAGAAAAATCACAGGAACAATTAACATGCTACAATTGAGACAATTTGCACAGGCCATTTTAGATGGAGAGACATCTAAAGTAAAACGCTATCTAAAAAAAAATTATTCTGAAAATCTAACAATAGATAATATTCCCATACTTCATTTTTCTATCTTCTACGGGCGGACAGAGATAGCACTGTTGTTTTTGCAGCATAGCGCAGATATAAACGCAAAGGACAAGTTTGGCAATACGGCGTTACATATAGCCGCTATGAAAAATGATTCACTTTTCGTGGAACATTTACTAGCTAAAGGCGCGAATAGATTGGAAGAAAATGCATTGGGTAAAACGGCTGGGCAAGTAGCTGCAGCATGTGGTTATTGTGATGTGGCACACATGCTTCATCCTTCCTCTAAGCTGTCGATGGCTCAAATTTCTTGTTTTTTCAAATTTTCTGCACCCGACAGCAAGGTTATGGCTAATGATGTCGGTTCAAAAAATATTCAATCCTTTTTTCACTGCTTGCATTAGGGTGTGTCCTCATTCTGATTTAGAAATTTCGTAATAACTTTGTAAAATATCCGTGTAAGAAAAACGGAGAAAGAAATGGTAAGACAAGTTATTACGGATGCCATATAGAATGAGTTAGAAGCAACACTGCGAAAATATGGGTGTCATCGTTGGAAGAACGACAGAAATGTTATGGAAGCGATGCTATGGAAGCTGAGAACTGGAGCACCCTGGCGAGATGTTCCACAAGAATTTTTCCCATGGAAAACAGCATATAATCGATTTAATCACTGAGCTTCCAAAGGGCTATAATATTGCCTTAAGTTAGTAGCAGTATCCTTATTCCCAGTTCTGTTAGCTGAAGAGGTTGCTGTGCCACGTAATTTTGATGGGCAAGAAAATAATACACATACTAGACCTTTTCGTCCTCACCCGAGAGAAGAAAGAGCTCGTTTTGAAAGTAAGGGATATTCATCTACTAACGACAGAAAACGAAAACGAAGTACTGATTCGTCTCACGAACGATTATCTCATGCAGATGATATGTTTCAGGATGTGGCAACGGAGAGTAATGACCGTAAAAAAATTAAACGCCAGCCCTGTCTTGATTTTCGAAATAAAAACAATCGATGTCCCTTGTTAAATGATATTTATAATTTATCTTTTAGCCACAGCGATCTGGCAATAATTTTATCCAAATTATCCGACTTACAAAAAAAAGAACAACATAATGCATCCTATTTCTCAGAATGCCTACAACATCTATTTTATTATCTGCCACATACACTAACTGCTGCACATGCACTAGCTGAGCACAAGGCCTATGTGAGAAACCTGTTAGCCGAAATACTTGAAAAATTTGGTGATTCTTTGTTCATAATGAACAATTTCTGGGTAGATCCAAAGGAAGGATATACGGTGTTAATGGGCAGCGTGAGTGCTTGTGAACAAGATGACCAAAAACTAAGCATGGACCTGTTGGAGCGCATCAAAATGGATTGTAGGCACGATCCAAAAGCTTTACGCGAACTTATACAAATAAAAAGCACGAATGCGGGTTTTTCTGTCTTGATTTTAGCGTGTAGACATGGTCTCACGAATCTGGTTTCTGCATTACTAGAGACTGCCAAAGACAAGCTTCCTCGCAATGAATTTCGGTCTTTGCTCACCAATCCGGATAAGTTTGGGTTTACTCCCCTTAACACAAGCTGTAAAGCGGGACATCTACAGATCGTACAGACATTGTTGAAAGTTGCTAAGAGAAAGCTTTCCCCCGAGGAATTTCGGTCTTTTCTCACCAATCAGGATAAGTTTAGGTTTTCTCCCCTTAACACAAGCTGTAAAGAGGGACATCCGGAGATTGTAAAGTGCTTAGTGCATGCTTGGCTTGAGCTTGATGAGGATTTCAATGAACAAGCCTTCGAACAAGCCTTCAGAAAATTTCTTGAACAAAAAAACCGGCATGGATTTACTCCGCTGAATGCAGCAGCAAAGGCAGCGAGTGAATTAGCTTGTTCAGTTGATAATAACAGAAAACGGGATTACACCGATGTATTAACCTATTTGCTTGCATTAGATGCAAATCCTGATATACCGAATGATAGAGGGTATACGGCAAGACAAAACTTTCCTTCTTATGATTCCTGGCCGCCGCGGCTGCGTAAAAATGCGGAAGATTCTGAGAAAAATGAACTTAAGCCGTATCTATCTAGCGTGTCGCGTCATGAAAAGTCTTGGTTTTTTAGGCCTGTTCCTTACCATAGATCTCGACATACTGCTAAACCTTTTCATTCTATCGGACATCACCATACTATCAGACATCACCATAGATCTCGACATACTACTATGCGCACTCATAGGTGGTAGGCTTATTGTTTTTCTTACATCATCTCGTCAGTGCTTAAGTATCAACAATAACGCCCTAACAATAGATTTTTTTTACGCCCCACATCCGAGTAGGTAATATGAGATCAGGAAAGTCCATTGCATCCGCCAGCGTTCTGGCTACGCTGTTGCTGTGCTCACCTAAGCAATTTCCTAGGCCTAACGTTGCCGAGTAGTTGATATCGCGCCGGTTAATTTCATTACAAGCGGTTAACGCTTTGTTCCAAACGTGATACACCTCATTTTTAGAAGCATTATTGACATAGCATCTCCTGTTTTTATGCAACGGATCATGTGCATACTCTTTGGTTTAACTGGTGCTGAAACCAGGAGTCGAACCTGGGACCTACTGATTACGAATCAGTTGCTCTACCAACTGAGCTATTCCAGCAGTGTACTAGGAAGCACCAAATTGTAGTCACTTTAAATGTGATTAGCAATGCGGTTCGCCCTGTATTATTTTTGGCTTACTATTAATAAATAGGGATATCAGATTGTAGTGGACATACATTTGTTATGGTATTTAGACTTAGCAGAGGTGTGCATTATACCTGCTACATACAAATTCTTTCGGCCGATGTTCCTTACGAAAATACATAACTCAATGCAATACCACCCGTGCTAAAAATGGTATTAACAGTATTGGTAACACCGCCTTCTCGCGTATGAATATAACAATTTGGGTTAATCCACCCGGTTAATATGACACTCTGAGTCAAGTACTGTTCTAATGCTATGCGAGTACTGACTACCCAATCCGAATTAATGTGGTGGCCATTGTTTTCGCCAAATGTAAAACTACCATCAAAACCATAAGCAAGCACTGTATTGTTGGCTAAGTGTGCACGCAAATCAGCAAACCAAAACGGAGTCACATTGGATGATTTAATATTCTGACTCGTAATTTTTCCACCAGCACTTACCCCCCATTCAAAGTAGTTAGTATAATTACTGATACCTATGAACAGCTTGTTTGCTACGTCAAACGTACCCTGTACCGCCCACTGATGAACCCTAGTGTAATCATATACGGACTCCTCAGGTGCGCAATAGTCGCATTCAGCATGAGCCATCGGCGTCGCCAGTGCAAACATTGCACCCAGCACGAGCAATTTACTTTTACGCATTGGTTGTCAATCTCCCTTTAATTAAGAATTAGTCCATCATATAAAACAACAGAAGAGCTCCAGCACGATCATTGTTACTCTATCACAATGAGTATATACCCATTGTACTTGAAGTTGCGAATTCGCCACTTCAAGTACTTTCTTTGCGCGATGAGGATTTTCAAGGAGAGAACCGCGATTCTCTCCTTGAATGACTGCGCGGAAGCTTTGCTTTTGCCAGTCATGTGATCAGGCATACCGCTCGCTGTGAGTTAAAAAGATTCGCATCTTCACGTACGAGCGGTATATACTGATGTGCTTTGCAACGGCTAAAAGGTGCCATGATGCAGGTTACTATTACAAATGATGGAATAGAAGTTACAGCGGCATTGAAGCAGCATATATTGGAAAAATTTAGACGATTGGAACGCGTTACCACGAAAGCGACTGAAGCCCATGTAACATTAAGCCTAGAGAATCTAGAGCAGGTTGCCAAGGTCTTGGTTCATGCCCATGGAACGGAGTTTTATGCACGCGCTGGATCTACAGATCTCTATGCCGCGATTGATGACCTCATCCAAAGAATTGAACTGCAAATCACTAAACATAAACAAAAAGAAAAAGAAAAGCGACGGGATAAAACAGAAAAATATAATGAGGATTCTAGAGAATTGTAGAATAACTCACAGAAATGTTGGGTTTATATGATTTGTATTAGTGTTAACAATTAGCAATACAGGCATTTTTTAGCAGTGAATCCATATATGCTGTTTACCAATACGAGGCTGTCGTGCAACATGATCCTTTAACTGCAATATCTCCTATAGACGGACGTTATTTCGATAAAGTTGCCGAATTGCGTCCAATATTCAGTGAATATGGTCTGTTCCACTATAGAATTTTGATCGAGATATGTTGGTTACAAACTCTCGCGGCCCGCTCTGATATTGAAGGGATCAAGCCATTTTCAGAAAAAGCAAGCCAACAACTCAATGCCATTTTTGAAAATTTTAGCCACCATGATGCACAACGGATTAAGGTCTTAGAAACCACCACACATCACGATGTCAAAGCTGTCGAATATTTTTTAAAAGAAAAAATCAGAGAAAATTCCGAATTAAACAGTTACTGTGAATACGTTCATTTTGGCTGTACGTCGGATGATATCAACAACCTAGCCTATGCTTTGATGTTAAAAAAGGCTAGAGAAGACTGTTTAATCCCTTGCATTCAAAAAATTCTGCAGCAGTTGAAATTTTTAACCCAACATTATGCGGAGCACGCGATGCTCGCCCGTACCCATGGACAAGCGGCAATACCGACTACAATGGGTAAAGAGCTGGCTAATTTTATAGCTCGTTTAACTATACAACTTAAAAAATTTTCACAAATTACACTTCGGGGAAAATTCAATGGCGCCGTTGGTAACTATAATGCACATCGTGTTGCCTATCCTAACGTTCCTTGGCTAGAGGTCTCGAAACAGTTTGTTGAAAGTTTTGGATTGGATTGGAACCCCTATACTACACAAATTGAACCGCATGATTACATTGCTGAATATTGTGACGCACTGAGACGACTCGGTACAGTTTTAATCAACCTGTCCGCCGACATGTGGGGATACATTTCTCTAGGCTATTTTAAACAAAAAACTGAAGCAACAGAAACGGGTTCTTCGACAATGCCTCATAAAGTAAACCCTATTGATTTTGAAAACACAGAAAGCAATCTTGGCTTAGCGAATCATTTATACCAGTATTTTTCCAATACCCTTCCCATTTCACGCTGGCAAAGAGATCTCAGAGATTCTACCTTACTACGCAATTTGGGCGTTGCTTTTTCTTACAGTTTACTTGCTTATAAAAATCTGCTGACCGGTTTGAATAAAATCACTATCGACGACAAAAGACTAGCCGACGATCTCCATCAACATTGGGAAATACTTGCCGAAGCTGTGCAAACCGTTTTACGAAGATACGGTGCACATTTGCCCTATGAACAACTCAAGGAACTCACACATGGAAAAAAACTAAACCAAGATACACTCTCTCGGTTTATTCGCGGACTTTATCTTCCGGAAGAGGCAAAGCAACAACTACTCAACCTTACTCCTTCAAATTATTTAGGCTTTTCGACTGAATTAGCGCATCGTATAGTAGACTCATAGTCTCAATCAATTCACGGCCCAGCAAGGGTAAGACTTTTTTTGTGCACGCTACTAACTCTTTTCCGCAGACAGAGGTATTGTTGGAGGGTGCATTGTTTGCACTGGGAATGCCGTAGTGTTCACGAATCTCTCAGGAATTTAACCTCGTGGGCATTTGCTGGGGAGCAATTGGTTCCTACTTATGCGTTGTACTAAAAATGGGGGTTGACAAAATCAATAAAATCGATTAAAGATCTTGATAATTATACAATTAGATGGTTAATCAGATGCCTAAAGATACAGAGACAAAAGATAATGAAAATCTCCGTACACTAAAGTTCCAGGAAATTACAGCATATACTCGCCAGGAATTCAAAAATTCCTTTATTCAGGCCTTAAGTGAATATGCTACATTACAGAAAAATCCTGATCTAGAACACTGGACGAACCGGGAGAGCAGCAGGGCGGCAATGCAGAGCACTCTAGAGCAATTTCACTTGTGGGACATTCCTGGAACTAGAGCGATCCGTAGCGATCAAACTATTCATAAAATTTTATATTACGCGATATCTTTTGCTTCACGCGGGGTAATGTCGCCAGATGGCTGGCTGTCTAAAAGATATATTGAACCATACAAAAATCAGCTGGATGAAGGCCAGCAAGTGACGTTCTCCGAGAACTTCAAAGCTATACAGGCTGGCATTGTTCCTGATGCACTGGGTGAAACGATTATTATACCTGCCCAGGGCGACCAAAAAAAAAATAACATTGATTCGTGGTGGAGAAGATATTTTTTGGTGTACAGCAGAGTACCAAAAATGCCAAGAAGATGAGCGTAATTTTAAAATATTTAAAATGCAAGAATGTGAAAATGGTCATC
Organism: Gammaproteobacteria bacterium; assembly: GCA_013288455.1. Classification (GTDB taxonomy): domain Bacteria; phylum Pseudomonadota; class Gammaproteobacteria; order Diplorickettsiales; family Diplorickettsiaceae; genus JABDBU01. The sequence continues at coordinate 36,711 of JABDBU010000001.1, read as the reverse complement.
TTCCGCAGCAAGAGATCAAAAATATGTTTATAGAGTGCTTGCTCGATAAATTATCATCTAGAACAGATCAAGATAGAGCGGTTAAGAATACAGAGTGTTTGAAGGATGATCAGGGTAATGCCCTGAATCTAACGGAAGCAATGAATAAAGGCTTATCTGATGATCCTCATTCCCTACAGAAAAATGGCTTGCGCTATGACTCTGCACGAGGGAAAGCATATCTTGAAAGTTATTTCGAGCCGCAGTTTGTAGAGGGCATGCCTCTTTTACAGAGAATTCTCTTTTATTCAACTCTATTCGACGCAGCGGCTGATGTAATGCGTAAGTATGCTAAGGAGTACCGAGAGCTAGTAGCTTTTTTAGCAGCGGGTGATGATGAACAAGAAAAGGCGGCTAAAAACAACCAGTATGCTCAAAAAGCTATTACTGAATATTGTTCTGAGACGATAATGCACGATCAAAATCTGAAAATTATAACTTATGTGTCAATATTGTTGCCAGCAGAGCCAGCAGAGCCAGCAGAGCTATCTCATTTGTGTCGTCAGGAAGATGGTTCTTGGGTACCATCGGCTCAGGTGATACACGTACAATCCATAAAAGAGATAGCGGATAAATTAAGTAAATATTTGGATGATTTGAAAAATAGCAAAAAGTGGCTGTTGTCTACGGAAGAGGCAGACTCCGTATACAATGCATTATTTGCTGATGTTTTGCAGATGAAAAGACAATTGCTGGATAATGATAATTTTAATCCTAATCCATGGGGGAGTCAGGCTAGATTAGCCAATTTTGAAACACAATTCCAGAAAAAAAAGACCTGGTTGGAAGCTATGCCTTATACAATATTAAAAAACGAATCTGATCAAGATGCTGATCAAGATGCTGATCAAGATGCTGATCGAATGGGACTAGGTAGGTTCACTAGGATAATTCGAGCTATAGCGAGAAGGCTTGAGGTGACAAAAGCGCAGATGATTAGTAGGAGACAAGCAGAGGTGAGCCAGATCAATGTGGAGGGGGAAAGAAGGCCTCGTTTGCGCTGAGTACAGAAGCTCATCTGTATTGTTGAGCTTGACGGTTTATCTGTGCTTGAGCACAATGAGTAACCGTTTTGGCTATGTAGCTCAGTTGGTTAGAGCACAGCACTCATAATGCTGGGGTCGGTGGTTCGAGCCCACCCATAGCCACCGGAAAAATTTCGTTTATTAATTATCGTACAGTAGACTTGCTGAAAAGCCCTGTTCTTCCATAATTTTCCGCAATGCCTTTAACCCCTCTACTTGGATCTGGCGAACTCTTTCTCGCGTTAAACCGATGACCTCACCCACCTCTTCTAGCGTCATACGATCACATCCCAGTAGACCGTAACGCCTGGCAATCACTTCCCGCTGATTGGTCGTCAGTGCCTTTAACCAATTTTCTAACCTTTTACGTAAATTTTCATCTTCTAAGATGTGTTCTGGATCGTTTTCACGATTATCAGATAAGGTCTCTAGTAAAGGCTTATCCGCTTCGCTACTTGCCGGTGCATCAACGGATGTGATGTGCTCGTTCAAGCCTAGCATCCTTTCTACTTCTTCAAAGGGCCTGTCTAACCATTTGGCGATCTCATCCGCCGTGGGCTTATGGTCTAGCTTTTGTGTCAACTCTCTGGCAGCTTGTAGGTAAATATTTAATTCCTTCACTACATGAATGGGTAATCGAACCGTTCTAGCCTGGTTCATGATCGCACGTTCAATGGATTGCCGAACCCACCATACTGCATAAGTAGAAAAACGAAAACCTCTTTCCGGATCGAATTTTTCTACAGCATGCATTAAGCCTAGATTACCTTCTTCTATCAAATCCAAAAATTGCAAACCACGATTGTTGTAATGTCTGGCAACCTTCACTACTAAACGCAAATTACTTTCAATCATTCGTTTACGTGCATCTTGGTCGCCTTTTGCAATCAAACGTGCGTAATACACTTCTTCTTCTGCCGTTAACAAAGGAGAAAACCCAATTTCATTCAGGTATAATTGCGTTGCGCCTAGTGTTTCATCTCGCCTTGCAGGTTTGTGAACGGGAGGTGTTTCAACATCGGATTCGGCAGTTGCTTCCTTACTGACCAAAAATTCTTCTGGTTTATTTTTAAAAACTTCTGTTGTTGGCCTACCATTCTTTTTAATTACCCTTCCAACTTTAACTACCCCCCCAACTGTTTGGTTCCTTTTCGCACTAGGCATGGTCAATTCTCCCTATTAACATAATGTGTCGGAGTGGTGCTAAATTTGAATTGTTCTTCGGTCAGATAAGACTAAGCTTTTTTCAAAACCTAGGATGAAAACTTAAGATAAGTAAACGACAGCAGAAAACATTAAGGACAACATTACGGCACTTCTATAATGCGTCGCTATCCTATCAAACAAGTTACGCAACTAAAAAGCATCGCCTACTGCGTGTTCCGCTAATGCATATAAGATAAATGGTAATAATACAATATGCAAGATTTATATCATTACGGTCAATTATTTACACTGTTTAAAGGGAGCGAAAATTTCATCAGAAAAATGACAACTCTAGGTCCCAAAGTGTACATCGGTGCTCAACTGTCATGACTATTATGAGGCGCAATCCAATGCACCAGTTGCTCACAAACTGCGTAGTGTGTTAAATCCAATTGCAAGGGTGTAATACTAACCTGCTGTCGTCCTAGCGCGTAAAAATCGGTCCCTTCTCCTGCATTGGCCTCTTTGCCCGACGCTCCTATCCAGTAAATTGCATGACCGCGAGGATCTTTACCCGACATCAGTTTGTCTGCCTTATGGCGAGTACCTAAGCGAGTTACTGTAAATCCATTCAAATCGGCGAAAGCAACATCCGGAATATTGACGTTTAGAATAGTTTTTTCAGCAATTGGTTTTTCATATAAAAGCTGCACCAGTTGTTTAGCTACTTCGGCAGCAGTTGAGTAGTGGGCAGGCTCGCACCCATCGATAGAAAAAGCGATTGATGGAACACCCAAAAATCGACCCTCCATTGCTGCCGCTACAGTCCCAGAATAAAAAACATCTTCACCTAAATTGGAACCTGCATTGATGCCCGATACAACCAGATCGGGTATTTCATCCTGTGCTAGCAATCCCGTTAAAGCCAAATGGACACAGTCAGTAGGCGTTCCCTGCACGCTAATGATTTTCTTATCTAAATATCTAATCCGCACGGGGTGCTCTAGTGTTAATGAATTACTCGCTCCACTGCGATCACGGTCCGGGGCGATCACGGTAACTTCTGCAATTTGAGCAAGCGCTTTTGCTAAAACACCAATACCTGGTGCGTGCACACCGTCGTCATTACTGATTAATATCTTCATTTAAACAACCCTAGAAACTAAATGCGCACTTGCTGAAAATTTTGCAAGAAGAGGTAAAACAATTAAAATTAAACCGAATACCAATAACAGAATCGGCCGACTAATCACGACTTGCCCTGGATTTTCTCTGTGGTTTTTGTATTGAATAAGCGCACCAAACAACAGAGCAATACCTACAACCAAGCTGATATTATAGATAGTTGAAACTAGCACAGATAGTGGTACAAAAAGCTGATCGGACAAATCACCGAGTGATCCTGTCGGCACGCCAGACGCGTATACACCTACCGATGTAAAAAAAATAAAACCTATCATTTTTTTCATAAAAAATCACCTCAAATAAACACCATACTCGGCGCGCCCTTTGATGATACGCCCTAAACTTTACCCTAGGGATGTTCGTCCTCCCTATATTGCCGGATTTTTGTCAATTCTGATTCTTCCCGTTGCACTCAAGTTAACCTTCCACACTAACTTCGTCGACAGTGCCTGAACATACACCACAAAACTACCATTACATCCACGAGCAGAGCCATCCGAATTGAGTCGCACGTAGTTTTCTCGCCCAGCACCGTGCCACTCCAAAAATTCATTTCTACCGAGCGGAGGATAAACATGCAATAAGGCGTCTCGCCCTGATGAGCCGCCTGCAACGGTGGTCTCCATTAAAACAGAGATAATCCACCCATCAAGCCACTGCCCTGTACAAGTTTTTCCATCCTTGCTGGGGCAAATCACGACAACCTCTCGACGCCGCATTGCTTCACTGCGCGCTGCGTTAACTGTACCTATCACTCGTTCTGTTAATATCAATAAACGGGTTTTAACAATAAGGCGCGTATAGGCAGGCAAAGCCAAACTCAATAAAATACTCGACAATGTCAAGGTAAATAACAGATCTGTTAAATTAAACCCTCTTTCTTTCTCAGCTACAACTTTCCTTGGGTCAAGTATTTTTTTATACATTGCATATCCTGCCACGCCTTTCGTTTCTCTTTGGGCGCACGAAGCAGATACGCAGGATGATAGGTAACTAACAAAGGAATTTTGCTCACTCCATAATGAAACAAATTTCCACGCAAACTTGCCATGCTCGCATGAGTAGACAATAAAAAATGCGCCGCCACCCGCCCTAGTGCTAACATTAACTGGGGCTTGATTAAACAGATCTGACGTAAAAGAAAAGGCGTGCAAGCCTTGACTTCATCCAGGGACGGAACACGGTTGTTAGGAGGACGGGACTTTAAAATATTTGCAATATAAACATTTGCCCGATCTAAACCAATTGCCCGCAGCATGTTTGTCAATAACTGACCAGCCCGTCCCACAAATGGCTCCCCTTGCTTATCTTCATTAGCACCGGGCGCTTCTCCAATAAGCATCAACTTGGCATTCAGATCACCAACCCCAAACACTGCATTAGTACGTGTCTTGTAAAGACTACAAGCCCTACATCCCACAACCTCTGCACGTAACGCATCCCAACTCAACATAGCTATCTGTTCTGCACGCGCATGACTAGACTGCTCAGACATTTTTTTTATCTTGATAGATCCAACCATCCGCTGTGTCTCCTTCGGAAGCCAGATTTGAACATCCATTTTTTTTAGATAAGCCAAACGCCGTTCCCTATTTTTTATCATTTTTCACTTGGCATTTGCGAAAATGTTCGCCTGGTTTACACGTTTTTCTAAAATAAGACCACTCCTCACAATAGCTATTATCAGGAAACAAGCACATGCCATCTAGTTGCGATTTTCCACCATGCTGTTCACAATAAACAGACGCTGGATTCGGCATAGCATTGATAGTGACACTTAGCAAAAGAAAGGCTATGGTTGTCAATTGTTGCATCAAGGGAAAAGCCA
>JABDBU010000001.1:0-31441 GCA_013288455.1 Gammaproteobacteria bacterium | reverse complement strand
GTATTTAGCCAAAAATAAGGCAAAGAAAATTTTACCAGAAATTCAGCAACCGAGGTTGAAATTTTATATAATCTCTGCGGTAATACCCAACAACTAGCCTACTTTTATATCATGACTCTGGCCAATCAATTTATTGTGAAACCGTTAAGCCGTAGCGAATACATATGTGTGGCTCGGGCCATGCGTTTATTTACCGAACAACGCACATTCGAAACACCAGATGAAATTTGGTTAATTGAACATGATCCTGTTTACACCCTAGGCCAGGCAGGGAAATTGGAGCACGTCCTTAATCCTGGCAGCATTCCTGTCACAAAAACAAATAGAGGAGGCCAAGTCACTTACCATGGTCCTGGCCAGCTTGTCGTTTATCCTTTACTCAATCTTCGGCGCTTAAACCTAAGTGTACGAGCACTGATCACTTTACTCGAAGACACAGTTATCGATTTCCTTGCGGGCTACGCGATCTTTGCCGAAGCTAAAAAAGACGCTCCCGGTGTCTATGTCAATGCTGCAAAAATCGCATCGATCGGCCTTCGTATTCACCGTGGTTATTGTTATCACGGTCTCGCTTTTAATGTCGCTATGGATCTACAACCATTTTTAGGGATCAATCCATGTGGATTCAGCCAATTGGCCGTCACACAACTTTCCGACTTAGGTGGACCAAGCGATTTAAAGATGGTAGCACATGCTTTTGGTACACAGCTAACGGATAAATTGGAGCTACACAAAGATCAAATAAAGCTGCCCTTTGTATAAGCGCTCTATGCTAGAATTATCCTCATTCAATTACCAACATTCAATGAACCCATGACCCAAATGCTAGATCCTGGACAAAAGCAACGTGGTGCCGCAAAAATGGCTCGCATTCCGATAAAAATCGAAGTGACAGAGCCTCTACGTAAACCAGAGTGGATACGTATTAAATTAGCCACAACGCCTGCTGTTGATCGACTAAAAAATAAATTACGAGAAAATCGTTTGCACACGGTATGTGAAGAAGCGTCTTGCCCCAATCTCAGTGAATGCTTCAGCCACGGTACAGCGACCTTTATGATCATGGGCGACAAATGTACTCGACGTTGCACATTTTGTGATGTAGCCCACGGGCGACCCGATCCGCTGGATCCTAATGAGCCTGAAAACTTAGCTAAAACGGTGCAGCAGATGGGCTTACGTTATGTCGTCATCACATCGGTTGACAGAGATGATTTAAGAGACGGTGGCGCGGGTCACTTTGTGGACTCTTTACTTGCTTTGCGCCGAGCCTCTCCCTCTATCATCATAGAGATACTTGTCCCTGATTTTAGAGGACGTATGGAAATTGCCTTAAACACCATTGCCTCTGCATTACCCGATGTATTTAATCATAACATCGAAACGGTTCCTCGATTATATAAGCAAGCACGTCCTGGATCAGACTATACATGGTCATTGACTTTGTTATTGGAATTTAAAAAGCGTTTTCCGGGGATACCCACAAAATCTGGACTGATGTTGGGATTGGGCGAGACCTTGGACGAAATTAAGGCAGTCATGCAAGATCTACGTAGATACAAAGTAGAGATGCTCACGTTAGGTCAATATCTTGCTCCCAGTCGACATCACTTCCCAGTTGCACGTTATGTCACCCCACAAGAATTTAAAGATCTTGGCGAGTTAGCAAAACAAATGGGCTTTACACGCATAGCTAGTGGCCCATTGGTGCGATCTTCCTACCATGCGGATAAGCAGGCAGCTGGAGAAAATGTAAGTTGATGACATTGATTGATATCAAACCTTTTTTTGATTGGCTGCAAGTTCATTCGCTCGTAGCTGGCTTGGTGACGTGTGTGATCGCTTTTTTCGAATGTTTGGTGATTGTAGGCCTTGTGGTTCCCGGCACTGTCTTTATGACATCAATAGGAACTTTAATTGGAATCGGCGTATTAAAATTTACTAGTATTAGTTTGTGGGCAATCGTAGGCGCCATTGCGGGAGATGTTTTAAGTTTTTGGATAGGTTCCCATTACTATGAACGCACCTCTACTTTCCGATTATTTCATCGTTACCCCAAACTTTTGCAAAAAGGAAAAACATTTTTTGAAAAACACGGTGGTAAAAGTATTTTTGTTGGACGTTTCATGGGTCCCATTCGTGCCGTGTTACCCTTCATTGCTGGCGTGGTACGTATGCCTTATCGCCAATTTCTCATTGCTGACATCATTGCTGCTATTGCTTGGGTGCCCATCTACATGCTGCCCGGCATACTACTGGGCCAGGCTTCACAGCAGTTACCTCCCGATGTTGCTATTAAACTCATCTTCTTCGTCATTTTGCTTTTATTATTTTCCTGGTTGCTATACGCTTCTATAAAGTCTTCCATACAATCCTGTTATGCCTGGTTTAGCCATTTATTAAACAAGCAAATTGCTTATTTATGGAGCTTTTCATGTCATCATCAGCGATTTAGATCATTGGCATCCCTTCTTATAGATCCTCGTTTCCCAGAATCACATAAGCAATTCACGCTGGCTTTGTGCAGTATTTTTTTATTTTTAGCATTTCTATTACTAGCCTTTGGTACTTCCTTCCATAGCGTAGCGACCTATGTCAATGAACCTATTTATTACTTCATGCGAAGTCTTAGGCAACCTACATTAGACAAATTTTTTATTGCGATAACGGAACTTAGCCCGCGTGTGTTATGTGGTTTTTGGGCCATTGTCCTGGCAGTTTTGCTATTTAAACGTAATTTTTGGACCGCATTACACTGGGGTATTCTCGGACTTTTGAACTTCGGATTAGTAGACATTTTTAAATATACAATACAATTGCCTCGTCCTCATGGTTTAATGCATACGCCTGCGGGCGCATCATTTCCCAGTGGACACGCGGTTAGCAGTGTCGCACTGCTGGGATTTTTTGCTGTGTTAACCGTCGGAAATTATGCTGTACAATCCTGGCGAATGCTGCTTTATGGACTAATTTTATTCATTGTTTTTTTAAACCTATTTTCTAGAATTTACTTAACCGCTCACTGGTTGACCGATATTATTGGTGGTGTTTTCTTAGGTATGAGCCTTGTCACGGGTGTCACACTTTCGTATCGGCGAAAAAGGCAACGTAATGCATTCTCAGCTACCAAACTTGGCGTCATCGGTTTTGTCGTTCTTTTCATTTTGTGGGGGGCTAATCTTATTCACGAATACCCTCAACAACTGCAAAATTATCGCCTGTATGTAGCACCTAAATCGGTGCTAGACATCCGTGACTGGTGGCAACATGCAAAACAACAAAAACCTATTTACCGGATGAATCGTTTTGGAAAACCCATAGAAACGCTGAATATTCAATGGGCTGAAACACTACCTAATATTCAACACCACTTGGAAAAACGCGGCTGGCACACACTCCATAAGGCAAAGTTTTTAACGACACTTTATCAGCTGAGTTTACGTCAGCACGATTCGTTTACCCCTCCATTTATATCGGATAACGCTGGAGAAAAACCCGCTTTAACCATGCTAAAATATTACCAGAGCACTCATACTTTATTAGTTTTAAAACTCTGGAGAGCTCATACACAATTTAGTAATGGCACACCTCTGTGGCTAGGAATCGCTCACTACCAAAAGACCTGGCACTTACAGTTTCAGCCTCTACAGAAGTCACATGTTGTCTATTTAGCATCTGCCGATAATCTGCTACAAAAGGACCTACAACTTTATCGTGTAAAGCGTGTCCCGTTGCCATCTGCGCATACAGCAATGCTTTTGATAAGTAGGTCTCATTGAAAAACTACTTCATGTAACTAAAAATGGGGGGTTGACCTTACCACCAAGCGATTCAGTCGTATATTAATTACCAAGGGAAATTGACGAATCTAAACTACTGTGCGGAACTGAAGTGACCGAGCTAAGGTGTTGCCATCGACAAACTCGAGCTCACTGCCCAAGGGGACGCCGTGGGCTATGCGGCTGATCTTTATACCTTGTTGTTTGATCAATTCTGCAAGGTAATGCGCTGTTGCTTCACCTTCTACTGTCGGGTTTGTGGCTAAAATAACTTCCTGTGGTGGATTTTTGTTGAGCCGCTTTATAAAGTGTCCAATGCCAATATCTTCTGGTCCAATGCCATCTAAAGGTGACAAACGTCCCATGAGCACAAAGTAATGGCCACGATAACTAGCAGTTTGCTCTATAGCCATCACGTCAATCGGCGTTTCCACAACGCAGAGTAGAGTGCCGTCTCTACTGCTATTAGCGCATAGTGCGCAAATTTGTGTTTCACTTAAACTGCGGCATTGCTCACAATTTCCGACTTTTTGAATAGCTTGAACAAGGGCCTTGGCTAATTGTGATCCATCTGACCTAGCATTTTCTAGTACATGGAAGGCCATGCGCTGCGCAGACTTGGGTCCAACGCCTGGTAAACAGCGTAGACTCGCAATAAGCTGTGTGATTAATGGACTAAAAACCATCATCAGTAAAATTCACTTGCTCAAGCTTCTGTTATATTGTCAGTAAGTGTTGCTTGAATTTGTGCTGTTATATCACTTAATTTTTGACGTGAGGCTTTTTCGACCTTTGCTAGTGCATTATTAAATGCGCTAACCAATAATTCTTCTATAAACTCCTTACTTTCTTGTAGCAGCGTAGGGTTCAACCAGATAGATCGAACAGTGTGTTTACCGTCTATGTCAATTTTGAGTAATCCACCACCAGCTTCTCCCGTAACAATGACGTTTCCTAGCGCTTCTTGAGCGGACTGCATTTTTGACTGCATGTCCTGTGCTTGTTTCAAAAGGTTATCGATATCAATTTTCATGGTCATGCTTATTTATCCTCCCCTGGGTGACAATCACTCGTTTTTATCATTAGAATCAATCTTTGTCCAGAAATTGGATAGATCCGGAATGCAACTTACTGCCAAATGTCTTGATAATAGCTTGAACTGTAGGATCCTTCCCTAAAATTTCGGTGGTGCGCTGCAATCGCTGGAATTTTTGTTGTTGTTCATAGTGTGCAGGTGTCGGTATGTTGCTGTTCCCAAGCCGAATCGATAAAGTGATAGGCTTGCCAAAGAAACGGGAGAGGGCTTGAGCTAGTTTTTCTTCTTGTTTCGATGTATGTAGTGCAGTTTGCTTAGGATCCAGTAATAACGTAACGTGGTTATTGGTGTAGCTTTGTAAAACACATTGATGGGCAAAAGTATGGGTTATGCCCGTTAAATTTAATTGTTTAACTATACGGGTCCAGTCTACTACGGCATTTTCTATTGTGTTATCGAGTTCCGTAGCCTTTATCGGTTCTGTAGACTCCATCAGTGGAGGATTTTTTTCTAAAGGAACGGGCAGCAGCTTATCAGTTGGATGTATTTCTTCTGCTACATGGTTTAGGCTGTCGTTCAACGGTATAAAGGCTAACATCCTCAATAACATCATTTCAAAACCTAAGCATGGAGTTGGCGCCAGCGTTAGATCTTGCCGACTCCGTAAAACGATCTGATAGTAAAGTTGTGTATCCTCTGGGGAGAGTTGTTGTGAAATTTGTTGGATCGTTTCATCGGATCGGCTGAATTCCTCGGGCAATACTTGAGCCAGTGCAATACGATGCAATAGGGTGAGTAGCTCATCAGTTACTTGTATGAAATCCACAGCCTGTGCGCTCAATTCTTCCTTAATCGACCAAAGCTGCTCACTACTATGAGCAATCAGTGCCTTAAGTAGTGTGCTGATCTCTACCGTAGCGGTACTACCGAGTAGGATTTTCATATCTCGTTCAGTCAGATGGCCATTACTATAGGCAATGGCCTGATCTAATAAACTTAAAGCATCGCGTAGGCTGCCGCGTGCAGCTTGGCCTAGTGCTTGTAATGCTCCCATCTCATAAGTGACGCTTTCATTTTGCGAGACAGTGGCGAGATGTTGATGGATCTGATCGATAGACAGTGCCTTCAGATGAAATTGTAGACAACGTGAAAGAATAGTCGTTGGCAAGCGCTGTGGATCGGTTGTCGCTAACAGAAAAACAACATGTGGTGGCGGTTCTTCAAGTTTTTTTAAAAACGTATTGATACTATTTGCAGAAAGCGCGTGTACTTCATCAATTAGGTAGATTTTGTAACGTCCTTGACTAGGAACGTAGTGAATATCTGCTAGCAGATCGCGGGTATCTTCCACTTTAGTCCGTGAGGCAGCATCCACTTCAATGAGATCGATAAACCGATTTTCATTGATAGCGTGGCAGTTTGTACACTGATCACAGGGTTCAGCTGTTACGCTTTCTCGACAGTTCAAGCACTTGGCTAATAGTCGTGCTAAGGTAGTTTTGCCAACGCCACGAGGCCCCGTAAAGAGGTATGCATGATGAATTCGTTTACTTTGTAATGCATTTTTTAAGATGCGGCAGATAGAGTCCTGCCCTATGAACTGAGTAAAAGAACGAGGTCGATACTTTCTAGCAAGGACTTGGTAACTCACAATGTGTCACAATCCCCTTGAATGGCGGCAGTTGTACCAGCCATATTTCGGCACCCGCGTCTACAACTACCGCTGCTTCCTTCCGGATCTGACGGGGTTCGCTGCTTTGCGCTGCGAAGGGACCAATACAACCACCATACGCTTTGTTTAGAGCCTTCTATAACTGCCTGTATTTCTAATTTTTAGAGGCGATTTATTATAAAGCTTTTGCAGGCTGGTTAGCAAATAAGATTCGAGTATTAGAAACTGGCGGAGAGGGCGGGATTCGAACCCGCGGTAGGGATTAAACCTACACACGCTTTCCAGGCGTGCTCCTTAAGCCACTCGGACACCCCTCCGGCGTTAGGAACGGCCGTCAGGGTAAACTAGAATGTTAGGTTTGGCAATTTTTTGATGACAGCTGGATTCCCATGTTGAAACCACAGTCTGTGATGTTGTGCTGAGGGATTAATCGACAAACATCGAACTAACAGATTCTTCGTTATTCAGGCGGCAGATGGTCTGAGCCAACATGCTACTTAAACTTAGTTGACTGATTTTTTTACATCGTTTGGCTTGCTCATGTAAGGGGATGGTGTCCGTTACGACCAATTCGTTGATACAGGAAGCTTCTATTGCTTGAATAGCGTCTCCTGATAAAATTGGATGCGTGCAATAAGCCATTACTCCCTTAGCACCATTTTTTTTTAAAGATTGAGCGGCTAAGCATAAAGTGCCACCTGTATCGACAATATCATCTACTAATAAACAATTTCTATCCTTGACGTCACCAATGACGTGCATGACCTCGGTTTTATTAGGACCGACACGGCGTTTATCAATGATGGCAATATCCGTGTCATTCAGCCGTTTCGCAATAGCTCTGGCACGTACCACGCCACCTACATCGGGAGAAACAACAATGAGTGGATCCGCTGCTTTATAAAGATGCCTGGCCTGAATATCGCTTAAAATTTCTGGAGTGGCATAGACATTATCAACAGGTATGTTGAAAAAACCTTGGATTTGATCAGCATGTAGGTCAACTGTTAATATCCGAGTGATGCCGACGGTCGTGATCATATCGGCGACGACTCTAGCCGTGATAGGGACACGAGAGGAGCGGATGCGTCGATCTTGGCGTCCGTAACCAAAATAAGGAATCACTGCCGTAATACGCTTGGCAGATGCTCGACGCAGCGCATCAGCTATAATGATTAATTCCATTAAGTTATCATTCACCGGTGGGCAGGTGGGTTGTATAATGAAGACATCCTGGCCACGCACATTTTGTAAAATTTCTACGATAATTTCACCGTCACTGAAACGTCCGACAGTGGTTTTTCCTAATTCCATGTTTAAATGTTCCACTACCTTTTCGGCGAGAACGCAGTTGGCATTTCCAGTAAAGATCATCATCTCTGACACAGAGTTTCCCCTTAAGTCGGTGTGAATGAATTAACGAAATAAGACAGGAGAAACAAAAAATTTAGTCGGTAGATACTGGCTGGGGTGCTAGGATTCGAACCTAGGAATGCCGAGATCAAAACCCGGTGCCTTACCACTTGGCGACACCCCAATCTTCCATAGAACCCATTCATACATTTGTAAAGGCGATCGTAAAGATGACACCTGTCACCGGTCAACCTTGCGGAATAATATCTCAAAGCTACCATGTGTTCTTGAACATCCAATCGAAAACGTTTGTATTCTGAGGATTGTTGCCTTTTATGTCAATTAGGGATGTAAAAAAATTACATGTAGTCTGATACTCGCTCTCACTGGTCATTTCTTCATTGGATCATTTAAGATTCCAATCCGTTATTAGAATGTTTATTTTCCACTGGCAATTATAAAGATCGATCCGTTGTGGAATGTCTACTTTTCCACGATTTGTATATTGTAAGTAGTTAATATGCCAGCCAGATTGACGTAATTTCATCGCGCGATTATAAGCATCTAGGTTGATGCGATAACGAGCTTGTGGCGCTGGTAATCCACGTAACCAGTAATACAACTGTGAAACAGGCAAGTGCAATCCCAGTTGTCGTGCCAGTAATTCTTCTGCATTACGTGCGGTGACGGCTTGATCATGGGCTAACAGCGTAACCTGTCGAGGATTTCCAGCAAGTAGGATGCTTTGTATGCCAAAAGGACCAAATAATCGTAGTTGATAATTTTGTCCAATTTGCTGCCAGCTGAATGACGTATTTGTACCATATCCTGTTTGTGCATGTATAGTAATATTTCCGTTTGCTTGCCAGTCGGATAAAGCATTGAGTTGTGCCTTACGCTGAGCCCATGGTAGATAATGATTCATTGATCGATAGACGGGAGGTGCTTGATAAAAACTTGAGCAAGCCGTGAAAAAAAACGTTAAGATGAGTATTATAGTTTTTTTCATAATAATTTGTGCAAATCGATTGAAGCTGATGAAGACACACAAAGTTTAAGAGATGTGGCTGAGGCATTTTATGCGTCTTACCCGTATCTATCAACCACAACCGCTATGCACAGATGATCTAATCAATTTGTCCAAAGCGGCAGCGCACCATTTAGTCGGCGTGCTACGCGCAACGGTAGGTAGCGAGTTTACGTTATTTAACGGTGAAGGTGGAGAATTTTTAGCAAAAATTGTTTCTATTGAAAAAAATAGCGTTTCCGTACAAGTGGGTGAGTACAGTCAAATTACTCGAGAATCTCCCCTACAGATTGTTTTAGGCCAAGCTATTAGTCGACCTGAAAGGATGGACTACACCCTGCAAAAAGCAGTAGAATTAGGCGTTACACGGATTGTGCCATTACTAGTCGAGCATTCGTGTATAAAATTATCTATGGAACGTTGGAAAAAACGTTTACTACATTGGCAAGCGGTCGTGCTAGCCGCTTGTGAGCAATCCGGTAGAACGCAGATACCATCCGTTTCCCAGCCAATCCCTTTAGTGGTAGCAGTCAACGAAATAAAAGCCGATATTCGTGCCATTTTGATTCCTACCGCTGTGCAAGCTATTTCAAAATTGAAGAGCTCCGCACCGCGCGTTGTGATATTTGTGGGTCCCGAGGGAGGTTGGTCAAAAACTGAAATCAGTTTAGCGATAGCCGCTGGCTGTGTTCCTATATGCTTAGGCCCGCGTATTTTACGGACCGAAACAGCCGGTTTAGTTGCCATCACTTTATTTCAGGGAGCGTTTGGCGACATCTCGCTGAATTTAGTTTAGGATAAAACGGTCTGCTTTGAGTGTTTTTAAAAATAGAAATACAGGCTTATAAGAGGTATTTTTAAAAGTGTTTTCGTCTTGAAATGATGGAATTTGAAGCAGCAAGTTCGATAATTCAGGTGTACATGGGCCTATTTTTAAAGTGAGTACAATGAGATTTTCCAGTAAGAAACCAAAACTCCCTCTTGATCCATTTGCCAAGCGTGAAGCAGAGAAATACACCAACCCTATCCCGAGTCGGGAATATATTTTGGGCTATCTGAAAGAGTGTGGTCACCTTGTCAAACGTGATGAACTGTATCGAATTTTAGGTCTAGAGGAGGATCCTGAGCAGCAGGAGGCACTGCGTCGCCGTTTGTGTGCAATGGAGCGCGATGGGCAAATTGTCTTAACTCGTCGTAAAGGATATGGGTTGCCAGATAAGATGAACTTGGTTAGGGGACGTATCATCGGTCATAAGGATGGATTTGGATTTCTTGTGCCTGATGACGGCAGCGATGATTTATATCTCAATGCTCGTCAAATGCAATGTGTGTTTCACGGTGATCGTGTTTTAGCACGAGTGGTGGGTATAGATAAACGAAATCGTCGCGAAGGGGTGATTGCCGAAGTGTTGGAACATAATACTCCTTCGTTTGTAGGTCGTTTTTTTACTGAAAAAGGAGTGGCCTTTGTCGTTCCTTCCAATACCCGAGTTGCTCAGGATATTTTAGTTGGTGCAGAGGATCAAGGTGGAGCTCAACCAGGTCAGATTGTTGTCGTTGAAATAACGAGTTACCCCAGTTTTCGTAAACAAGCCATTGGTCGCATTACCGAAATATTAGGCGATCACATGGCACCAGGCTTAGAGATTGAGATAGCGATTCGTAATTACAATATTCCGCACACATGGCCAGATTCCGTGCAAACAGAGATAACGCAGTTGCAAGAGGGTTTATTACCTGTTGATCAGGCGCGCAAAGATTTATCACAGCTGCCTTTCGTAACCATTGACGGTGAAGATGCCAAAGATTTTGATGATGCAGTGTACTGTGAACGACAAAAGAAGCGGTGGCGCTTGGTCGTGGCAATTGCTGACGTGAGCCATTATGTGAATCCTGAAAGCGAGCTTGATAAAGAGGCACAGGCACGAGGGAACTCCGTTTACTTTCCAAATACCGTGGTTCCGATGCTTCCGGAGCTTCTATCTAACGAGCTTTGTTCTTTGAAACCTCAATTAAACCGCTTATGTCTAGTTTGTGACATGCAAATTTCAGCCAAGGGAGAGCTCAAGCAATTTGAGTTTTATCCCGCTGTGATTCATTCGCGAGCGAGGCTGATTTATAACGAGGTGGCGGCTTGGTTGCATCATAAAAATTGTCCGCTAAGTCACAGGGATTTATTGCCTCATCTTAACGATCTATATGCTTTATACGAATTATTACGGAAAAATCGTGAAACACGCGGAGCGATCGACTTTGAAACGACGGAAACTCGGGTTGTTTTTGCTCAAAATCGTAAAATTAAACAGATCGTTCCCGTAGAGCGAACAGTGGCACATCGTATTATTGAGGAGTGTATGTTACTTGCCAATGTTTCTGCTGCACATTTTTTATTAAAAGCTAAGATTCCTATTTTATTTCGTGTTCATGCAGTACCAGTAGCTGAAAAATTAGCTGATTTGAGAGAATTTTTGGCTGAATTAGGCCTGCGTTTACCCGGTGGAAAAATTCCGCAAGCAGCAGATTATTCTGCGCTGTTACGATCCATTGTTGATCGACCTGATGCACATCTTATTCGAACGGTACTTTTGCGATCTTTGAGCCAGGCAGTGTATAGCCCGGATAATATTGGCCATTTTGGTTTGGCATTTAATGCCTACACTCATTTTACTTCTCCCATCCGTCGATATCCGGATTTAATAACGCACAGAGCAATTCGGCATGTTTTAGCCAAGCGTAAGCCGAAGCATTTTATTTATGATGCCGTCACGATAAGCCGCTTGGGCGAGCATTGTTCAACCACGGAGCGTCGTGCCGATGAAGCAACGCGAGAGGTTTTGGATTGGCTCAAGTGTGAGTTTATGCGTGACCGCGTTGGTGAAGTGTTTGAAGGTATTATTACCAATGTAACTGGCTTTGGTTTATTTGTTGAATTGAAAAATATCTATGTTGAAGGGTTGGTGCATGTAACCGCTCTGCATAATGATTATTATCAATTTGATCCTAAGCGGCATCGTTTGCGTGGTGAGCGTACTGGAATTGTCTATCGTTTAGGTGATAGCTTGGGGGTTAAAGTAGGGCGTGTCGATCTAGATCAACGCAAGATTGATTTTGAGCTGGCGGATGAAAAACAAATTAAAAATTTTTGTCAATTAAAAAAACAAAAAAGGAAAAAAAGTCGAAAAAAAAACGCTAATAAATAAAAGTAAGTCGCATGTCTAAAAAAGAAATTATTTTTGGTTTTCATGCAGTTAAAGCTATCTTGGAAGAATCACCCCATAGAGTAGTACAGCTCTGCGTCCAGGAAGGACGGGATAATAAACGTATACGGTCTATTCTTCACCTTGCAGCACATCAACACATTGCAGTACAGGTGTTGTCACGGAGCCAGTTCGATCAATGGACGAATGGAGAACAACATCAAGGGGTGTTAATAGAGGCCAGATCTCTTGCGAGAAAGATAGAAAATGATTTGTTAAGTGTTATTGCTAATTTAACAAGACCCGCTTTGCTATTGGTAGTCGATCAGATTCAGGATCCACATAATCTCGGAGCTTGTTTACGTTCAGCCAATGCGACGAATGTTGATGCTGTTATTCTCACTCGTGATCGGTCAGTGAATGTGACGCCGGTGGTCCGAAAAGTAGCGGCGGGTGCGACGGAAACAACCCCTATCATTACAGTGACGAATTTAGCGAATACATTACGACAATTGAAAAAATTAGGAATATGGATTTATGGACTGGATAGCAGCGCGCATCAGTCGCTGTACACAGCGGATTTAACTGCTGCCATTGCTTTGGTATTAGGCGGAGAAGGTCAGGGTTTACGGCGTTTAACAAAAGCGCTTTGCGATAATTTATTGGTCATTCCTATGCAAGGGACCGTGGAGAGTTTAAACGTTTCTGTGGCGACAGGTGTTTGTTTATTTGAGGTGCTGAGGCAAAGAGCAGTGCCATGTCCATCTAAAGGGCACTTTAGAGAGATGTCCTGAAATTCAGAGTATGGTAATATGGCAACCGCCCTTTAGCCAAGAATTGATTTTGTCTATCCAGTTAAAAGGAGAGTGTGTTATGTATCGTAGAATTTTTCCAGTGGTAGTGATAGTTGTTGCTGTGGTTATGGCTATTGCAGCCAGTATGGCTAAACCAGACTATGTCGACTATATCGTTGTGGCTTCTCGTTTTTTTGATATTATGTTGCCTATCTTGGCTGTGGGGGCCTTGATTAAATACTTATGTTGCCATCGACGTAAATTGTGTCGGTGCGCGTGTGATCATTGCAAACAGTGTGGTTGTAAAAGCTAATTGAATTTCCGTGACCGTGACCTCTATTTGTGCTTTACGGGTGTGTCATGGGTTGGCGTGATATCGATGTTTACTGGATGCGTAAAGCCCTTGTTCTTGCTAAACAAGCTGAAAAACAGGGGGAGGTGCCCGTGGGCGCTGTGCTGCTGCTCAATGGAACTTTGATAGTTACCGCCAGCAATCAGACTATTACACAGTGTGATCCTACAGCGCATGCGGAGATGTTAGTGTTACGCAAGGCGGCGAAAACGGTGAATAATCATCGTTTATTAGGTTCTACTTTGTACGTTACGCTGGAACCTTGTCTCATGTGCACAGGTGCTATGATTCACGCTAGAATTAGTCGCCTTGTTTTTGCAGCATATGATAACCCATCAGTGACATCGGGCAGCGTGTTCAGCATTTTACAAAATCAGGGGATTCATCACCGTTTTTTGATAACGGATGGCTTGCTGGCCGACGAATCTGCTGAAATTCTGCGAGAATTTTTTGTACAGCGTCGGCGGGGACTAAATTAGCATGGACGTTTTAATGTTTCCCCCTCTTTCTTCCGCGATCTACATCTTAGATGGCTTTATGCTAAAATACAGTAGTTAGAATGGAGGGGTGGCTGAGTGGTTGAAAGCGGCGGTCTTGAAAACCGTTAAGGGGATTACCCCTTCCAGGGTTCGAATCCCTGCCCCTCCGCCAAGTGCTGTCGTAGTACATGGACAAGAGGAGTATTCACACGCCATGATTAACGTGGTCATCGTCGACGATCATGCGTTGGTGCGTTTAGGCATGAAGCGCCTGTTAGAGGACGTTCGTGATATAAAAGTCGTGGGCGAAGCAGAAAATGGTGAACAAGCCATTAATCTGGTGAAGGCAACTAAACCGGATGTTGTGTTAATGGACCTGAAGATGCCAGGAATCGGCGGTCTTGATGCGACGCGTAGGCTTATGCGTGTCAACCCCAAATTAAAAATAATTGTAGTGACTGTTTGTAGGGAAGGTCCTTTCCCTGATCGCTTAGTTCGAGTTGGTGCCGTTGGCTATGTTACAAAAGATACCAATGCCGAAGAATTGATTACAGCGATTCGTAAAGTTGTAGCTGGACAGATCTATATTACCTTAGAAATTGCGCAGAGTATGGCGTTGCGTCAAGTGTGCAATGCAGCAAAGTCTCCTTTTGCGCAACTTTCTGAACGTGAACTGCAGGTGATGTATATGGTGACACAAGGCACCAAAGTGAATGCCATTGCTAAGCAGCTCTGTTTAAGTCCAAAAACAGTCAACACCTACCGCTATCGTTTGTTTGAAAAACTTGGTGTGCATAACGACGTAGAGCTAACGCATCTTGCTATTCGATATAGCATGGTGGATGACGATGGAAATGGAGGAGTAGGAGAAAAATCAATGCCTGCAATGCCTGCAGAAGATAAGTAAAAAATGCTTAAAGATCGTGATGATCTAAAAGCGAGTTTGCTGTTTTTAAGCAGCAGTGCAGGGGTTTACCTGTTTTTAAATGCAAAGCAGGAAGTACTGTATGTAGGGAAAGCGCGTAATTTAAAAAAAAGAGTGAATAGTTATTTTAGAGGACGAAAAAATAGCCGTGTCGCCTCATTGATGCGATATGTGGTCGCTATAGAAACGATCAGTACTGAAACAGAAAACCAGGCACTTTTGTTAGAAAGTAATCTCATTAAACAAATGAAGCCGCACTATAATATTCTGCTACGTGATGATAAAAGTTATCCTTACATTGCATTAAGTGTGCAACAAAGTTATCCGCGTTTGTCTTTTTATCGTGGAACACGGATAAAAGAAAATCGTTATTTTGGTCCTTTCCCCAGTGTAGCTGCTGTGAGGGAAACTGTAAATTTACTGCAAAAGCTTTTTAAGATACGATCCTGTGAGGATAGTTTTTTTCGTAATCGTTCACGTCCTTGTTTACAATATCAGATTAAGCGTTGTACTGGTCCTTGTGTGGGTCTTATTACCCCGGAGGATTATAACAGGGATGTCGAGCGTACTATTTTGTTTCTGGATGGAAAAAATCAAGCGATCATAACGAGTTTAGCAGAACAAATGGAAGATGCAGCTAATCAATTTGATTATGAATCTGCCGCGTATTTACGCGACCAAATTTCCTTTTTAAGAGAAATTCAGCAGAAACAGGTGATTAGTGTCGGGCAGGGAGAATTGGATATTTTTAGTTGTGCGCATCATGTTGGGCTCTATGTGTTTTATGTAATGCAGGTTCGTGATGGTCGTCTGTTGGGAGGGAAAGCCTATTTTCCAGAGGTACCCATTACGCTAACTGATGCGGAGGTTTTATCTGCCTTTATATCACAGTTTTATTTACAAGCAGAAAGCCAACACACGGTTCCTGTAGAAATAGTGGTGGAAAAACGGTTGAAGGATAAAATATGGTTAATCAATGCATTAACTGAACGTGCACAACATTCGGTGAAAATTTCAGACAAGGTGATGGGTAAACGCCGAGAGTGGCTTGCACTGGCAAGCGAAAATGCTAGGCAAGCGCTGGATGCACATGCACGAAACGGGCAAATTTTTTATACGCAGCTGGAGAATTTGCAAACGGCATTGCAATTAGCTAGTTTACCACAACGTTTGGAATGCTTTGATAGTAGTCATAGTCAAGGGGAAGCCACGGTAGCTTCTTGTGTTGTGTTTGATCAACGTGGTCCACGTAAGAGGGACTACCGTCGTTTTAATATCGAGGGAACTATCCCAGGAGACGATTATGCAGCAATTAAACAGGCACTGAGACGTCATTATCGAAATGCCAAAATGCATCAAGAGATGCTTCCCGATGTCTTGTTTATCGATGGTGGAAAAGGACAATTAAAACAAGCGGAACAAGTACTGGAAGAGTTGCAAATCACTGGTGTTGTATTAGTTGCTGTCGCCAAAGGTCCCGGGCGTAAACCAGGTTTAGAGAAGTTGTTTTTATCTCAAAAAAGGTCTCCTATTCATTTAACAGTAGATGCACCAGCCTTACACCTAATACAGCAGATTCGTGATGAAGCGCATCGCTTTGCAATAGCGGGTCATCGAGGTCGACGTGCAAAACGACGCCAAACTTCTCTTTTGGAAAAAATTCCTGGCATAGGTAAGCAGCGTAGACGGGAATTGTTGCGGCAATTCGGTGGTTTACAAGGACTACAATCAGCGAGTCCTGGCGATATTGAAAAAGTGCCAGGAATTAGTAAGACACTAGCTAAACGCGTTTATTTTTCTTTAAAAGGCTAGCATTACCAGTTAAACTTTAATGAATATCATTTACGCCAACTACAGCTTAACGCCAACTACAGCGACTTTGTTTCATGGGTATCCCTAATCTACTGACTGTTCTACGTATTTTATTAATTCCTGTTTTCGTTTTGTTGTTTTATCTACCTTTTCGTGGTAGTCATGTGGTTGCTGCCATCATTTTTACTTTTGCAGCAATGACGGATTGGTTGGATGGCTATTTGGCACGTAGTCTTGATCAAGTATCTAGATTCGGTAGCTTTCTGGATCCTGTTGCGGATAAATTGATCGTCGTGACCGCATTAATTTTACTCGTGGGTGATCATGCGTTACCTTATTTAGCGGTGCCAGCGGCAATTATTATTGGAAGAGAAATTATGGTTTCCGCGTTGCGTGAATGGATGGCGGAGCTAGGCAAGCGTGCGCGCATTGCGGTGTCACGGCTTGGAAAAATCAAGACAATGGTTCAAATGCTTGCACTCATCGCTTTGTTGCTTTACAAACCAGGAGTATGGTTACTGTTTGCTGTGCTAGGATATCCATTGCTTTATCTGGCAGCGTTACTAACGCTATGGAGTATGTGTATTTACTTGATGGCGGTATGGCACGATCTATCTGCTTGACAGCATCGAGGGTGCCGTTACAATATCAGCCGCTTTGCGGGAATAGCTCAGTTGGTAGAGCGCAACCTTGCCAAGGTTGAGGTCGCGAGTTCGAGCCTCGTTTCCCGCTCATGCATGCTTTTTGAAAGAGGGGTTTCGCCATTTTTTGTAGGTTTGGCTAGGTGGCAGAGTGGTTATGCAGCGGCCTGCAAAGCCGTGTACGTCGGTTCAATTCCGGCCCTAGCCTCCAATCTATGAGACTGCATGCTGGAAGTTTCCTTCCAATACCATGAAAAAAATGCCCGGGTGGCGGAACAGGTAGACGCAAGGGACTTAAAATCCCTCGGTGGTAACACCGTACCGGTTCGATTCCGGTCCTGGGCACCAGCTTGATCAGGGATATAATACTCTGTTAGAGGATGCTTCTATAAATTGCCAACATGCTCGTGTCTTGGCTGATCTAGGTTGAATTTGGAGGAAAATGCGATGACATTTCTTGTTACTGAAAGGTGCATTCGCTGTAAATATACGGATTGTGTGGAAGTATGTCCTGTGGATTGTTTCTACGAGGGCCCCAATATGTTAGTCATCCATCCCGAAGAGTGCATTGATTGTGGTCTTTGTGTGCCGGAGTGTCCTGTGGAAGCCATCTATGCTGAAGATGATTTACCAGAGAAATATAAAAATTTTTTAGCACTTAACAAAAAGCTTGCAAAAAAATGGCCTAACATAACACGCCGTAAAGCTCCTCCCGTCGATGTGGAACTGTGGAAGGATAAAGAAGATAAACTGCAGCATTTTGAAGAATAGCATCGAACAATCAAGTACGTTGCTTATTTTGTTTGTTAATTTTTGTTTTTTACAAAAACTAGGATTTTTTATCTATGTCTCCCAAAATTTTAGCAATAGAGACCACAACGGAGGCGTGCTCAGCCGCTTTATTGAATCAGGGCGCTGTACAGGAACGATATCAACTGGCAGCCCGGCAGCACACACATTTGATCTTGCCTATGTTGGAATCCTTGCTCACCGAAGCGATGTTAAAACTGCGTCATTTGGACGCCATTGCTTTTTGTCCAGGCCCTGGCAGTTTCACCGGCTGCCGTATTGGAGCGAGCGTTGTACAAGCCATTGCTTTTGCAGCAGATCTGCCAGTCATTCAGGTCTCTAGTTTACAGTGTTTAGCACAGGGTGCTTATCAGGCTTTTCAAGCAGAACGGGTCTTAGTAGCAATGGATGCCCGTATGAATGAAATTTATTGGGGAAGTTATCAGTTAGCGGAAAATGGTATTATGTCTGAATTAGATGTAGTTCAGCTTTCTAAGCCGAGCCAATTGTCATCGACGCAGCTAGCTAATTTTATTGGGGTAGGGAGTGGCTGGGATAAGTATTACGATATATTGGCGCTGCAATTCCAGGAAAATCAGTTGCAGCAATACTACCCCAGACGTTATCCTAGGGCGACCGATGTGATAGAGCTGGCTAAGCAAGCGTATCAACGAGGCCAAACAGTCTCTGTGGAACAGGCTTTGCCGGTTTATTTAAGGGAACAAATCACACAAAAGCCTGAAAATTAGGGGTATGCATGGATAAGTATCTACTGAGTATTTTAGTTTGTCCTTTGTGTAAAGGGAGTTTAGTTTACGAAAAATCGGCACAAGAACTTGTTTGTCGATTTGATCGTCTGGCTTATCCTATTCGTGACGAAATTCCTGTCATGTTAGAAACGGAAGCGAGAGAGGTATCCCTAGAAGAATATGATCGTTTAAGTTAATCAAGATGGGTCAATATGGCGGCTGATTTACAAGTTATCATCGATGATGCAGCACAAGCGGTTGCTGATGTTAGGCGTTTGACAGATTTGGATCAATTGCGATCAAATTTATTAGGAAAAAAAAGTATACTCAGTACTCAGCTTAGGGACTTAGTACAGCTACCGGAAGAGGAAAGACCGCGGCGGGGGCAGGCGGTAAATCAGGCAAAACGACAAATAGAGGAGCTGATCAAAGAACGATCGGAGTATTTAAAAAAACAGGAGGTTCACAAACAACTCAGTAGTGAATCTATAGACGTTAGTTTAGTAGGTAGAGGTCAGGGGATAGGAAATTTGCATCCTGTGACAAAAACCCGAGAGCGTATTGAAAATTTTTTTAAAAGCGTGGGCTTTACAGTAGCAGAGGGTCCAGAAATTGAAGATGATTATCACAATTTTGAGGCCTTGAATATTCCAGCCAATCATCCTGCGCGCGCTTTGCACGATACTTTTTATTTTTTAGATGGCTTACTGTTGCGTACACATACCTCTACGGTACAAATACGTGCGATGCAGCAAGGGAAACTACCACTTAGAATGATCGCATCGGGTCGTGTTTACCGTTGTGACTCAGATGTTTCCCATACACCGATGTTTCATCAACTCGAAGGTTTGTTGCTTGATGAAGTAGCTAATTTTTCCGAATTAAAAGGCCTATTAACTAAATTTTTACAACTATTTTTCGAAAAAAGCGACTTAATCATCCGTTTTCGAGCGGCTTATTTTCCCTTTACCGAGCCTTCTGCGGAAGTCGATATCCAATGTACTATATGTCTAGGGAGTGGCTGTCGAGTTTGTAGTGGCACAGGATACATAGAAATTTTGGGTTGTGGTATGGTGCATCCTCATGTACTAGAAAGGGCGGGAGTGTCGCTTGAAAAATACCAAGGTTATGCTTTTGGTCTCGGTATTGATAGATTAGCCATGCTGCGTTACGCCATCCCTGATCTTCGTATAATGTTTGAAAATGATTGTCGATTTTTAGAGCAATTCTAATGTGAAATTGATATGAAATTAAGTGAGCAGTGGTTGCGCGAATGGGTGAACCTTCCTTTGGATAGCAAAGGAATTGCCGAGCAGCTGACTTTGGCTGGTCTGGAAGTAGAGTCACTGCATCCGGTATCCGGAAGCTTTAGCAAGGTAGTGATAGGCCACATCATTCGTGCTTTTCCACATCCAGATGCGACACGGTTACAGGTTTGTCAGCTTGATATTGGGGCAGAAACATTATTGTCAATTGTCTGCGGCGCAGCTAATGCGCGGGTTGGTCTGCGTGTTGCTGTAGCGTGTGTGGGTGCTACCTTCGCTGAAGGCGTTGAGATAAAAGCACGGAACCTGCGTGGAGTGCTTTCTCAGGGTATGCTGTGCTCTAGTACTGAACTTGGTTTAACGAATGAATCGGAAGGAATTTTAGAACTGCCTATCGATGCGCCTATCGGTCAAGATCTGCGAGACTATTTGCATCTTAATGACTATTGTATCGACGTCCATGTAACACCTAACCGAGGTGACTGTCTAAGTATTAAGGGATTGGCGCGAGAGTTGGCAGCATTAACTGATCAGACGTTCATTTCTCTTTCTGTTCCTAGCATAGCGGCGGATATTTCTAGCAAATTAGCAGTGACAATTGAGTCACCTGAGGATTGTTCTTTCTATGCGGGTAGAATTATACAAAATATCAATGTGCAGGCACGGACACCCATGTGGATGTTGGAACGTTTACGGCGGTCAGGATTTCGTGCCATCCATCCCGTGGTAGATGTAACTAACTATGTCATGCTTGAACTGGGACAGCCCTTGCATGCGTTTAATTTAGCTTGCTTGGATTCTGAGATATTTATCCGTCGTGCCAGTGAAGGTGAAAAATTCAGCGCATTGGATGGGAAAGAGGTATGTTTAGATAGCCAAACCTTAGTGATTGCTGATAAAACGCAAGTGCAAGCCATTGCAGGTATTATGGGGGCATCCTACTCCGCCGTGTCTACCACAACCAGCGATATTTTTTTAGAAAGTGCTTTTTTTAATCCGTGTACACTGGCAGGTCGTGCAAGACACTATAGTTTTAGTAGTGAATCTGCTCATCGTTTTGAAAGAGGAGTGGATCCAGACTTAGCGGCGTTCGCGATCGAACGAGCTACTCAACTGTTGATCGATATCGTCGGTGGTCAAAGTGGTCCAGTAGTGAGTGTGAGTCGTGCTGTTAATAAGCAACCCACTACCATACCTCTTCGTCAATCACAGATAAAAAAAATATTAGGAATTACTCTGACAAAGGAGGAAATTGAATCCATTTTGCAGCGCTTAGGAATGCGGTTAACTCGACAGCAAGAGGGAGAAGTAGGTTGGCAAGTCCAATCCCCGACGTGGCGTTTTGATATTGGGTTGGAAGTTGATTTAATCGAAGAATTAGCGCGAGTTCATGGGTATGCTAAAATCCCAACGTCTTTTCCCCATGCTGCTTTACCTCTGTTACCTGCTGTTGAATGCAGGTTGCCACTGAGTCGTCTGCGTCACCTTTTAGTGGATCGAGATTATCAAGAAGTTATAACCTACAGCTTTATTTCTCCGCAACTGCAGCAATTGATTAATCCTGATGTAATCCCTTTGACGTTAGTAAATCCTATTTCCAGCGAACTATCTGTGATGCGTACGAGCTTGTGGCCTGGTTTATTGAATGCGGCGCTATATAATCAAAAACGTCAAAAGCTGCGCGTACGATTGTTTGAAATCGGTCTTTGTTTCCTAAAGCGTTCCGGTAGATTGTTGCAAGAATCGTATTTAGCAGCTATCGCTACAGGTGCTAGTGCAATGGAACAATGGGGTATTCCTCAACAACCCCTGGATTTTTTTACAATAAAATCAGATGTTGAAGCCTTGTTTCGGGTGCTGGGACAATCCGCTAGTGTGCAGTTCACTCCAGGAAAACATCCGGCGTTACACCCAGGTCAAACAAGTCAGATTTTGCAGGAAGGAAAAACTATAGGCTATATTGCTGCGTTGCACCCTAGGCTTTTAGCAGCACTTAATCTCATAGGACCTGTTTATTTATTTGAGCTATCGTTTGACGCAATGGTACCGGCGAAGCTGGCCAATTTTCAGCCTTTTTCAAAATTTCCTAGTGTGCGTCGTGATGTCTCTTTTTGGATAGAAGAGAGATTTCCAGCGCAGCTTGTGTTACAACAAGCGAGAGTGGATGCTGGCGATTGGTTATCAGATTGCTATTTATTTGATATATACCACGATAAAAAAATTGAAAATGGAAGGCGCAGTTTAGCATTAGCTTTGTTGTGGCAACATCCTTTGCGTACTCTCATCGACAGTGAAGTTGATCATTTGCTTGAAAATGTCATCACTGGTCTGAATCGGCATTTTTCTATTCAATTGAGAGAATAGAAAATCATGTCCAAGGTGTTAACGAAAGCGGAGTTGGTTGCTTGTTTAAAACAGCACGATCCTACGCTGAGTGCAGCGATAACGGCACAACTAATCGATGCTTTCTTTGAAGAGATCATGGCCTCGCTTGAAAATGGGGACTGCGTCAAGTTTTCAGGTTTGGGAAATTTTCGTGTAAGGAGTAAAAAGGCACGCCCTGGGCGAAATCCAAAAACAGGGCTAAACACAGTCATTTCACAACGCAAGGTTGTTTTTTTTCAAGTAAGTCAAAAATTAAAATCCAAGCTAAAAGGTTGCGCGAGATAAATAACAATTGCTGGCGTTTATTAATGATTAATGGCGCCTCTATAAATTGCTATTCTACCCTAAATTGACTACAATTTGCCGTTCAATTTATGGGCCGTTAGCTCAGTTGGCAGAGCAGTAGACTTTTAATCTATTGGTCGATGGTTCGATTCCATCACGGCCCACCAGTAAAAGTCTTTACCATCAATTACTTATATACCATGGGACTAAATAACTAGAGTGGTTATTTCCTGAGCCTGTATTGTACAACATGAGCAACAACCCGACTCTCTCCTTGAATCGATTCGTGATCAATCTGGTAAATCCTTATAAAGGGTTATTATCTGTCATAGCTGTATTGGGAGTATTTTGGGCTTGTATCAATACACTTTCACCCTATGTACTAAAACTCATCATTGATCATGTGGTGGACTTTAAAGGAGATAA
The DNA here is from genome assembly GCA_013288455.1 of Gammaproteobacteria bacterium. GTDB lineage: Bacteria > Pseudomonadota > Gammaproteobacteria > Diplorickettsiales > Diplorickettsiaceae > JABDBU01. Next base: position 8,475 of record JABDBU010000001.1, on the reverse strand, counting down.
GTCAGGTTTATTTACAGCAATTCAGCCATACGTTTTTGGATATATCGCGCTCTGGGTGGGCCTTTGTATCGATGCGCGTCTTTTAGACTGGATGAAATTAAGATTATTACCGAAGTTGCGAGAAGATATTATTTCTAAGATGTTTAATTATCTTAATCAGCATTCGCATCGTTATTTTCAAAATAATTTTTCAGGTAGTTTAGTTAATAAAATTTCGGATATGCAAAACAGTGTGATTGATATTTTCACGCTGCTTGAGGAGTTTTATTCTCAAATTCTTGGAATAAGTGTTGCCGTTATCACGTTGTTATTTATTCATCCCATTTTTTCAGTCATTTTGATGGGATGGGCTTTAGCATTTTTTTTATTTACCGTTATTTTCTTAAGACGGATTCAAAATCTTGCTCGTATTTTTTCAGAAAGTAAGACATCCGTGATTGGAAAAATGGTAGATAGCATTGGAAATATTGTGAATGTGAGATTATTTGCTAGGCACGTAGCAGAAAATCAATATATTCATCACTGTCTTCAGGATATGGTTAAAAAAGACGGGGCAATGCAGATGAAAATTATCCAAATGCAATTATTTTGGAGTGTTAGCATTATTGCATTAATGAGTCTAAATCTTTATTTTTTGCTTCACATGTATGCTAAAAATATCGTCTCTATTGGTGATTTTACTTTTATTATCACCTTAGCGATTAATATTTTGTGGAATTTATGGTTTTTAATGAGTCAATTTGTATCATTTGCTGAGCAGGTTGGAAAATGTAAGCAAGCGCTTTCTATTATTGCACTGCCCCATGAGATTGTTGATGCGGCTGACGCAAAACCATTGCTTGTTTCTAAAGGTAGCATACAATTTCATAATGTAACTTTTCATCACGAAGAAGGCAAACATTTATTTAAAAATAAAAATGTTGTAATTGCAGGAGGTCAAAAAATAGGGCTAGTTGGATTTACTGGCAGCGGAAAAAGTACTTTTGTAAATTTAATTCTTCGTCTTTTTGAAGTTGAATCAGGAAAAATTACCATCGATGATCAAAATATAAAACAGGTGACACAAAAATCTTTAAGAGAGCAAATTGCTTTAATACAACAGGATATTGTCCTTTTTCATCGTACCTTAATGGAAAACATCCGCTTTGGAAACATGAACGCTACCGATGAAGCAGTCATCGAAAGTGCAAAAAAAGCACATTGCCATGAATTTATCAGTCAGCTTGCTGGTGGTTATCAGTCTATGGTCGGTGAAAGAGGAATTAAATTATCGGGTGGTCAGCGTCAATGCATCGCCATTGCCAGAGCTATGCTTAAAAATGTGCCTATTTTAATTTTGGATGAGGCTACTTCATCACTGGACTCCATCACAGAAAAATACATTCAGGATGCACTAAATTTAATAATGCAAAATAAAACTACTATCGTTATTGCGCATCGTTTATCTACGCTTTCTAAAATGGATAGAATTTTGGTATTTGATAACGGTAAAATTATCGAGGATGGAACTCATGAGGAGTTAGTCGCTAAAGACGGCCATTATGCAAAAATGTGGAAAATGCAAGCTGGCGGATTTTTACCGAATGCAGAAGACAGACGTGAAAATACATGAATGGGCAGGGCAATCAATCGGGCAATGAGGGGAGAGGGTTGCCATAGTACTCCCCCAAAATTAGACCACGCAGTGAACCTACCCCATGGGACTAAATACCTATGACTTTGATCATCAGTTACGAAAAGCCGTGCGGACCGGCTGTGTTTGAAACGTTGAGGAACGATCATTTTTGTCAAAAAATTGTTCCTGCCGATAATCTTTACCTCTTTCCATCTGTTTATATCGCTGTAGAGATTGTGAGTAGCCAAGGCTATTTTCAGCATGAGATTTTTCAAGATTGTAAGGCATGCTGATAGAGGTATAAGTATCTCCCTTTATTCTTGCATGTTTATTTCGAACATCTTGATAAATCCTACAATTCACTTCATTGGCAAAATGCAAATCATTAGATCTCACTAGTAAGAACACTTCATCACCCCCCATCAATACGCTTATTTTTAGTGTTTTATCATTTAAAAAATTGAGCGTTGATCGAGAAAAAAATGCTTGCAAATTATAACATAAACCAAGGTGTTTACGTTGTTCATTGTTTATAGCTGTTCGCAGGATTAACGTAAAAAAAAGAATGCGTAAGTCAACTTTAGAATAACCTGATTCTTTGTCTAGCGTCTGTTTACAGCGATCTAAATCAAATAAAGTGCCAAATGCATACTGTTGTTCGCCACTACTACTTTGGCATTTTATACTTTTAGTGAAGGCATAATATTTTTTACAGCGGTTAGATTCAGAAGTAGAAATCGCTGCATGACGATTGGATAACATAACCAGTAGTGTATTGGTGATAAAAACCACGGATCCTTGTATAAAAAAATTGTCAAATTTCCCCCTAGCTCCTAAAAGACAGTAATAAAGAAATAAAAAGAATGGATAAGTAAGCAGAGGAACAGGAATGACTTTCCGAAAACAAGCGTGCAGTGAAAGAGTTTCCCCTGTAAAAACCAGAGTTTCATTTTCTGAAAAACTATTGTTATGCAACAACCCAGTTGGTTGTAGACAACAATAGTTTTTCCCTTTCTTTTTATTTGATTTTAGGAACGATAGGCATGACATCGCGATATTTGCATTGGCATAAAAAGGCTTGTCAGGCTGATACGGCAATGTTACGGAAGTATAGGTGCCAAAACTTTTACTTCTGTTTTCTGTATGGAACTGACGGCGCTTATTGTCGCAAAAAGTACTTATAGCTTCCCCCGCGATTTTCTTATTAGAGGACAGGAGGATAGAAAAAGAATCATCACCGCCCATGTAGTTTATCGAGAGAAGGATAGGCTTTCCAACCAACCTACATAAGTAATTAAAAACCTTCAGTGGCAAGAAGTGATAACAAAAATGAAAGAATCTACCGTAGTGCTGGTTATAGAGCTCCTTTGTACTCGCTATATCACATATCTCTAATTGATCAATACGTTTAGCCATACCAATAAAAATACCCTCTTCTCGCGTCACTGGTGTATTTTTACACTCATCTAGGTCAGAAAGTTGGCAAAACCCATATAAATGAGTTCTTTCCATTGCTTTAAGTTGTGCTAAGAGGGCTTGATGTGCAAAATATTGCTCGACTCGATTATAACTTTTAACTCTTTTTTCATTATGTTTGCTGCAGTAAAATAGTATTCCAGTATGCAGCATCATGAAAAACATCGATAAATGTTTATAATTAAATTTATATTTAATTATAAATAAAGCCAATAGCGATAGAAAGCCATGAAATGGCGATAAAGTGATAGTTCTTTCAAGGAAAGGACGAGAGAAAAATAAAGTTTTTATATGGTCTTCGGTAATTTCTGGCATAAATTTCTAATTTTTTTTTGTGCTGCAAGCTAACACCTATAAAGCATTGATTGAAGTTGCCTTCCAGTTTGCGAGGTCAAGATAATCCAGGCTTCTTATTGAATTTTTTTCAGATTTCTTACTTACAAAACTATCATCCTGTGAAGTAATACTTTCTCGGTGGACAACGCCATTCTGAGCAAGAGCACGCGTATTTGCATCATAGAAAATCCAGTTGATTTCTGAAGCTTGGTCAATTGTTGGAAGACGGTTGAATGTTTCTGCAGTGATACTGTTAAATAACCCAATTTTAAAGGGTTTAGTTCGAGCTGTCTGTTTAAAACGGACCTTTGCTTCTTTGTCCCACCGATCATAAAAATGCTTGTATTTTTCCTTTCTGGCAGCAGAGTACTGCGTAATGTCCCATATTTGCCTCGACGTGCTCTTATATGCAACCTCGGTTTCACCACCTGCTACAAAGGCAGCAGTACACGCTTCAGTAAAATCATATGTGCTCGGATGCCGCTGCTTCAATAACAAAGTGGAATTTATCTTGTCAACGAAAAAACTTGTTTGAACTCTACTGTATTGCACTTTGTCTTTTATATCTTGTACACGCTCCTGCGAAATAGTAAAAAGGTCGTCACGTAATTGTATATCAAGTTTTTTTTCAATAACTTGACGGTAAATTTCTGGATCTGGATGCAGTAACTTTGACTGAGCAAGGAATGCTCTACTTTTTTCATTTAGTTGTGTGTTGCACTCTTGTAAAGAAGTAAGATGTATAAATGGGGCACGGTCATTTAACATATGTAGAGCTCGCTCATGTACAGCCTGTACCTGTTGTTTTCGTAGTTGCGGAGGAAGATGGCCAACCATGCGAGTATGCATCACAACAGCTAAGATAAGCTCATAAATGTAACCATCCAACAACAACTGCTGTTGTGGATGCTGCATTAAACCTTTATGTGGAGAACTACTCTCTGCTAAGGGGGTATCTATTAATGCATTTTTTTTATCCGCTAGCCACTGCTGGAATTCGCTACTATCGATATCGAATTTAGTAATAATTTGCCTCTCATCCAGGTAAAGGTTCGACATGTATAGTTCATAAAGTGACCGAAATACTTTTATTCCGTCGAGTTGTGGGATAGGAAAAATGATAGGGAGCTCGTAGTTGCACTCCATAGGAGTACTTTCTGTTTTTACATTTGGAAAATATAATTGCTGATTTTCAACTTCAACGGAAGCAAAAAAAGATATGATATGCGCATTAAGTTGTAACATAGTGTTCCAGACATCCCACTGCTCGACATGAAGAAAAAATTGTTCGAAAGTCATTGCTTCAGTAGGTAGGGCAGTTGGATTCGTCTCAACATGATGTTTTAAAATCCACAATGCTATTACAAAATTTTTGTTTAAGAAAAAGGTTTGAGCAAGCACTGTTACCTCTTCCACTTCATCTGGAAACATTACGCTTATGTTTTCCGCTGCGCTATATAAATCTCTTGGCCTAACTAAATGTATTGTATGACTTCGGTCCATACTTGGCTTCCATACCCATGAAACATCAAAGTACAGCTTAGCTCGCTGACTATGCGTATTATTGAGTAGCGCTGAATCCAATAAACGCATAACCGTATATTTTTGGCTTATTTCTGTAAAACTAACCCGGAGTTGATTAGCAACATGGACTATTTTTTCGCCAAATTGATCGTCGTGATCTGCATTTGTTAAAGCACTGGGGATTAATGCCAGTAATGGAAGTAGGAAAAAAAACTGCTCTGAACGGGCACAACGCAGGTCAGAAAATTTTCTTATTTCGATTCTGCCTGGGGCGGACCTAAAGGTTCCTTCTCGACTAACAGTCAGATTATAATGGTTATGAAATCTACGAACAGTTATTAAGTAAGAAGCTAAGTTTGAGTAAAGTCTTCCAATATATCGCCTAACTTCAAACTGCCTTTTTGGAGTTAGCGCATCGTATGCCAATAACAAATTTTGACCGGTTTTTGCGTCGTGAAAACTGATATTTGCTTGGAATTGAAAACCGTACTTCGGGGAAATATCTAAACCAAAAAATCTAACCCACTGCGCAATAACTGTTAGCGCCTCATCTAAACGTGCTATGATTTCTGCCTGATCAACAGGTTGGGTTCTCACTTCACAATTTTCGTTGTTGTCATGGCCATCATAACACTCCTTGCCAAAAGAAGGGATCAAGTAGGGTTTCAACCGCGGATCATTATAAATTTCGTACAAACAGACATCTTGGAGTGAAAATGAGTTCACCGCTTTCTGCTTTTGCACTAGCTCATGTGGTTCCATCACTGTGGCCTGTAATTTGGACAATATAGCTTGCTTTTTATGAGCAAGTAAGATACTTCTTCCTTCGTCTGTAAGGCCTGATCGTGTGTTTGTAGTTAGCTGAAATTCTATTTCTAGGCCACATTTTAAAGTGATACTTTCTTTTTCTTGCAGGGTAAACAAGGCGGCCCGCATTTCATTTTCTGATTTATCGCCAGCTACTCTTCTAAGATAGGTGTATGAATTTGGCATGCAGCTTTCCTCCGTTTTTAGAGCATTTACTCTTGCAGTTTGTAGAATACACAGTAAAGCTTAGAATAAAATTAAGGGCGCTTTGAACCAGGCGTCACGCATTTATTTAAATGCTTCTAAAAATGAGGTGTATCACGTTTGGAACAAAGCGTTAACCGCTTGTAATGAAATTAACCGGCGCGATATCAACTTAGTGCGCATAGTGCATAGTAGTATGTCGAGATCTATGGTGATGTCTGATAGTATGGTGATGTCCGATAGAATGAAAAGGTTTAGCAGAAGGAACAGGCCTAAAAAACCAAGACTTCTCATGACGCGACACGCTAGATAGATACGGCTTAAATTCATTTTTCTCAGAATCTTCCGCATTTTCAAGCAGCCGCGGCGGCCAGGAATCCCAGGAATCATAAGAAGGAAAGTTTTGTCTTGCCGTATATCCTCTCTTATTCGGTATATCAGGATTTGCACCTAATACAAGCAAATAGGTCAATACATCGGTGTAATCCTGTTTTCTGTTATTATCAACCGAACAAGCTAATTCACTCGCTGCCTTTGCTGCTGCATTCAGCGGAGTAAATCCATGCCGGTTTTTTTGTTCAAGAAATTGGCTGCAGGCTTGTTCATTGAAATCCTCATCAAGCTCAAGCCAAGCACGCGCTAAGCACTTTACAATCTCCGGATGTCCCGCTTTACCGCTTGCATTAAGTGGAGAAAACCTATCATTTTCAGCTAACAGAACTGAGAATAAGGATACTTCTACTAGAAGAAATTCGTGAATATGCTAGAAAAAACTGAAGGCAATATTAAGGTAATATTAGTTTTTCGGATATGATGTCTAAAATTAATTTAGAAGCTGCAAGTCGGTTGTTTGATACGCAGATGACACTGCAATACCAAAATCGTTTCAAGCTGCAAGATATCATTGAAGAACGACATGGCCTGCGTGGTACGAATTGAAATGTTCCCGTGTCTGATCTGGTAGAAATGGTACAGACCAACTTTGCGCCTACAGATATTTTTGTCACTCCTGTTAATGAAACTAATGTGCAAGTTCCTACCAATGATTACCATTTAAAAACCGTCATTGATGGTGGCGAGAAGACCTTATACAACTTTGACAAGATTGTTAATCACTCCAAATTACACGGCATGGCCGCGGCACGCTTAACGAATTATATCAAGATCAATGCCATCTTTAGTGACTCGGATTTTTACGAGTGATTTAAGTGTTTGATTTTAGGCGAAAATCTAGTGGGCCCACTAGGACTTGAACCTAGGACCAACGGATTATGAGTCCGCTGCTCTAACCAACTGAGCTATGGGCCCTGTATCAAAAAGGGCCTTGAATTGTAATCAATTTAAGCACAGTTAGCAATTTAACTTTCTACCTTCTTATGATGAATGTACCAATTTTGTACCAGCTACCCACTCTGCTGCATTTCGGAGTTGAGTGCTGCTTAAATGTGCGTAGCATTCAACCATGTCTAATGATGACCACCACGTAACAAACTATTAATAGGGGCCCCTTTGTTTTTATTGGACAACTTTAGTAATTTTTATCACCTAACAACCAAGATCTTTTAAGGCGCAACAAACTGTAGATTTTTGCTTGCAACATCAGCTTGCGGCTGCATCAACTCATCCAAAGTGACAAAAAAATTGTATCGATTATGGCCAAACTTCTCATGTTCGCTAATCTTTCTCATTCCAGCGGCTTCTAACACCTTAACAGAGGCTTCGTTATCTGGGCGAGTAGTGGCCTCGATAGAGGTGAAAGTATTTCCTAAAATTCTATAATCCTTTTTAACTAATGCAGGTGCATATTCTTTTACAATAGCAACAACAGATTCTTTACCATATCCTTGGCCCCAAAATTTGTGATCAAAAATATATGCTAGCTCAGAACTACCTGGTCGCTGCGTATGACCTAATACGACAGTGCCAATAAATTCCTCAGTATCATTTTTAGAAACCACGAACGAACTGAAAGGATTATCCTGCTCCCATCGTTTTGCCCAAGTATCTACACACTCTTGAGTTTTCTGCGCGTCATAAGGTTTTCCATATGTATACTTAACCATATTTTCCGCTTTGCCTAGCAAGTGCTTATAATTATCAAGATCGGACGTGGCTACGGAACACATATCCAGCCGTTCTGTTCCAATAATTACAGTTAAATGATTATCTTTATCATATTCAAAATTAATTTCAGATCTTGGCATTACAACTTCTCCGATAAAGAAACTTTAATCCTAAAGGATAAGCGATGTCAGAAAAGTAGGAAATGTTCGTTTAGCATATTTTTACATCCTGAATCTTACAACCTCATCAATATGAATCACCGTATTATTAAATTAGTACCTTTAACTCAATATACTAAGCCCGATTGCCCTGTAAAATAGCCATTTATAGAGGTACCCTTCAGGATTCCTTCAGCTTACGCGGTTAACATCATAGATATAAATGGAAATTTTAGTATCGAAATAAATAGAAAATTTCGTTATACAAAAAAGTAAACAGTTATAGCAGTG